>NZ_JBHXWI010000026.1:0-144201 GCF_042671975.1 Rhodococcus sp. NPDC127593 | reverse complement strand
ACAACCTCGAGGCCACCGGCGGACGCTACGGCCTGCAGACCATGTGCGAGGGCGCGGGCATGGCCAACGCCACCATCATCGAACGCATCTGACCCACCCTCTCGAATAACCCTGCCTCCGAAAGGTATAGACATGATCGTCAACGACAGCGTCGCACTCGTCACCGGCGGTGCCTCGGGCCTCGGCCTGGCCACCACCAAGGCCCTGCTCGCCGACGGCGCCAGCGTCGTCATCATCGACCTGCCCTCGTCCAACGGTGAGACCGTCGCCAAGGAACTCGGCGACCGCGTGCGCTTCGCCGCCGGCGACGTCACCAGCGAGGCCGACGTGTCCGCCGCACTCGATGTCGCGGAGTCGCTCGGACCGCTGCGTGTCGCCGTGAACTGCGCCGGCATCGGCAACGCCATCAAGACCGTGAGCAAGAACGGTGCTTTCCCGCTGGCCGACTTCACCAAGATCGTCACCGTCAACCTGATCGGCACGTTCAACGTGATCCGTCTTGCCGCCGAGCGCATCTCGAAGAACGAGCCGATCGACGGCGAGCGCGGCGTCATCATCAACACCGCCTCCGTCGCCGCATACGACGGCCAGATCGGGCAGGCCGCGTACTCCGCGTCGAAGGGCGGCGTGGTCGGCATGACCCTGCCGATCGCCCGCGACCTCGCGTCGCTGCTGATCCGCGTCAACACCATCGCACCCGGCCTGTTCAAGACGCCGCTGCTCGCCACCCTGCCGGAGGCGGCGCAGCAGTCGCTCGGCGCTCAGGTCCCGCACCCCTCGCGTCTCGGCGACCCGTCCGAGTACGGCGCGCTCGCCGCGCACATCGTCAGCAACCCGATGCTCAACGGCGAGACCATCCGTCTCGACGGCGCCATCCGCATGGCACCGCGCTGATCGGCGACCTGTGACTCTGCGCGAGGACGGGCCGACCATGACGGACTCGGTGTACGCCGACTGGCGGAGGTTCGAGGCCCTGCCGCTGACGCCCATCCTCGAGCAGGCACTGGATCTGTTCAACGAGAACGGTTACCACGGCACGACGGTGCGGCAGATCGCCCGTCGTGTCGGGGTGACCGTCCCCGCCCTGTACTACCACCACGAGAGCAAGGAAGCCGTTCTCGTGGCCCTGTTCGAACTGCAGATGCGCGAACTGAACGACCGCGCCGAGGCAGCCGCCCGAGACGCCGGCGACGACGTGGTGGCGCAATTCTCCAACGTCGTCGAGGCGATCGTCCTGTACATGACGTACCGGGTTCGGCACGTCTCCCTCGACACCGAGTTGCGGCACGTCTCGGCCGACAGCCGCAGCCGCTACGCCGCGACCCGTAAGCGGCTCGAACTGATGATGATCGACCTCGTCGCCGACGGCGTCACTGCCGACGTGTTCCACAGTAGGGACGTCCCCGAGACCGTGCGCGCCCTCCTCGGGATGTGCCAGTCCATTCCACGCTGGTTCCAGCTCGGCGGAGCACTGACCCCCGAGCAGGTCGCCGACCGCTACGTCGACATCGCCCTACACACCGTCGGGTATCTACCCGCCCACTGACATCGCGCCGGGTCCACCGAGCCGGACGAGCTCGTCCCGGTGACAAGGAGAGGCCATGCAGCGCACACTTTTCGACAAGGACCACGAAGCGTACCGGGAAACGGTGCGCGAGTTCCTCGCCCGCGAGATCGAGCCGAACTACGAACGGTGGGAGTCCGACAGGCTCATCGACCGCTCGGCGTGGCTGGCGGCCGGCAAGTCCGGGATCGTCGGACTCGGTGTACCCGAGGAGTTCGGCGGCTCGGGCGTCACCGACTACCGGTTCCGGTACGTCGTCGCCGAGGAGATCGCCCGCACCGCGACGACGTCGTTCGGTTCGGGACTGTCGCTCCAGGACGACATCGCCATCCCGTACATCGTGAACCTCGGCACGGACGAGCAGAAGCAGCGGTGGCTGCCCGGCATGGCCGCGGGCGAGCTGATCGGTGCCATCGCGATGACGGAGCCCGGGGCCGGCAGCGACCTGCAGGGCGTGAAGACCACCGCGGTGCGGGACGGCGACGAGTGGGTGATCAACGGCCAGAAGACGTTCATCACCAACGGCATTCACTCCGACCTCGTCATCGTCGTCGCCCGCACCGACCCGAGCGCCGGTTCCAAGGGCTTCTCCCTGCTCGTCGTGGAGCGGGGCATGCCCGGCTTCAGTCGTGGCCGCAAGCTGCACAAGGTGGGCCTGGCCGGTCAGGACACGGCCGAGCTCGTGTTCGAGGACGTGCGGGTGCCCGCGAACAATCTGCTCGGCACCGAGGGTTGCGGTTTCGTCCACCTCATGGAAAACCTGCCCCTCGAACGTATTTCGATCGCCGTAAACGCAATCGCAGCCGCGAAGGCCGCGTATCAGTGGACCCGGGACTACGTGTTCGAGCGCAAGGCATTCGGCAAGCCGATCGGCGATCTGCAGAACACCCGGTTCGCGCTGGCGGAGATGCTCACCGAGATCGAGGTGACCGAATCGCACATCGACCGGTGCGTGCTCGCCTTGAACGCAGACGAACTCACCGCCGTCGACGCGTCGAAGGGCAAGTGGTGGGCCAGTGAGCTGCAGAAGCGTGTCGTCGACCGCTGCGTCCAGTTGCACGGCGGCTACGGCTTCATGATGGAGTACCCCATCGGCCGCGCGTACGTCGACAGTCGGATCCAGACGATCTACGGCGGAACCACCGAGATCATGAAGGAAATCATCGGCCGCGATATCGCGGCAGGATAGGCGGCTCCGCCGCCCGTGCGCCTTTTTGGTAGTCGGAACAACCAGAAAGGCGCACGGGCGCGAAGCGCCTAGAGCAGGCGAGCCCGCGCGTCGGCGTACTCACGGGTGAGGCGTTCGACGATCTCCGCTGCCGGGACGACGGCGCCGACGGCGCCGATGCCCTGTCCGGCGCCCCAGATGTCGCGCCAGGGCTTGGCTTCCGACTTCACGGCGGTGTCCGCGTCCTCGCCGACACCGAAGTCCATGGCGGACGGGTCCGACACGGCGAGGTTGTTCGGGTCGAGTCCGGCGGCCTCGATGCTGCCGCGCAGGTAGTTGCCGTGCACCCCGGTGAAGAGGTTGGAGTAGACGATGTCGGACGCGGTGGAGTCGACGATCATCTGCTTGTAGCCCTGGTCCGCGTTGGCCTCTTCGGTGGCGATGAACGCGGAGCCGATGTAGGCGAGGTCGGCGCCTGCGGCCTGCGCGGCGAGGACCGAGCGGCCGTGGGCGATGGAGCCCGACAGCAGGACCGGCCCGTCGAACCACTCGCGGATCTCCTGGATCAACGCGAACGGTGACAGGGTGCCCGCGTGTCCGCCCGCACCGGCCGCGACGGCGATGAGACCGTCGGCGCCCTTCTCCACGGCCTTCTTCGCGAACTTGTTGTTGATGACGTCGTGCAGGACGATGCCGCCGTATCTGTGGATCGCCTCGTTGACGTCGGCGCGGGCGCCGAGGGACGTGATGACGATCGGGACCTGGAACTCGACGATGGTGGCGAGGTCCTCGTCGAGACGGTCGTTGCTCTTGTGGACGATCAGGTTGACCGCGTACGGGGCGGACGGTGTCTCGGGGTTGTTGGCGTCGTGCTTGGCGAGGGCTTCGGTGATGCGGGTGAGCCATTCGCGCAACACCGGCTGCGGGCGGGCGTTGAGGGAGGGGAAGGATCCGACGATGCCCGACGTCGACTGGGCGATCACCAGGTCGGGACCGGAGACGATGAACATCGGCGACGCGACCACGGGAAGGCGAAGCCGGTCTTGCAGGATGGGGGGCAGGCTCATGAATTTCTCCTTGATGCAGTGGTTTACGACTGGGAGAGCTGGGCGGCCATCAGCGGGATGAGCGCCTGCAGGCCTTTCACGGGGCGGACCATCACCTTGAACGAGGTGATCTGGTCGCGGTCGTTCCAGTGGAAGAGGTCGATGCCGTTGACGTGGATGCCGTCGAGTTCGGTGGCGAATTCCAGGACCGCCGAACGGTCGCCGTACCACTCCTCGACGTAGTGGAAACCGGTGCCGTCGAAGACGGTCAGGGCGGCGCCGAGGTACGCCAGGACCTTCGGTTTCCCTTCCTGCGGAGTGAACACCGCGGGGGAGGAGAACACGGCGTCGTCGGCGATCAGGGCGTCGAGGGCGGCGAGGTCGCGATGGTCGACGACGTGGTGCCAGCGGGCGACGACGCCGGGGCGGGCCGGCAGTCCGGCGGTCATCCGCGGAACGCCGGGGTCGGAAGGTCTTCGCCGAACACGTCCGGCAGGTCGTCACGGACGCTGTCGGGGAACACGGCGGGCCGTTTCTCGAGGAACGCGGAGATGCCTTCACGCGCGTCCGGCCCGATGCCGCGGATGTTGATCCCGCGTGTCTCGACGCGGTGCGCGATCATCGGGTGCTCGGCGCCGAGTGCCCGCCACATCATCTGGCGCGACAGCGCCACCGACACCGGGGCGGAGTGCTCGGTCAGGCTCCGGGCCAGCGCGTATGCCTCGTCGAGCAGGGTCTCACGCGGGTACAGCTTGTACACGAGGCCGGCGTCGAATGCTTCCGTGGCGGGGAACACCCGGCCGGAATACACCCAGTCGAGGGCGGTCTGCAGGGGGACGAGGCGCGGCAGGTACCAGGTGGAGCAGGATTCGGGGACGATGCCGCGGCGGTTGAAGACGAATCCGATGCGGGCGTCGTCGGCGGCGAGACGGAAGTCGGCGGCGAGGGTCATCGTGATGCCCACTCCCACGGCCGGTCCGTTGATCGCGGCGATGATCGGCTTGCGGGATTCGAACATCCGGAGCACCACGCGGCCGCCACCGTCGCGGCGGGCGTCGGCGCCCTCGTCCTCGTCCTGCCAGCGATCGAACGTGGCGGCACCGGCGGACAGGTCTGCGCCCGCGCAGAACGCTCGTCCGGCTCCGGTGAGCACGATCGCCCGGACGGAATCGTCCGCGTCGAGCTGGTCGTACGCGGCGATCAGCTCGTTCTCCATGGTGCTGGTGAACGCGTTGAGCTGGTCGGGCCGGTTCAGGGTGATCGTCGCGATGCCATCCGCGACGGCGAGTCCGATGTGATCCACCGCCCCAGCATGACACTGTTACCGAACGATCGCTAGAGCGGGTTCTGTGACGGGACCCACTACCCTGGAGTGGTCGTGTGACGATCGGATCGGGGACGGAGACCGAGGGATGTGCGCTGCAAAGGTGGCTGCCGTGAGCACGGGTACCGGGCGGCAGGTGATCCTCGACTCCGCGGTAGCCAACATGAACGAACGCGGCTATCACGGCACGTCCATGCGCGACATCGCCCGCGGCGCCGACATCACCGTCGCCTCGATCTACCACCACTTCGCGTCGAAGCAGGAGATCCTGCAGGACATCATGGTGCGCGCACTCCACGACGCCATCGCGATGACCCGCGGTGCGCTGCTGCGCTCGGGTGGCGCCCCCGCCGACCAGTTGCAGGCCCTGATGCGGGCGTGGGTCATGTTCCACACCACCCGACAGCTGGACGCAATGGTCGGCGCCACCGAGATACGCAGCCTCGACGACGCCGGCCGCCGGCTCGTCGTCGCCCTCCGCGACGAACAGGAGCACCTCTTCCGGGACGTCATCGAGCGTGGCGTCGAGGAGGGCGACTTCGCGACCGAATACCCGCGGGACGCCGTCCGCGGCATCATCAACATGGGCCAGTCGGTGTGCACCTGGTGGCACGCCGACGGTCCCCTGAAGCCCGAGGAACTCGCCGAGCGCTACGCCGACCTCGCCCTCGCGATGGTGAAACCGACCGTCTGATCGCCGTGGCCGCGCCCCGGGCAGAATCGGGGTAGCGGGTGGCGCGGAAACGGAGCGTGAGATGAAGTTCGCCAGACGGCTCGACGCTCTCCAACAGAGATACCCGGCGATGGGCTTCCCGATCGCCGTCACATACAAGTTCCTCGACGATCAGGGTGTGTACCTCGCGGCGTTGATCGCCTACTACGGGTTCATCTCGCTGTTTCCCCTGCTGCTTCTGCTGTCGACGGTGCTCGGTTTCGTGCTGTCGGGGCATTCCGAACTGCAGCAGGACATCATCGACTCGGCGCTGAGCCAGTTCCCGGTCATCGGCGCCGACCTGGCCCACCCGCACCGGATCGGCGGCGGAGTGACGGGCCTGGTGATCGGACTCGTCGGCGCCCTCTACGGCGGCCTCGGTGTGGCGCTGGCCAGCCAGAACGCGATGAACACGGCGTGGTCGGTGCCCCGCAACATGCGGCCCGACCCGATCCGCGGCCGATTGCGGGGACTGCTGTTGCTCGGCACGATCGGTCTCGCAGTCCTCGGCACGGCCGCGGTCGCCGCGGTCGGCGCCGCGACGCATCTCTCGGGATCGTCCACCGTGCTTCTCATGCTCGCCGCGATCGCGATCAACTCCGCGATCTTCGTCCTCGCGTTCCGGCTCGCCACTGCCCGGCCGCTGTCCGTCGCCGACGTGGCGCCCGGCGCCGTCGCGGCGGCCGTGTTGTGGCAGGTGCTCCAATCGTTCGGGGCGTACTACGTGAGCAAGGTGGTGAGCACGGCGTCCGTGACGAATGGGGTGTTCGCCGTCGTGCTGGGGTTGCTGGCCTTCCTCTTCCTCGCCGCCGCGGCGATCGTGGTGTGTGTGGAGATCAACGTCGTGCGCGTCGACAGACTGCACCCGCGGGCGCTGCTCGGACCGTTCACGGACAAGGCCGACCTCGTGGAGGGCGACAAAAGGACGTTCACCGACCAGGCGAAGGCGCAACGCGCGGTACCGCACGAGGGCATCCACGTCACGTTCGACGAAGTTTCTGCGAAGATGGACAGGCCTGGACCGCCGTCGAAGGAGGAGCGATGACCGATCCGATCTTCGACAAGTCGGAGCAACTGAAGCAGGTCCAGCAGGGCATCCTGCCCGGCGAGACGATCATCGCCGTGTACGACTGCATCGGCGCGGGCACCGGCTTCCTCGGGATCACGAACCTCCGCGTCGTGATCCAGGACAAGAGCTTCGTCGGCAAGCGCACCGCGATCACGTCCATCCCGTACAAGAACATCCGCTCGGTCTCGTTCCTCAGCAACAAGTCGTGGGCCGGCCAGTTCTTCTCCTCCAGCAGCATCGCCGTCGATGTCGCCGACACCACGTACGAGGCCGACTTCCGCGGCATGGACAAGGCCCACCACGTGCACACGGTGATTCTCGAACACATCACGTGACGTAGGTCGCTCTGCTCCGGTGCGCCGCCCCAGGTCACGGCGACGCACCCACTCACCGCGCCGGTGAGTGGAATCACGTCCCTGCGGATTGTTAATTCGCTTGCGGCCTCGCCCATACTGGGACGAGCCGGTTTGCCACGATCCAGGCCCGGCGCTTTCCTCAGGCGAGCCCATTGCACGTGTTCGCCGATCCTACGATCAGCCCGACGGGAGTCTTGCTGCCATGACGCCGCCTGCAGTCCACCTCACCGAACCTGCGGTCAACGCTCGTCCGTCTCTGCGTCCGCGGATTCCGTCACCGAGCCGGCGGGGCGCGATGCTGGCGCTTGCCCTCGGCGGGTTCGGCATCGGCACAACGGAATTCGCTTCCATGGGCCTGTTGCCCGCGATGGCTGCGGGGACCGGGGTGTCGGAGCCGGTGGCCGGGCACTTCGTGTCCGCGTACGCGCTCGGCGTCGTCGTCGGGGCGCCCACGATCGCGGCGCTGGCCGCGCGCGTCGAGCGGCGCACGCTGCTCATCGCGTTGATGGCCACGTTCGTCGTCGGCAATCTCGCGACCGCCCTCGCACCGGGATACGAGTCGCTGCTGGCCGCCCGGTTCCTCGCCGGGCTGCCCCACGGCGCGTACTTCGGCGTCGCGGCGTTGGTCGCCGCGCACCTCGCGGAGCCGGGAAAGCGAGCCAAGGCGGTCGCGACCGTGATGATGGGCCTGTCGGTCGCGAACGTGGTCGGGGTGCCTGCGACGGCGTTCTTCGGCCAGATCCTGGGCTGGCGGTCCGCGTTCGTGCTGGTGGTGATCATCGGAATCGTGACGCTGGTGGCGTTGGCACGCCTCGTCCCGCCGCTGGCCGGGGTGCATGTGAGCAACCCGGTGGCCGAACTCGGGGCGCTGAGCCGGGTGCAGGTGTGGATGACGCTGATCTTCGCGACGGTCGGCTTCGGCGGCTCGTTCGCGGTGTACACGTACATCAGTTCGACGCTCACCGACGTGTCCGGACTGCCGCACGCGATGGTTCCGGTGGCGTTGATGCTGTTCGGTTCGGGGATGATCCTCGGCAACGTCGTGGGTGGCCGCATCGCCGACAACGCGGTGGTGCCCGGGCTGTTCGGGTGCATGATCGCCCTGATCTGCGTCCTGGCGCTGTTCATCGTCGCCGCACACAACCCGGTGACGGCGCTGATCGTGCTGTTCTTCATCGGCATGGCGGTGACGGCGATCTTCCCGGCCGTCCAGTCGCGGCTGATGGACGCGGCGGGCGACGCGAAGACGCTCGCGTCGACGCTGATCCACGGCGCGTTCAACCTCGCCAACGCGGGTGGTGCGTGGATCGGTGGTGTCGTGATCGCGGCCGGATACGGCTACACGGCCCCGGCCGCCGTCGGCGCCCTCCTCGGCGTCGCCGGGCTGATCGTCCTCACGATCGCGGTCCTCCTCGACCGCCGGCGCCGGGACGAGCCGGTCGCCGACGGCTGACGGTTCAGGCGTGAACCCCGGCAGCGTAGCGATCTCGTAGCGTGCCTTTGACGAGTTTCCCGGTGGGGGTGCGGGGGAGGTCGTCGCTGAAGACGACGTTCCGGGGCACCTTGAACCGGGCGAGCCGTCCCCGCACGTGGTCGAGGAGTTCGCTCGCCAGCGCGTCGTCCCCTGTCACGCCCGGAACGGTCTGGACCACGGCCAGCGCCGATTCACCCATCTCCTCGTCCGGGATCCCGATCACCGCGACGTCGAGGACGGCGGGGTGTTCGGTGAGGGTGTTCTCGATTTCCTGCGGATAGATGTTGACGCCGCCGGAGATGATCATGAACGATTTCCGGTCGGTGAGGAAGAGATACCCGTCCTCGTCGAGGTAGCCGACGTCGCCGGTGGTGGTCCACGTCGGGTGTTGCGGGTGCTGGGCGTCGCGGGTCTTCGCGGGGGCGTTGTGATATTCGAACGGCAGGGTGTCCCGCTCGAAGTAGAGGGTGCCGATCTCGCCCGGCGCGAGGTCGGCACCGTCGTCGCAGCAGATGTGGGCGACGCCGAGCGCGGCGCGGCCGACCGTGCCGGGCTTGCGGAGCCATTCGTCCGAATTCACGAGCGTCATGCCGTTGAGTTCGGTGGACGAGTAGTACTCCGACAGGATCGGACCCCACCACTCGATCATCTGCCGCTTGACCTCCACGGGGCACGGGGCCGCGGCGTGCACGGCGACGCGCAGGCTGGTGACGTCGTACTTCTCGCGGGTCTCCGCGGGCAGCTTCAGCATGCGGACGAACATCGTGGGTACCCACTGGCTGTAGGTGACGCGGTACTGCTCGATGTACGCGAGCGCCTTCTCGGCGTCGAAGCGGTCCATCACGACGACGGTGCCGCCCAGGGCCTGCACCGACGCG
This sequence comes from Rhodococcus sp. NPDC127593, assembly GCF_042671975.1. Taxonomy (NCBI): domain Bacteria; kingdom Bacillati; phylum Actinomycetota; class Actinomycetes; order Mycobacteriales; family Nocardiaceae; genus Rhodococcus; species Rhodococcus sp. NPDC127593. Next base: position 134,610 of record NZ_JBHXWI010000026.1, on the reverse strand, counting down.
CAGGTGCGCAGCGGTGCCGCGTGATACAGCGGGGCCGGTGACAGGTAGACGGTCTCCGACGTGACTCCCCACACCGTCGCGTTCATGCCGGTCATGGTGTCGCCGGGTTCCTGGATCTGCCGTGCGGGCAGTTCCGGTTTGATGCCCTTCGGGCGACCGGTGGTGCCGGAGGAATACAGCATGTCCGCCCCGCGGGGCTGGTCGGGGAGCGGGACGTCCGACTCCGCGGCCGCGGCGGCGTCGAGCGAGTCGTAGCCGGGAATCGTTCCGCCGAACGCGAGCCTGTGCTCGGTGGCCGGGGTAAGGGCGGGGAGTTCCCGCGCGACCGCGTCGAGTGCGGCGTCGACGACCAACGCCCTGGCGCCGCAATCCTCGACGATGTAGGCGATCTCGGGTGGCGTGAGGTGCCAGTTCGCCATCGTGAGATAGAGCCCGGAACGCATCGCCGCCCAATAGATGTCGAAGATCGCGGGGGTGTTCGTGGCCAGCACCGCGACGTGATCTCCGCGGCGCAGTCCGAGGGCGTGCAGGTGGCGGGCGATGCGGATCGAGCGGGACTCGAGTTCGGCGAAGGTGACCGTCTGCCCGGTGCCCGCCATGATCACGGCCGGCTTGTCGGGTGTGGTGGCAGCATGAGCGCCGGGATACATGGTTACTCCAATTCGTGATGGATCTCGAGGGGTGAATCTGTGCGGCCTCAGCCGAGTTGTTCCTGCGCGACCTTGGAGCGGCGGGCCACGCCGGCCACCGAGATCAGTCCGATGATCGCCGCCACGATCACGAAAGCGGCGGGGGAGAGGACGTTTCCGGTCTTCTCCACCAGCCAGACGGCGACGAAGGGGGCGGTGCCGCCGGCGATGACGACGCCGAGGTTCCAGCCCATGGCGACACCGGTGAACCGGACGTCCTTGTCGAACAACAGCGGCATGAGCGTGTACGAGCCGACCTGGGTTCCGACGGTGTTGACCATGATCAGCAGGTAGGCGATCGCGGCGATCCACAGGCTGTGGTGCATGACCGCCATGGCGGGGTAGGTGATGATCGCGAATCCGGCGAGGCTGATCACGGTGAACCGCAACCGTCCGATGCGGTCGGCGAGCATGCCCCCGAGCGGCATCGCGAGCGCGACGACACCGATGACGGCGGTCGCGATCCAGTAGACCGGGGTGCGTTCGTAGCCGAGGCTCTTCATCAGATGGATGCTCATGTAGGTGAGGCCGATGTACGCGGTTCCGTTGCACGCCACACTGATTCCGACCGACTGCAGGAGGGCGAGCGGCTGACGCCTGAAGACGGCGACGACGGGCGCCTGGACCGGTCCGGAATCGGCGTCCTCGCCGTGGGTCTCCTCGACCCGGGTGCGGGCCCACAGGCAGAGCAGCGTCAGCGGCAACGCGAGCAGGAACGGGACCCGCCATCCCCAGCTCTCGAGTTGCGCGTCGGTGGTCAACGCCGACACCGTGCCCGCGACCGCGGCGGCCATCGCGAACCCCATCGTGGATCCGAGCGGGGTGAACGCACCGTAGGTGGCCTTGAGATGCCGCGGCGCGGATTCGGAGATGAACGTGGCCGAGCCGCCGACCTCGCCGCCGGCCGAGAATCCCTGGACCATCCGCACGACGACGAGCAGCACGGTGGCCCAGATCCCCGCCTGCGTGTGGGTGGGCAGGAATCCCATCGCCATGCTGCCGAGGCCCATGCAGACGAGCGTCGCGAGGAGGGCCTTCTTCCGCCCGAACCGGTCGCCGATGTGTCCGAACACGATGCCCCCGAGTGGACGCATGAGGTAGGCGGTGCCGAACACGGCGAGTGCGGACAGCAGCGCGGTGGCCGGGTCGCTGCTGGGGAAGAACAGCGGGGCCATCACGATCGCGAGGTAGCCGTACAGGCTGAAGTCGTAGTACTCGATCAGGGTGCCCACGCCGCCCGCGATCGCGGCGCGACGCGCTCGGACGCGGTCTTCGGTCCCCCATTCGGTGGTGGCAGCAGACCCGGTCAACTGGTCCGTCATAGGTGTCCTGACCTTTCGGAGGCGGATGAGACGTGCATCACTTCTCGTGGATCATGCCAAGCGAACGATCGATTGGCAAGAGGTCCGGTTCGCCGCTTGTTATCGGAATACATCCGCATTATCCGCTGGATAACGGGATATTGACTTCCGGCGCTCGCTCAGTTGATGATGGTAACTGGCCGAACGAGCGTTTGGCTGAGGATCGAAGTACCCGAAAGGACGCAGCGGATGACGACGTCCCACGCCGAAGCGGACACCCACGAGGATCGGGAGGATTCGGCAGGCGTCGATCTCACCGGTCTCACCAACTACCTCGACGGCGCACTCGAGGGCGGGGTGCGCGGCGACCTCGCCGTCTCGCTCATCAGCGGTGGCCGATCGAATCCCACCTACCGCGTCGCCGACGCCGACCGGACGTGGGTCCTGCGGCGGCCCCCGTACGGGCATGTCCTGCCCAGCGCGCACGACATGAAGCGTGAGTTCACGGTGATCAGGGGACTGGCGGGAACAGCCGTTCCGGTGCCCGAAGCGGTGCTGCTGTGTGAGGACAAGGACGTGCTCGGCGCGTCGTTCTACCTCATGGAACTGGTGGACGGAAGGCCCGTCGGGACAGTCGAGCAGGCTTCGGCACTCACCCCGGACGACCGTCGCCGGCTCGGGCTCGATCTCGCCGACACCCTGGCCGCGCTGCACGGCGTCGACCCCGACGCGGTCGGGCTCGGCTCGTTCGGCCGCCCCAGCGGATACCTCGAACGCCAACTCGACCGCTGGGCCCGGCAGTGGGAGGCCTCGCGCACCACCGATCGCCCCGAGGTGTCCGTGCTGCTCGACAAGCTGCGCCGGGCGCTGCCCACCTCGCACTTCCCGGGCATCGTCCACGGCGACGTCAAACTCGACAACGTGCTCGCGTCCCGCGACGACGCCGGGAAGATCGTCGCCGTTCTGGACTGGGAAATGGCCACGCTCGGTGACACCCTCGCCGACGTCGGGATCATGCTGAGCTTCTGGGACCAGCCCGGCGCCGTCGACAACCCGGTGACCAAGGGCCTCGCCCGCCTCGACGGATTCCCCACCCGCGCCGAACTTCTCGACCGCTACGCCACGCAGCGCGGCATCGAGATCCCCGACATCGACTGGTACACGGTGTTCGCCGACTTCAAGATCGCCGTCATCCTCGAGGGCATCAACGCCCGGCACGCGCAGGGCGACACCGTCGGTGGAGGTTTCGACGACGTCGGCGACATGGTCGGCCCGCTGCTGCAGCGCGCGCTCGACCTCGCCGCCGCGTCGCCCGTGTCCGAACTCCGCCGCTGACCGCGGCGCAACCGAACAGATTGGAGCCACGGAAGTGGATTTCGAATACAGCCCGAAAGTCCTGGAACTGCAAGCGAAGCTGACGAAGTTCATGCAGGAGCGGGTGCTGCCTGCCGAGGCGATCGCCGAAGAGCAACTGGCCTCGAAGCCGGACCACTGGGGTGCGCCGCCGATCGTGGCCGATCTGAAGGCGGCCGCGAAGCGCGAAGGCCTGTGGAATCTCTTCCTGCCCGCGCGCGAAGGTGCCGGCCTGACGAACCTCGAATACGCGCCCCTCGCGGAGCTCACCGGCTGGAGCCCGCTGATCGCGCCCGAGGCGGTCAACTGCAACCCGCCGGACACCGGCAACATGGAACTACTGCATCTGTACGGCACCGACGAGCAGAAGAAGGAATGGCTCGAACCCCTTCTCGCGGGCGAGTTTCGCTCGTGCTTCTCGATGACCGAACCCGACGTCGCGAGCTCGGACGCCAACAACGTCCGGCTCGAGATCGCCGAGGACGGCGACGACTGGGTGCTGACCGGCCGCAAGTGGTGGTCCACCGCGGCCCTGCGCGACGACTGCCGGGTGGCGATGGTCATGGGCGTCACCGACCCCGACGCCCCGGTCGGCAACCGCCACAGCATCGTCCTCGTCCCCATGGACACGCCCGGTCTGACCATCGTCCGGTCCACCACGGTGCTCGGCTTCACCGACCGCCACGAGGGCGGGCACGGGGAGATCGTCTTCGACAGGGTCCGCGTCCCCAAGGCGAGCCTCCTCGGACCGCGCGGCAAGGGCTTCGCGGTCGCGCAGGCCCGCCTCGGTCCGGGGCGCATCCACCACTGCATGCGGTTGATCGGCATGGCCGAGCGGGCGATTGCGCTGATGACCGAACGCGCCCGCACACGTGTGGCGTTCGGCAGACCCCTCGCCGACGAGGGTGTCGTGCAGGCGACCGTCGCGGACGCGCGGATCCACCTCGATGCCGCCCGCCTGCTGGTGCTGAGGGCCGCCTGGCGGATGGACGTCGAGGGCACCAAGGCGGCCCGTCACGACATCGCGGCCGCCAAGGTGATGGTCCCGCTGACGGTCAAGCAGATCGTCGACGACGCGATGCAGATCTTCGGCGGCGCCGGCCTGTCGCAGGACGCGATCCTGCCGGTGCTGTACGCGCAGGCCCGGTTCCTGCAGATCGCCGACGGTCCCGACCAGGTGCACCGCCGCTCCCTCGCCCGCGCCGAGTTCGCTGTCGCCCCGGTACTAATGGAAGTCCGCGGGTGAACGAGGACGGGACGCGCGCCCGGCAGCAGAGCATCGGCGACATTCCGCGGCGGTCCGCGGCGCGCTTCCCCGACAAGCTCGCCGTCGTGCACCGCGACGTCCGGCTCACGTTCGCCGAATTCGACACGCTGATCGACAGGGTCGCGGCGGCCCTGCATTCCGAGGGGCTGAAACGGGGCGACCGGCTTGCACTGTTGTCGCACAACTGCTGGCAGTACCCGGTGCTGAACTTCGCGACCGCCCGGCTCGGTGTGGTCCTCGTGCCGGTCAACTTCATGCTGACCGGCGGGGAGATCGGATACATCCTCGACGACTGCGCAGCCGACGCGTTCGTCGTCGAGGACGCCCTGGTGCCCGTGGCCGAGAAGGCGCTCGCGGAATCGAAGGGAAGTGTCCGGTTGCGGGCGACGATCCCGCTGGGCGATACGGCCACGCCGGATGGCTGGCGTTCGGTGACGGACTGGGCGGAGGGCGAATTCGGTTCGCCGCCCGAGGTGTTCGTGGCGGACGACGACGTGGTCCGCATCATGTACACGTCGGGCACCGAATCACGGCCCAAAGGCGCAATGCTCACCAGCCGGTCGCTGATGTGGCAGTACATCAGCTGCATCGTCACCGGCGGCATGAGCAGCGACGACGTGGAGGTGCACGCGCTGCCGCTGTACCACTGCGCCCAGCTCGACAACTTCCTCAGCACCGACATCTATCTCGGCGCGACGAGCATCATCGTCGACGGACCCGACCCGCAGGTGCTGCTCCGCACCATCGCGGCGGAGCAGGTGACCAACCTGTTCTGCCCGCCGACGGTGTGGATCTCGCTGCTGCAGTCGCCCGAGTTCGAAGGCACCGACCTGCGTTCGCTGCGCAAGGGCTACTACGGGGCGTCGCCGCTGCCGGTGGAGATCCTGCGCGAAATGAACCGCCGGTTGCCGGGCATCCGGCTGTGGAACTTCTACGGGCAGACGGAAATGGCGTCACTCGCCACGGCGCTCGGGCCGGAAGATCAAGAGACACACGGTGGTTCAGCGGGCAAACCCGCCCTCAACGTGGAGACACGCATCGTGGACGACCGGGACCTGCCACTTCCGGCGGGCGAGGTCGGTGAGATCGTGCACCGCAGCCCGCACGCCACCGTCGGCTATCTCGGACAACCCGAGAAGACAGCGGAAGCGTTCGCGGGCGGGTGGTTCCACTCCGGCGACCTCGGCTACCTCGACGAGGACGGCTATCTGTGGGTGGTCGACCGCAAGAAGGACATGATCAAAACCGGCGGGGAGAACGTCGCGACCCGGGAGGTCGAGGAAGCGCTCTACGAACTCGACGGTGTCGGTGAGGCCGCCGTGTTCGCGGTGCCGCACCCACGGTGGATCGAGGCGGTCGCGGCAGTGGTGGTCCCGTCCGCCGGCGTCGAACTCGACGAGAAGGACGTGGTGGAGCACTGCCGCGGACGACTCGCCGGCTACAAGGTGCCCAAGTACGTGATCGTCGCCGACTCCCTACCGAAGAACCCGAGCGGCAAGATCCTCAAACGAGTCCTCCGAGACACATTCGGTTCCATTGCCCAAGGCTGAGCAGGAGACCACCATGCCCACCGATTCCGACACACGCCGCGCGGGTAAGCCCCGGGCCGCGCGCGCCTCGTTCGCGGCCGCCATCTCGACCTCACTCGAGTGGTACGACTTCTTCATCTACGCGACCGCAGCCGCACTCGTGTTCAACACCACGTTCTTCGCGACCGACAGCCAGGTCGTCGCCGCCCTCAACTCGTTCGCCACGGTGGCGGTCGGCTTCATCGCCCGGCCCATCGGCGGCGTCCTCGCCGGCCACTTCGGCGACAAGGTGGGGCGCAAACCGGTACTCGTCGCGGCCATCGTCATGATGGCCGTCGCGACCTCGCTGATCGGCCTCGTGCCCAACACCCAGCTCGTCTGGCTCGCACCCACGATCCTCGTGACCCTGCGAATCTGCCAGGGCCTCGCGGTCGGTGCGCAATGGGGCGGTGCCGTCCTCCTCGCCACCGAGAACGCACCCGCCGGACGGCGCGGGTTCTACGGCAGCTTCGCGCAGCTCGGCGTGCCCATCGGCGTCGTGCTCGGAAACGTCGTCTTCCTCGTCATCACCGCGGTATTCGACTCCGAGTCGTTCCTCGCCTGGGCATGGCGCATCCCGTTCTGGATCAGCCTCGTGATGCTCCCGGTCGCCTTCGTCATCCACCGCTACCTGGAGGAGACACCGGAGTTCCGGGAACTGTCGAAGAAGCTGGCCGAGGCGCCGGTGGCGCGGAAGTCGCCGATCCTGCAGGTGCTGCGCAACAATCCCGGCACCGTGCTCACTGCTGCCGGCGCGAACGCCATCGGCGTCATCTTCTTCTACACGATGATCACGGGGTCCGTGCAATTCGCCACCACGTATCTCGGGATCGAACGCTCGACCGTGCTCGGCTTCATCCTCGCCGCCTGCGTTCTGATGATTCCGCTCGTCCCACTGGCCGGATACCTCTCCGACATCTACGGCCGGAAGCTGATCTTCGGAATCGGCACCGCCGGGATGCTGCTGTGGGGAATTCCCATGTGGCTCATGATCGGACACTCGAGTCAGGGCACCTTGTGGCCGTTCGCGCTCGCCGTCTTCGGTGCCGTGATCGTCATGTCGTTCCAGACCGGAACGCAGGGAACGCTGTTCGCGGAACTGTTCCCGCCCGAGATCCGATTCTCCGGGGCCTCCCTCGGCTACCAGATCTCGGCCATCATCGGTGGCTTCTCGCCCATGGTCATGGTGCTGCTCATCAACGGCGACGCGTCCAACGCCTGGCGCGTCGGCGCCTTCCTCGTCGGCGCCGGTGCGATCGGGCTGCTCTGCCTCGTCACGATCGTCCGGAAGTACTCCTCGCCCGACACCCAGCAGGCGACTGCCCGCCAGTCCACCGTGGCGGCCTGATGTGACGTGAGTGGCAAAGTGTGCTGGCGCACGCTTTGCCACTCACCTGGGATCAGCGGGACAGTCGGCGCTGCCTCGCGTTGGCGGCGCCGACGAGCGCGCGCAGTGCCTGCGGTGCCCGCTTCGCGGTGCGCAAGATGGCCTGGTCGATGACGCTGAGCCGTGGTGCGCGCCGCGGCACGACCCGGGGTGTGTCCGCGTCGGTGAGCGAGTACAGGACCCATCGGCCGGGGACACCCTTGAGTGCGTGTTCGCCGACTTCGGTGAACCGGAGACCCGACCCCACCACGAGGTCGCGCACGGTCCGCGACACCAGGACCTCCCCGGCGCCGGCCACGGAGCCGATGCGCGCGCCGACGTGGACGGTCATCCCGCTGACGTCGGGTCCGTTCCGCTCCACCTGTCCGGTGTGCACGCCCGCTCGCACCTCGAGGCCGAGGGCGCACGCGTCGTCGACGACGCTCCGCGCACACCGGACCGCCGAGGTCGGGCCGTCGAAGATGCTGAACGTCCCGTCGCCCGCGACGTTGAGGAGGCGTCCGCCGGCCTTCTCCACCCCGTCGCGCACCTGCCGTTCGTGGGCGGCGCGGAGGTCCCGGTAGGCACCGTCGCCGATCCTGGCGAGCATCTCCGTCGACCCGACGACGTCGGTGAACAACACGGACGCGACGAACTGCCCGGCGTCCGGTGTCGGGTGTCCACCGGTGGCGAGTTGCTCGACGTCGTCGATGATCGGCACCCACGCCTCACCGAGCGACGCGCCGGTCGGCGCAGGCGGCAGCAGATGGAAGGTGCCGCCCGGAATGTGATCGGCGACGTACTGCGCGGCGGCCGCGGGAACGGGACTGCCCGAGACGATCACAATCCGGGCCGGGCACTGGATCGACTGCAGTATGTCGGAGTAGTCGAGGCGGAAGATCCACTCCATGTGGGCACGCGCGACGGCCGGTGTCGCCGAACTTCGCTCGAGCATCGACATCAGCCGCCGGTTGAACGGGGAATCCTCGCGGGGATCCCACAACGGCACGGTCGCGCCCGACCCCCACACCTCCGTGGCGGCGCGCCATCCCTCGACGAAGTGGTCCCGCTCGGCGCTCGACCATCCCTCCGGATCGTGGTCACCGCCGATCAGGCGTTCGGCGAACGGCTGGATCAGCACCACTCCGGTGACCCGTTCCGGTGACCGCGCCGCCACGAGCGCCACGGCGCCGCTCGCGCTGGCCACGCCCACCAGCAGTGCTTCGCGCATCCCGATCTCGTCCATGACCGCGACGATGTCGTCGGCCTGCTCCTCGAGCGTCGGCAGGTGGTCGACCGGATCGGACAGGCCCAGCCCCCGCTGCTGAAAGTAGGCGGTGCGGGCGAACGTGCTGCCCCGTTCCATCAGGTAGTGGATCTGCGGGTCGGTCCACATCAGGTCGAGGTGCATGTTGATCTCGAACAGCCACACCACGTCCAGCGAACCGCCGCCCACCACCTGATACGCCAGCGCGTGTCCGCCCCGCTGGATGTACCGGACGACCGGTGGGTCCATTTCCCCAGCGTAAACGGATGGGCCGGGCAAAGTGCCAGACTGAGCCGTGAGTAATTCTCAACCGCCGGGCGTTAACAAGTGCGCACGGGTGCACGATGGGTGTGAACAACATGTTTCTTTCAAAGTCAAGGGTTGACGTTTCTCATGTGCGTGAGATTACATCTTAGCGGTAAGCCTTTGAGGGCTTAAGTAAATGCCTCGACCCGACCCTGAGGATGCTCATGACGACGGTATCGCCCGCCATGGCTGCCACAGCTGAGATGATCAGCGCCCGACTCGAACGCCTGCCGATGAGCAGGTGGCACATCAAGGCCCGCGTCATCGTCGGCGCCGTCACGTTCTTCGACGGCTTCGACCAGTTGATGATCGCGTACTCGCTCCCCGTCCTCACCCCCAAGTGGGGTCTGACCCCCGGCGACATCGCCTGGGTGATCGCCATCGGCGGCATCGGCATGCTCGTCGGCGCGCTCGCCGGCGGCTGGTTCGCCGACCGCGTCGGTCGGCTCAACGTCATCATCTTTTCGCTCGCCCTGTACGCGGTGATGAGCCTGGGCATGGCGTTCACCGACAGCCTGATGCTCTTCCTCGTCTTCCGATTCGTGCAGGGCATCGGCCTCGGCGCCGAGGTCCCGGTCGCGGCCAGCTACATCGGCGAGATCACCAAAGCCCACAAGCGCGGGCGATTCGTGCTGCTCTACGAGGTGATCTTCCCCATCGGGCTCGTGATGTCCGCCATCGTGTCGGCGTGGGTCGTCCCGAACTACGGCTACAAGATCCTGTTCGCGCTCGGTGCGCTGCCCGTCCTGTTGCTGCCGATGCTGTGGAAGCTTCCCGAGTCGCCGCGCTGGCTCGCGTCCCGGGGCCGCTACGAAGACGCCCACAACGCCATGACCCGCATCGAGAACGAGATCACCGAAAAGTACGGCAAGACGCTCCCGGCTCCGCAGCCGCTGCCCGCCGTCGTCGTCGACGCCCGCCGCGGAACCTTCGCGGAGGCATTCCGGGGTATCTACCTGCGTCGCACGCTGATGCTCGCCGCGATCTGGGGCAGCGCCTACTTCGTCAACTACGGCATCGCGTCCTGGCTGCCGACGCTGTACCGATCCGCATTCGACGTCAGCGTCGACACCGCCCTGCATTACAGCATCGTCACCAGCGTGGCCGGTCTGCTCGGCTGCATCCTCGTCGCGTTCCTCATCGACAACCTCGGTCGCCGCATCTGCATCACCGCGTCGATGGTCCTGTGCTCGTCGCTGCTCTTCCTGCTCGCCGCCTCCGGCGCCGACACCGCGACGAAGGTCCTGTTCTGGTCGGCCGGATCCGCCCTGTTCGTCTTCGCCGTCAACATGGCGCTCTACGTCTACACCGCGGAGCTGTACCCGACCCGGATGCGAGCCATCGGCTGCGCGATCGGCGGAGCGAGCGGACGCCTCGGCATCATCGTCGGCCCCCTCGCCGTCGGCGCGATCCTCGGCGGGGGCGGCACGCTCACCGTCGTCTTCGGAATGTTCTCCGCGGTCGCCCTGATCGGTGCCCTTGTGGTCGGCTTCTTCGCCGTCGAAACCCGCGAAAAGACCCTCGAGGAGATCTCCCAGTGACCATTCTCGACATCGCACCACAGACACTGCCGTTCGTCCCGGTCGCCGACCGGATCCTCGTCGCCGGGGAGTGGCGGCAGGCGAGCGGCCCCGCCTTCGCGGTCACGGATCCGTCGAACGGCGAAACCCTGCAGGTGATCCATCAGGCAACCGCCGACGACGCCGACGAGGCGGTCCGGAAGGGCCGCGCCGCCGCCGACGACCCGGCGTGGCGCGCACTTCTCCCGCACCAGCGGGCGAAGTACCTGCACCGCATCGCCGACTCCATCGAGGCGAACACGTCCCGGTTGGCACTGCTGCAGAGCTACAACACCGGCAAGACGGTCGCCGAGACCACGGCACTCGTCGGCAGCGCGGCGGCCACGTTCCGCTACTTCGCCGCCGTCCTCGAAACCGCGGACGACGACCTCACCAGCCCGCGCGGCAACTTCCTCACGATGAGCGTTCTCGAGCCCATCGGCGTGGTCGGCGCCATCGCACCGTGGAACTCGCCGGTGGCAAGCGACGCGCAGAAGATCGCCCCCGCCCTGGCGGCAGGCAACGCCGTCGTCCTCAAGCCCGCCGAGTGGACGCCGCTGGTGTCGCTGGAACTGGCGCGACTGATTGACGAATCGGGACTGCCGAAGGGACTGCTGTCGGTGCTGCCGGGCAAGGGCTCGGTGGTCGGCGACGCCATCGTCACCCACCCCGGCGTCGGGAAGGTGACGTTCACCGGCGGAACGAACACCGGACGCTCCATCGCCCACGCGGCAGCCGACAAACTGATGCCCGTGTCGCTGGAACTCGGCGGCAAGTCGCCGACGATCGTCTTGGACGACGCCGACCTCGACGCCGCCGTCAACGGCGTGATGTACGGGATCTTCTCGTCCACCGGGCAGAGCTGCATCGCCGGATCCCGGCTGTTCGTCGACCGCCGCATCTACGACGAATTCCTCGAGAAGCTGGTGGCCAAGACGACCCGGCTGCGACTCGGGCCCGGCCGCGACCCCGACACCCAGGTGGGGCCGATGGTCCACCGCAAGCACCGCGACAGCGTCGCCGCGTACGTCGACCTCGCTCGCGAAGAGGGCGGACGGGTGCTGTGCGGCGGGGCGATCCCCGACGACGAACGGCTCCGCGACGGCGCGTACTACCTGCCGACGATCATCGACGGGCTCCCCAACAGTTCACGCACCTGCCAGGAGGAGATCTTCGGACCCGTCCTGGTGGCCCTGCCGTTCGACGGCGACGCGGATCTGGTTGCGCAGGCCAATGATTCGGTGTTCGGGCTGGCGTCGGGCATCTGGACGGGCGACTACCGCCGCGCCTGGAAACTCGCCCGCCGACTCCAGGCCGGCACCGTGTGGATCAACACCTACAAGCAGTTCAGCATCTCGACGCCGTTCGGTGGCGTCAAGGAGAGCGGGCTCGGGGTGGAGAAGGGGCGCAGCGGTATCGCCGCCTACTCGCGGCAGAAGAGCATCTACTGGGGCCTCGACGAGGAACCCAACCCCTGGGCGAACTAATCGGCGTCGCCGAATGTCACACGGGTTCCGTCTGGCTGAACCACTGTCACATCGGCCCACGGGGAAGCTGAAGTAGTAGGTCGTCCGGAAAGAAATTCCCGTCAGCTCTGTACGACCTATTACTTTAGCGCTAAGATATTGAGACCTAAGCAACTGGAGGCATGCGATGAACCAACCCATAGCCCGGCTGCGGTGCCTGCGCTCCGTCGAACTGCGCACGCAGGCCAGCATCGAATCCACCGAGTTCTACTCGGACGTGTGGGGACTGCGCGTGATCGAGCAGGGCACGGACGGTGCCTGGCTGCGGGGGACCGGTGAGCACCACCACGCGCTGCAACTCACCCAGGCCGAGCGGAACGGCCTCGGCCGCATCACGTTCGCCGTCGCCACGCCGGCCGAGGTCGACGAGGCCGCCCGCCGGCTCGAACTCCGCGGCGTCCCGATCGTCAGCGGCCCGGGGCCGGTCGACGATCTCGGCGGTGGCTACGGTGTGAGCCTGGTCGACCCCGAGGGTCGCGTCGTCGAACTGCTCGCCGACGCGCTCGCGGTCCCGAAGCTGGGCCGCGAGGACGCCGTCCCGGTGGGCGTCACGCACGTCGTCCTCAACACCGTCGACATCGACGCCGCGGTGACGTTCTACTGCGACATCCTGGGCATGCGGGTCTCCGACTGGTCCGAGCACCAGATGGCGTTCCTGCGCTGCAACACCGACCATCACAGCATCGCGTTCAACCAGGCCGAGTGGACGTCGGTGAATCACGTCGCCTACGAGATGCCCACCGTCGACCACTTCATGCGCGGCATCGGCCGGTTGCGCCACCACGGCACCGTGCCGCTGTGGGGTCCGGGCAAGCACGGCCCCGGCGACAACACCTTCTCCTACTTCGCCGACCCTGCAGGGCTGGTGTGCGAGTACACGTCCGGAATCGCGCAGGTCGACGAGGACCGGTGGCTGTGCAAGGTGTGGCGCCGGGTTCCGGAACTCTCCGACCTGTGGGGCACCGCGGGCCCGCCGTCCAAGCAGGTCCGCGACCACATGGCCGGCATCCCCGACCCCGGAGCGTTCGAGCGGTTCGACCTCGGGCGGGCGTCGTGACGCACGTCGTCGAATCCGGTTCCGGCCCCGCGCTGTTCATGCTGCACGGGATCGGTGGCAGCGCAGGCAGTTTCGCGCCGCAGGTCGACGAATTGTCGTCGTCGCTGCGACTGCTGGCCTGGGACGCTCCCGGTTACGGCCGCAGCGAGGACCCCGGCCGGCCGTTCGACCTCGACGACTACGCCGACGCCGCTGCCGACGTGATCCGCGACCGTTGCGGTGACGCGGGGGCGCACGTCCTCGGGATGTCGTGGGGCGGCGTGATCGCCACCCGGCTCGCGCTGCGCCATCCCGGGCTCGTGCGGAGTCTGCTGCTCGGCAGTTCCACCGTCGGCTCGGGGGTGGACGACGAAGCCGCCGACCGGATGCGCGCCCGGGCCGCGACGCTCGAGCAGCAGGGTGCGGAAGCCTTTGCCGCCGAACGGGCCCCGCGGCTACTGTCCGGGACTGCCGACGACGAACTGACCGCGACGGCCACCGCGATCATGGCGTCGTCGATCCGGCTGCCCGGCTACGGGTACGCCGCCGAGTCGATGGCGGCCACCGATCACACGGCCGATCTGCCGAAGATCGACATCCCCACGCTCGTCCTCGGCGGAGACGAGGACGGGGTGACCGGGATTCCCGCGAGTCAGGTTCTCGCGGGAGGAATTCCGGGCGCCGTGTTCGTCACCATCCGAGGTGCCGGACACCTCGCGAACCAGGAGCGGCCGGAGGCCTTCAACGCCTGGGTCGAATCCTTCATCCACATCACCGAACGCCTACGCAACCACCTCTAGAGAAGGAGCACGACATGACACTCGAATACGGCACCGCCGATCTGAAGGAATTCACCGACTCGCTGATCCTCACCCGTGGCTCCCGCCACGAGGACTGGGACACCCTGGGCTTCCAGGCCAAGGCCGGCGACCAGTTCAAGCGCGCGCAGATCCGGTACGTCGGCTCCGGTGCGACGGGTAACCACGAGAACGACAACCGCACCATCTCCTCGCGCGGATTCACGTTCTCCAACATGCTGCTTCCCTCCGGCGCCGAGGGACCGGAGCACACCCACCACGACGCCGAGGAAGCCTTCTTCGTCCTCGAGGGCGAGGTGGAGGTCGGCGTCCACCGCGACGGCCAGGTGGAAAAGCGCACCCTCGGTTACCGCGACATGATCGTCGTGCCGGCCGGTGTGCCGCGCAGCCTGAAGAACAACGGCGACAAGGACGCTCTGTTCTGCGTCATCATCGGCGCCCAGAAGCCGCAGATCCCGACGTACCCCGAGACGTCGGCCATGCACGGCGTGACGCGGGACTGACCATGAGTCTCGAAGGCCGCAGCATTCTCGTCACCGGGGCGGGGCGGGGTCTCGGCCTCGCCCTGGCCCGCAGGCTAGGCGAGGACGGCGCCACCCTGTGGCTCGCCGACATCCGCGAGGACTGGGGCGAGGACGCGGCGGAAAGCCTGCGCGCCGACGGCGTCAAGGCACAGTTCGTCCGGGTCGATCTCCGCGACGCGGAGTCCGTCGCCGCGATGGCGGCCACCGTCACCTCCGGTGGCCCGCTGTACGGCCTCGTCAACAACGCGGCACTCGCGGACGGCGTGGGCGGCAAACCGATTCACGAACTCGACATCGACGAGTGGGACCGTGTGCTGGGCGTCAACCTGCGCGGCACGTTCCTCGTGAGCAGGGCGATCGTTCCCTCCATCATCGGGAACGGAGGCGGACGAGTCGTCACCATCGGCTCCGACGCCGCCCTGTACGGTTCGCCGCGTCTCGCCCACTACATCGCGTCCAAGGGCGGGGTGGCCGCGCTGACCCGCGCCATGTCACGCGACCTCGGCCCGCACGGCATCACCGTCAACACCGTCTCGCCCGGACTGACCGAAAGCGAATCGGCACAGAAGGTTCCGGAGCACCGGCACGAGCTGTACCGCCTCAACCGCGCGCTGGAGCGTCCGCAGCAACCGTCGGATCTCGTCGGCGCCGTCGCGTTCCTGATGGGACCCGAGGCCTCGTACATCACCGGCCAGCAACTCGTCGTCAACGGCGGATTCGTCCTGCACTAGAGAAGGGGACCACGTCGTGGACCTGCAACTGAAAGACCGCACCCACCTGGTGACCGGCGGAAGCTCGGGAGTCGGGCTCGCCACCGTCGCGATGCTGCTCGAGGAGGGTGCCAACGTCGTCACCTGCGCGCGCGACCGCGACCGGCTCGACTCCGTGATCGCGCCGCTGCCCGGCAGCGGTCGCGTCCTCACCGCGTCCTGCGACGTCCGAGACCCGGCCGCGGTCGCCGCGCTGGTCGACGCCGGTGTCGCCCGATTCGGCGGCCTCGACGGTCTGGTCAACAACGCAGGCAAGTCCCGCATGGTCCCGCGCGGTGAGGCGACCCTCGACGACTGGCGCGACGAGCTCGACCTCAAGTTCTCCAGCGTCCTCAACACGGTCGAGGCCGCTCTGCCGATGCTGCGCAAGTCCGACGCCGCGTCCATCGTCAACATCTCGGCGGTGCTCGCACGTCAGCCCGAGCCGCGGCTGGTCACCACCAGCGCCGCCCGGGCCGGGCTGCTGAACCTCAGCAAGTCGCTGTCGCTCGAACTCGCCGCCGACGGCATCCGCGTCAACTCGGTGTCGCTCGGACTGGTCGACACCGGCCAGTGGCGGCGCCGCTACGAGGAATCCGGCACCGACGCCACATTTGCCGAATGGGAGGCGGAGATCGCCCAGGACCGCGGCATCGGCCTCGGCCGGTTCGGCCGCGCCGACGAGGTGGCCGCCATGATCGTGACCCTGCTGTCCCCCCGCTCGTCCTACGTGACGGGCACCAGCCTCGACGTCTGCGGAGGCGTCGCGCGCTATGTCTGAGAGGAACACCATGTCTGTAGGAAATGACAAGCAGGTGGGTAATGGCGGCGACCTGCTCGTCCAGGTGCTGCGCGAGGCCGGTGTCGACACTGTCTTCGGCATCGTGAGCGTCCACAACCAGCCCCTGGTTCAGGCGGTCAGCAAGCACCTGCGGTTCGTGCCGGTCCGGCACGAGGCCACCGCGGTCAGCGCCGCGGACGGGTACGCCCGGGCCACCGGGGGCATCGGCTGCGCGCTCACGAGCACCGGCACCGGTGCCGGCAACGCGGCCGGCTCGCTGATCGAATCGCTCAGTGCCGGAACGTCGGTGCTGCACGTGACGGGCAACGTCGAGAGCCGCTACCTCGGCTCGGGTCGCGGGTTCATCCACGAGACCAAGGATCAGCTGGGGATGCTGACGGCGACGTCGAAGCACGCCGCCACCATCCTCGACACCGACAGCGCCGGAAAGGTGTTGCGGGAAGGCATCGCTGCCGCGCTCGCTGCGCCCGGCGGGCCGTCGAGCATCGAATGGCCGATCGACCTCCAGTACGCGGAGCACGTCATCGACGTGGCCGAGCCGGTCGTCGAACCGCTGCGCACGCCGGACGCCGACGACTTGGCCGTCGCCTTCGCCCTGCTGCGGTCGGCGGAACGCCCGGTGATCTGGGCGGGCGGCGGTGTCGCCACGGCCGGTGCCGAGCTGACCGAACTGGTGGAGCAGTGGGGAGTCCCGTTGCTCACCAGCAACTCCGGGCGCGGCGCCGTGCCCGAGGACCACGAACTGTGCATCGGCAATTACGGCAACACCCCGGTGGGACGGGAACTCCTCCAGGACGCCGACCTGCTGCTGTCGCTGGGCACCCACTTCCGGTCCAACGAGACCGGCGACTACTCCATGCCCGTCCCCGCCGTGCACGTGCAGGTGGACATCGACACGGCCGCGGTCGGACGCGTCTACCCGGCGCAGGCCGGGGTCACCGCCGACATCGGCACGTTCCTCCGGCAGCTGTCGGGGCTGGCGCCCGTCGACGCCGCCTGGACCGAACGTGCCCGCACCACCCGCGAACTCGTCCGCAGCAAGCAGCGCGCCGGACTCGGCGACCACGCCGTGCTGTGCGACGCCGTGCGTGCCGCGTTCCCGAAGGATTCGGTGATCGCCCGCGACGTCACCATCGCGTCGAGTTCCTGGGGTAACCGGCTGCTGCCGATGTTCGACCCCAAGTCCAACGTGTTCCCCCGCGGCGGCGGCATCGGGCAGGGCCTGGGCATGGCCATCGGTTCCGCACTGGCCGACGAGACCCGGCCCACCCTGGCCCTCGTCGGCGACGGCGGCCTGGCCGTCCACTTCGGCGAAATCCTGACCATGGCGCAGGAAATGCCGTGGCTGGTGCTGCTCGTGTTCAACGACGGCGGCTACGGCGTGCTGCGCAACATGCAGAAGGGCGGCGGCGAAGACACCTATGCCGTCGACCTCGTCACCCCCGACTTCCCGTTGCTGGCACAGTCCATCGGCGTGCCGTACCTGCGGATCGGTGGCGCAGCCGAGGCCCACGAGGTTCTCGCCGACGCCGTGTCCCGACAGGCGCCGGTGATCGTCGAGGTCGATCTCGCCGCCTACGGCGACATGCCGGCACCGTTCACGCCGCCCGTCACGGTGCCCGGAAAGGGTGCACAGTGACCACGGTCGGCGTCTGCGGCGGCGGCATCGGCGGACTGGCGACGGCGATCGCCCTCCGCAAGTTCGGTCTCGACGTCACGGTCTACGAGCAGACGAGGCAGTTCGCCCGCGTCGGCGCCGACATCAACCTCACCCCCAACGCGGTCCGCGCTCTCGACGGACTCGGCATCGGCCCGGCGATCCGCGAATCGGCCGCCCGCCCGCGGTTCCGGATCAGCCGCACGTGGGACACGGGAGCCGAAACGTCCCGGCTGCCGATGGGCGACAGTGCGGAACAGCAGTACGGCGCACCGCAGTTGACCATGCACCGGGGCGATCTGATGACCGCGCTCGAGAACCGGCTGCCGTCGGGTGTCGTCGAAATGGGTCGCCGGGTCAGCGGTGTCGCGGACGGCCGCATCGAGTTTACCGACGGCAGTAGAGTTTCCGCAGACGTGATCGTCGGTGCCGACGGCATCCACTCCGCGGTCCGGACCGCTCTCCTCGGGCGGGAAAAGCCGACGTTCACAGGAGTCGTGGCGTTCCGCGCCGTCGTTCCCACCGAACGCGTCGGCAACCTGCCGAACCTCGACTGCTTCACCAAGTGGTGGGGGCCGAATCCGTCGACGCAGATCGTGACGTTCCCCCTCAACCAGGGCAAGGACATCTTCGTCTTCGCCACCTGCGCGCAGCAGGAGTGGACCGAGGAATCGTGGACCACACCCGGTTCCGTCACCGAACTGCGTGAGCTGTACCGGGACTTCCACCCCGAGGCGCGAGCGCTGCTCGACGCCTGCGACGACGTCCTGAAATCGGCTCTCTACGTTCGCGACCCGCTGGCGTCGTGGACCGACGGACGGTCCGTGCTCCTCGGCGACGCGGCACATCCGATGATGCCGTTCATGGCGCAGGGCGCGGGCATGGCCATCGAAGACGCCGTCGTCCTGTCCCGGTGCTTGAGCCTGTTCGACGACCCCGTAGTCGCGCTGCAGACCTACCAGGACACGCGACTGCAGCGCACCTCCCGCATCCAGCGTGGCTCCCGGTCCAACGAGTGGCTGAAGGTCGCGGGCAACGGCGACTGGGTTTACGAATACGACGCCTGGCACGTGCCGCTGGAGTTGGCCGCGGCCTGAACGGACGCATGATCGGCGCGACGCCGCCGGACGCCTACGGGTTGTCCGGTGGCGTCGACGTCTATGTCGAGGCATCAGGTCGCGCAGGCCCGGCACCGTCGCCGTGCGCCGCGGGATCTTGCGCGCCGCCGCCGTCCCGAGAAGGCTGGATCCGACGACACCGCGACGTGATCGGAGCCAGGGATGGACACCACGATTACCGAGATCGCCCCCGACATCTACCGGCTGTCCACGTATCTGGACGAGCCCAACCTGATCATGAACCAGTTCCTCGTCGACGGCGAGGAACCGTTGCTGTTCCACACCGGTCAGCGTGCGCTGTTCCCGTCCGTGTCCGCGGCGGTAGGCCGGCTGATTCCCCTCGACAGGCTGCGGTGGATCACGTTCGGGCACGTCGAGGCGGACGAGTGCGGCGCGATGAACTCGTGGCTGGCGGCCGCGCCGAACGCCGAGGTCGCGCACGGGGCGATGGGTTGCTTCGTGCAGGTCAACGACCTGGCCGATCGCATGCCGCGTCCTCTGCAGAACGGCGATGTCATGGAGACGGGCACCAGGCGGGTCCGTCACCTCGACACCCCGCACGTTCCGCACGGATGGGACGCCGGGCTGGTTTTCGAGGAGACGACGCAGACGCTGTTCTGCGGCGACCTGTTCACCGCGTTCGGCCATCACCCGCCGGCCACGGAGGAGGAGATCGTCGGCCCGGCCATCGCGGCGGAGGACATGGGGAGCGCGACGTGCCTGACTCCGGCGCTCGGGCCCACGATCCGGGGACTCGCCGATCTGGAACCCCTGCTGCTGGCGCCGATGCATGCGCCGGTGTTCACCGGTGACTGCGTGCAGAGTCTGCACGACCTCGCACAGGCGTACGAGGAGCGACTCGCGGCCGAGACCGTGCGGTATCGCGAGGCGGAGTAGCTCGGCCTCTGGCTCGACGGATTTCCCCTCAACTGTGGCGCACGATACATCTTAGTGCTAAATTATTGAGCACTAAGGAACTACGCCTTCGGTTGAGCCTGGGAGTGAACGATGACAACAGACGCAGACACCGTCCCCATGATGGTGCGTCAGATGAGGGTCGAGTCCTCGGGCGTGGTCTCGCTTCGCCTCGAACGACAGGACGGCGACGCGGTCGACCAGTGGACGCCGGGCGCCCACCTGGACCTGCACCTGAACCGCGGGACCGTCCGCCAGTACTCCCTCTGCGGAGACCCCGACGACAAGACCGGGTACCGCGTCGCGATCCTCCACGAGGTGACCGGCCGAGGCGGCTCCCGGCACGTCCACGAGACACTGCGGCCCGGCGACAGCCTGTCGGTGAGCGCACCTCGCAACAACTTCGAACTCCTGCCGTCGCCGCGCTACGTGTTCATCGCCGGCGGCATCGGCATCACCCCGATCCTCACGATGATCGGTGAAGCCGAACGCATGGGCGCCGAATGGGAACTGCACTACGGCGGCCGTGCCCGCGCGTCGATGGCGTTCCTCGACGAACTGTCCGCGTACGGCGACCGCGTGCACGTCGTCACCGAGGAGGTCGACGGCATCCTCGACCTCGCCGACATCCTCGGCACCGCCCGCGAGGAGACGCTCGTGTACGCCTGCGGCCCCGAGGGTCTGCTCGGCGCGGTCGAAGGGTTCACCGGCTCCTGGCCGGACGGCGCCATCCGGCTCGAGCGGTTCAAGGCGAAGGAGATCCCCGCCGACACCCTGGCCGGCGACCGTCCCGTCCGCGTGATCTGCGAACGATCCGGCATCTCGGCCACCGTCGCCCCCGATCGGACCATCCTCGAAACCCTCGAGGAATCCGGCGTCGACGTCCCCAACTCCTGCCGCGAAGGCATCTGCGGGACGTGCGAAACCCGCGTCCTCGCCGGCACCCCCGACCACCGCGACTCCCTGCTCTCCACCTCCGAGCAGGAGTCCGGCACCACCATCATGATCTGCGTTTCCCGTGCCCGCTCCGACGAGCTCGTGCTGGATCTCTGAAGGGAAGAACCATGAGCCTTTATCTGCAACCGCGCCAGTCCGGCACGGCACCCACCCCGTACGAACGGAAGCTGGCCGGTGCGATCGAAGAGGTCTTCGGCACCGGTGTGCACCACCTCGAAGGGCTGGTGAAGGGTTTGAACGCCCTCGGCATCCACAGTCCCGGCGGCGACGCCTGGACCACCGACACTTTCACGGACGAGATCCGACGGATGGGAGCCTGACCATGGTGAACCGACTGCACAAGGCGGCATTGACCGGCGACGAGATCTTCGCGACCGGGATGCGCGACCAGTGGCACGCGGTGTGCCCGTCCGACTTCGTCGCGCGCGGCGACATGAAGAAGGTGCGGCGCCTCGGCGAGGACTGGCTGCTGTTCCGTCAGTCCGACGGCACCCTCCGCATGCTCGCCGACCGCTGCCCGCACCGCGGCGCCCCGCTGTCGCAGGGGCAGCACCTCGGTGATCGCGTCGCCTGCCAGTACCACGGCGTGCAGGTGGACGGCGGCGGCACCGTCGTCTCCGTCCCCGGAATGCCCGGCTGCAACCTCGAGGGCAAGCGACTGGTGACCAGCCTCCCCGTGCGGGAAGTGGCCGGCGCCGTGCTCGCCTGGTTCGGCACCGACCCCGACGCCGAACCCGCGCCCCTCGAACTGCCCGAGCGCCTCACCGACGACGGCATCTCACACTTCCTCTGCTACGCGGAGTGGAAGTCGCCGTGGCGGTTCACGCTGGAGAACCTGCTCGACCCGATGCACGGAGCGTTCCTGCACCGCGAATCGCATTCGATGTTCGGCGGCGAGACGTCCGCGAAGTTCCGGATCCGCGAAACCGATCGCGGGTTCTTCTTCGAGAAGACCGACCAGCGGGGTGTGAACTTCGACTGGGTCGAGTTCTGCCGGACCGGCATCGACTGGGTGGACCTCGAGATCCCGTACCCGCCGACCGCGGGACCGGGTGGCTCGTTCGGCATCGTCGGCATGGGAACGCCGATCGACGCCGAGACCACCGCGGTGTTCTTCTGGCGCTACCGCCGCGTCGAGGGCTGGGAACGCGACGTCTGGCGGTTCCTGTACCGGACCAAGCTCGAGGAGCGGCACTGGGTGGTGCTCGAGCAGGACCGCACCATGCTCGAGGCGATGGCATTCGACGCGGACCAGGCGGAGAACCTGTACCAGCACGACCTCGGCGTCATCCGGCTCCGCAGGCTCTACCGGGCGCAGGCCGAGGCCCAGGCGAAGGCTCTTCAGGAGGCGTAGGGTCGCGCGGGTTGACTTGAATGAAATGTCAACTGAGAATGTGTGACGGCCGACACGTCGGGCGCCGGCCGGGGTGCGAGGAGGCGCGAGCGGTGCTTACGAACGGTGACGATCGAGGTCGGCTCGCGTTGGTCGAGGCGGCAGGGCGGTGTTTCGCGGAGCTGGGATACGAGCGCACCTCCGAAGCGGTCATCGCTGCCGCCGCCGGGGTGTCGCAGGCCGAATTCTCCGCCCGGTTCGCGTCCCGGGACGACGCCTTCCGTGCCGTCGCCGCAGCGGTGGTCGACACGTTCGTCGAGGCCCAGCGCATCCCGGTCCCGCCGGACGCGGACCCGCGCAGCGTCCTGCGGGCGGCCACCGCGGCGTTCATCGAGACCGTCTACAGCAGTGGCCGCCTGTTCACGATGATCGAGGACCGCGCCGCCGTCGACCCGGTGATCGGGGAACAGCTCGAGGCGGCACACAACCGGATCCTCGGCCGGTACATCCGGTTCATCGAACGGCTCAACCAGGCCGGGATAGCGACGCCGTGCGCCGAACCCGCCCAGCTCGCCCGCAAACTGTCCGAGGCGCAGTGGACGGGTGCGGCGCGGCTGATCGGTGCGTCGCAGGACGAGCAGAGGCGCTTCATCGTGGAGATGACGGCGGCATCCGAACGGTTCATCGGCTTCGGTGAGGTCGCCGATCTGACAGCCCGCGCGGCCAGCTGAAATTTCCGCTCAGGCGGTGGGGGCCTGGTTCTCGACGATCGAGTGCTCGAGCTTGCGGAGCAATTCGGCCAGCGCCGCCTGATCGTCCTTCGACATCCCGCTGAGGATCTGGGACTCGTTGGCGAAGTGGGCCTCCGCGACCTTCTCGATCACCCGCAGGCCCTCGTCGGTGAGCTGCGCGTGCACGATGCGTCGGTCCTCGGCGTCGCGCTCGCGCTGCACGAGTCCCGCCTTCTCGAGGCGGTCGACGCGCAGCGTGACTCCGCCCGTGGTGACGAGGGCCGATTCCGCCAGCTGTCCGGACGTCATCCGGTATGGCGGACCCGAGCGTCGGAGGGCGGCCAGAACGTCGAACGACGCCATGTTGATGCCGTGCTCCTCGAACACGGCGGCGAGGGACGTCTGGTAGCGCAGATACGAACGATGCAGGCGGCCCAGCACTTTCAGCGGACTTACATCCAGGTCGGGCCACTGGTGGGCCCACTGGTCGACGATGTCGTCGACGGCATCGCGATCTGGAACGGGGCGTTGCGTCACCGGGCGCACCTCCTGAATCCTCGAGGGTCTCATCTGTTTAGTACCAAGATATCGAACGAAGCATAAGTGACGGCGACGCGCCGCGGGTCCCCGTCGATTTCTCGGAACGGGGACCCGCGGCGCTGCCGGACGGGTGCTGTCAGCGCCCCTCGACCGCCGCGACGGCGTCGATCTCGGCGATGGCGCCGTAGGGGAGGCTGCTGACCTCGAGGAACGTGCGCGCGGGGCGAGGCTCGTCGAAGATGCGCTCGAACTGGCGGTTCGCCTCCTCGCGAAGCGACAGGTCGGTGACGTAGTAGGTGAGCTTGACGACGTCCTTCAGCTGTCCGCCGACGGTGGCGAGGCGATCGACCATGCGGTCGACGGCGGCGTCGAGCGCCTCGGTGCGGCCCGGGACAGCGGTGCCCTCGGCATCGACGGACAGTGCGCCGGAGACGAACGCGAGTCCGCCCGCGACCACGGCCGGGCTGTAGGGGTGGTGGGCGGTGACTTCGGTGAGGGACATGGAGGCTCGCTTTCTCGGTGGGCTTCTCCGGCGACTATATCTTAGCGCTAAACTAATTGACAGGGTTGCGCGAATGAAGCTCCGCCCGACGGGTACTCGACGCACATGTCACGAGCCACGAAGCCCTCGGCCGCACCGTTCGTGCCGGACACCGTCGACCTCGACGCGCTGTCCCACGCGGCGGACGGGTGCCACGGCTGCGATTTGTACCGCGACGCCGAGCAGACCGTCTTCGGCACGGGCAAGCGGTCCGCCCGGATGATGCTCGTCGGCGAACAGCCCGGCGATCAGGAAGACCGCGCCGGTGAACCGTTCGTCGGTCCGGCGGGGAAACTCCTGAACAAGGAACTCGACGCGGCGGGCATCGACCGGAACCTCACTTACGTCACCAACGCGGTCAAGCACTTCAAGTTCGTCCCCGCCGAACGCGGCAAGCGTCGAATCCACAAGAAGCCGAACCGCACCGAGATCGTCGCGTGCCGGCCGTGGCTGATCGCCGAACTGGCGGCGGTGCGGCCCGACGTCCTCGTGTGCCTCGGGGCCACCGCCGCGCAGGCATTACTCGGCCCGTCGTTCCGGCTCACCGAACACCGCGGAGAGTTGCTGCACCTCGACGGTGAGGTGGACATCGACGTGGATCCGGACGTCTTCGCGACGATCCACCCGTCCGCCGTGCTCCGCGGACCGTCGGAGGATCGGGACGGTGCGTTCGACGCCCTCGTCGCCGATCTGAAGAAGGCCGCCGCAGCGCTGTGATCAACCAGCCGAATGTCTGGCGCGACGGACCGCCGAGGACGAGATTGTTGACATGACGAATTCCAACGCGAAGCAGACCATGAAGGCAGTCTCCTACTCGTCCTACGGTGGTCCCGAGGTGCTCGAGACCCACGACGTGCCGGTGCCCGAACCCACCGGCAATCAGGTACGCCTCGTCATCCGGGCCGCCGGCGTGAACCCGATCGACTGGAAGCTGCGGTCGGGGTCGATGGCCGAGGTGATGTCGGTGCAGTTCCCGAAGATCCCGGGCAGCGAAGTGGCCGGCGTGGTCGATGCAGTCGGTCCGGACGCGACCGGTGTGGTGGTGGGCGACGAGGTGTTCGGCTGGTCCGACACCGGCGGCTACGCCGAATACGCGCTCGCCTCGATCGTCGTGCCGAAGCCGAGTGGGCTGAGCTGGACGGACGCCGCCACCATTCCCGTCGCCGGAGAGGCCGCCACTCGGGGACTGCGGCTCCTGAACCTGAAGTCCGGTGAGACGCTGCTGGTGAACGGCGCGTCGGGAGCGGTGGGAACCCTTGCGGCGCAGCTGGCGCTGGATTCCGGTGTCACCGTGATCGGCACCGCGAGCGAGAAGCACCACGACGCGCTGCGGGAGCTGGGCGTCACACCCACGACGTACGGCGACGGCCTGGCCGCCCGCGTGCGCGAACTCGCCCCGAACGGTGTCGACGCCGTCCTCGACGTCGGCTTCGGCGGACTCGAGGCGGCGATCGAACTGCGCGGCGGCACCGACCGGATCGTGACACTGTCGGACGGTGCCGCGTTCGGCCTGGGAATCACCTTCTCGTCCGGCAACGCCGACGACTGGAGCGCGGAGACACTGCGCCGGCTGGGAGCCCTCGCCGCGGACGGGAAGCTGGCCCTCCCGCCCGCCCGCACGTTCCCGCTGACCGAAGCGGGCGACGCTCAGCGCGCAAGCGAGAAGGGCGGTAGCCGCGGGAAGATCCTGCTGCGCTGACGCGCCCGTGAGTACTTATTAACCACGGGCGGTTAATAAGTACTCACGGGTCAGGCGGTGGTGGCGAGGGCGGCGGCGAGACCGAACGGAACGGCCATCACCACCACCTCGACAATCGCGCGTCGGAGGGACGCTTCGGCGCTGATCCGATGCGCGGCGGCCTGCCCGACCCACGTTCGCCGCCACCACCAGCCGAGCCCGAGGAGCGCCGCCAACGCCACCGCCTTGGCGAGCACGATGCGGCCGTAACCGGTATCGAACAGCGGCGTCACCCCACCCAGCCGGACCGCGGCGTCGACGATCCCCGTCGCGGTCAACAGCCACACACACCGCCACGCGACGACGGAATACCGCGGCAGCCACGACGACCAGTCCCCGCGCGACCGGAGCATCAGGCCGAGAGCGGCGAGGAGCCCGAACCACACGGCCGCGGCCAGTGCATGGACGACGTCGAGAACCGAGCCGAGAACCTGCTGCGACATGTGGCCGGTGATCGGCCGTGCCACCAGGGCCAGCGCCGCGAGCACCAGCACCGGGACGGGGAGCCGGGCATCGTTGCGGCGGAACGCGACCGCCGACCACGCGGTGGCCGCGGCCGTGCACACGAGAACGGCGAGGTCGACGCGTCCCGCGCTGATCTCGGTCACGTACGCGCCGAACCGTCCGACCGACAGCTCGGACAATCCCAGAGCGTCGGCCTCCGCCGCCGTCATCGACAGCAGCACGGCCTCGGCGAGCATCCACGCACCGGCGACCGCGGTCGCCAACCGCCACAGCCGTTCGTCCCGGATGAGGGGACGGCTGTCCGCGCGACTCCACCAGCCCAGCGCGGCGAGTCCGAGGACCGCCGAGCCGAGCACCAGGCACAGCGCCCGGACGGCGCTCGACGGTGAGGGGTCTTCCGGTTGCGCCAACGCCCAACCGCACGCGACCCCGACGAGCGATGTGGGTACGGCGAACAGCAGCCAGGACTGTCGCGCCGTACCCACCGTGCTCAGTTCTCGCCGCGAGGCTTGCGGAGCGCGAACCACAGCCCGCCGCCGAACACGAGCACACCGGCAACGATGAACGGCCACAGCGGAACTCCGCCGCTGCCGGATTCACCCGAGCTGTCGGCTGCGGCGCCGGGTGTGCCCGACCCCTCCTGGGTGAGGATGAACGTGCGGGTTCCGCTCACCGGATGTCCGTCGGCGGACGTGACGCGGAACGCGACGGTGTACACACCGGCCGGTCCCAGCTCGCCGAGTTCGGCACTGACCGTGGGTCCCTCGACGACCGGGTCGCCCTTGGTCCACAGGTTGCCGTCGGGGCCCACCACGGTGAGGGACGCGAACGATTCCTGCAGCGCCTCGTTGAACGTGACGCTCACCCGTTCCGGGCCGGACGCGATCTCCGCGCCGTTCTCGGGGGTGGAGCTGATCACGACGGAATGGGCGACCGCGGTGCCGGCCCCGAGCATGCTCGCGAGCATGGTCAGCAGGCCGACCGCGATCACCTTCGCCGACGTGAAGGTGGTGCGTCTTCTCATGAGCGACGGCCCCGGACCATGGCACCGAGACCGAGGGCCGCACCGAGCGCGCCGAGGACCAGGCCGATGCCGCCCAGCCAGCGGGCGGTGTCGTCGGTGCCGGACGCCGTCGTCTCGGTCTCCTCGGACGTCGTGGCGCCGCCTGCGTCGTGGCTGTGGTCTTCACCGGTCGCCGCGGCCAGCGTGAGGGTGGGTGCCGGCTTGTCGGGCTCCGCGCCGTCGGCGCCGACCGCCTGATCCCAGTTGACGATCTCGCCGTCGCTGTACGTCTGGGCGGCCGGGAACGACACCTCGTCCTGCTCCGGCAGCGGTCCGGCGGACAGCTCGAACTGCTGGAACTGGCCGGGCGCCACACCGACACCGGGGTCGGCGGTCCACGTCACGGACTTCGCGAGCTTGGACGTCGGGTCCTTCTCGACGACCGACGTCCACCCCGGCAGCGGGGTGGTGCGGGCCGACTTCAGGTCGGGGAGCGTGACGGTCAGCTTGGTGGTGGACGCCGTCTCGGACTCGGTGGGAACGCGGAACGTCAGGACGGAGTAGCCGCCCTGCTCGGCGCCGGGGGCGACGACGGTCACGTGGGCGGCGGCGACACCGGCCGCCAGCAGCATGGCGCTGCCGGCCGCACCGGCGGTGAAAAGGGCACGGGAAACGAGGGAATTCATCGAAGGTCCTTTGAGGGTCTGAAGGGAGAAGAGGTGAGAGTCAGACCGGGACCGGGGGACCGCGACGCGAAATGCTCGCGCGCAGCAGGGCGTCCACGGGACTTGCGGGACGCGCGGGGACATGTGTCGTCGTCACCGCCGAGACGGGTTGCGGTTCGCCGCGGAGCACCACCCGCCAGACGTGGACGAGGGGGCCGTACAGACGCTCGGCATTCGTGATCAGCAGCGCGCAGATCACAGTGGCGGCCGCGTGTGCGGCGAGCATCGGCACGGCGGGGACCGCCGAGTGCACGTGCGAGGTGAGCGTGAGCGCGAAGTGTCCGGCCACCTGGCCGACACCGAGGGCACCGACCAATGCGAGCGGCCCGTGGAAGCGGGCGGGCAGTTGCGCGGTGACCGCACCGACACCGCTGCACGTGACGACCAGCAGGGTCAGGGCCGCGGATTCGGGAAGGCCGCCCCCACCGATGCCGTGCGCGGCGACCGCGAGAGCGGCCACGAGCGCGCCGACCGCCGAGCCCCGAAGGGTGGCGGTCGCGGCGGGGCGGGCGGGGGACATTGCGGTGGGTCGGGTCGGTCAGCGCACGCCGAGGCGGGCGAGGAGATCGGCTTCGACTCCGTCGAGTTCGGACGAGATGGCGTGATGAGCGGCCTTGCGGCGGGCCTGCGGCATCTGCTCGGCCGCGCGGACGGCGGTGCTGAGATCACCGAGACGGTCGCGGATGGCGGCGGCGAACTTCTGCGTCTCCGCATCGTCCGGCTTCTGCCCGAGGATCTCGGTGGTGGAGCTTTCGGCACCGGCGATGCGGGCGCTGAGCTTGGCGCCGTGCCCGGTGAAGTTGGCGAGCTGGTCGATGTCGACGCCCATGCGGTCGGCACGGCGGGCATCGATCTGCCCGCGCACGACCGTGGCGGCGCGGTAGGCGATCGGCAGCAGCACCGGCGTCAGCAGGCGTGCGACACCGAGGTACTTGCGGACGGCGGCGACCGTGAAACCCTTCTGGGCCGCGGCCTTCTCCTCGGCCTTCAACGCAGAGATCTGAGCCTTCTCGACCTTCTTCAGCGACTTCAGCTCGGCAGCCTCGAGCTTGTGGCCGGCCTTGGCGGCCTGCTTGTCGCGCTTCCGTTCGTTCTTCGCGCTCAGCTTCGCCTCCACTCCAGCCTTGTGCTTGAGTGCCTTGGCTTCCGCCTTGCGGGTGGTTCGGGACTTGCGTTTCTTCAACAACCCCATCGAAAAGACCCCTTTTCCTGGTGTTTCAGCGCAGCCCACGCTACCAACTGCATCCGGTGCTTCGGGATCAGCCTAGGGGAGCACATAATCTTCGTCATCGTGTGTTCCCATATCGGTCAGCAATCAGAACCCGACACCTCTCCCGGAAAGGTGCCGGGGACGGTGATCGATGCCAGCGCCCTGACGCGGTGCCGCCACCGGGTGCACCTCGATGCGGCGTTCCCCGAACAACTCGCGGCCGCGCCCGAGGACCCAGGGGTCCGTCAGCGTCAGGATGCCGCCGCCGCCAAGCGTGAAGACGTCCGCCGAATCCTCACCGACCACGCGCCGGGACGGTGGGTGCAGATCGATACCGAGCAGAGCCTGCGCCGGCGGGCCGAGGACACCCTGGCTGCGTGCGAGGCAGGCGCGGACCGCATCTGGGGCGCCGTGTTCCCACTCGACCGGGACGCCGGCCGGAGGGCACGCTGCGAGATCCTCATCCGTGACGGGGACCACGGCGGGTACATCCCCGTGATCGTCGTCAACCACAAGGTCACCGATCCCGGCCGCGGTGCGGTGACGTCGGACCTGTTCGAGTGGCAACCGCGGGAGGACGCGGCGCGGAAGCCGCGCAGTCAGGTCCGTGACCAGATGCGCGTCGC
Source organism: Rhodococcus sp. NPDC127593 (assembly GCF_042671975.1). Lineage (NCBI taxonomy): Bacteria > Bacillati > Actinomycetota > Actinomycetes > Mycobacteriales > Nocardiaceae > Rhodococcus > Rhodococcus sp. NPDC127593. Next base: position 104,920 of record NZ_JBHXWI010000026.1, on the reverse strand, counting down.
GCAGGTGTACCGGATGCTCGAGCGGCACGGGCTCGCGAGTCCGGCCCTCGTCGCAGGCGCGATCGGCTACGGCTCCGACGTCATCTTCGTGCACGATCTCACCACCATCCTCGACGACTACGACGAACGCTTCGCCGACCGGCTCGCCGTCGCCCGCGGGGAATCGGCGACCGTGCCGTCGAGGATCGGCGAATGCCGTTCCTGCCCGTGGTGGCCCGGGTGCGAGGAGCAGCTGACGCAGACGCACGACGTGAGCCTGGTGGCCACCGGTTCGCGCGCCGACATGCTGCGCGATGCGGGCTGCCACACCATCGACGACCTCGCGGCGTGGGACCGCGAACCGCTCGAGGACTGGCCGCACGGCGCGTTCGAGGACGCCGTCGTCACCGCCAAGGCGTGGCTCGCCGGAGCGCCGCTGGTGCGACGGTTCCCGGAGATCCGGGTGACCCGCGCGGACGTCGAGGTCGACGTCGACATGGAGAGCTACCAGGAACACGGTGCCTACCTGTGGGGCACGCTGCTCAACGTGGACGGGGTGTCGGCGTATCGGCCGTTCGTCAGCTGGGATCCGGTGCCCACGCAGGACGAGGCACGGTCGTTCGCCGAATTCTGGACGTGGCTGATGGCGGAGCGGGAAGCGGCGGCGCTGAGCGGCAGAACCTTCGCCGCGTACTGCTATTCGCGGTCCGCGGAGGACAAGTGGTTGCTGGATTCCGCCCGCCGGTTCGCCGGGGCGCCCGGCATCCCCACCGAGGCCGAGATCCGCGAATTCATCGACAGCCCCCAGTGGGTCGACATCTACCAGGCGATCAGCGATCAGTTCATCTGCCCGGGCGGCAAGGGTCTCAAGAAGATCGCCCCCGTCGCCGGGTTCCGGTGGCGCGACGCCGACGCCGGCGGTGAAGCGTCGATGAGCTGGTACCGCGAGGCGGTCGGCTACGACGGCGAACCCGACCTCACCCAGCGCGAACGGTTGCTGCAATACAACGAGGACGACGTCATCGCCACGAAAGTACTGCGCGAATGGATGTCGGATCGGGCCGAGAAGGAGATCCCGCTCGCGTCCGACCTCTAGGCTGCAAGGCAGGCCCGATTCGGTGGGGGTGGTCAGGTGGAGGTGCCGAAGACATCCACGACGCTGCGGTTCGCTCTGCTCCTCACCGCCGCAGGCGGCTTCCTCGACGCCTACACCTACATCAGCCGCGGCGGCGTCTTCGCGAACGCTCAGACCGGCAACGTCATCCTCATGGCCATCGACCTGTCGGAACGGCACTTCCACGCCGCCCGGGCACACCTGTGGCCGATCCTCGCGTTCATCGTGGGTGTCGCGTTCGCGCACCTGCTCAAGGGTGAACTCGCCCACAGCGTCTTCGACCACCCGATCCGGATCGCGTTGGTCGCGCAGATCGTCGTCCTCGTCGCGGTCGCGTTCATTCCCGCAAACGTCCCCAACGCGCTGGTCACCGTTCCCATCGCGTTCGTCGCCGCCATGCAGTTCGGCCTGTTCCGCACCATCGGGTCGCTGTCGTACATCGCCGTCGCCACCACCGGCAACCTCATGCGCTTCACCGAATCGGCGTACGCCGCATACATCGAGAAGGTCCCCGAATCACGCCAGCACACCCGGGTGTACGCCGCCATCGTCGTCAGCTTCGCCGGTGGCGCCGTCCTCGGCGCGTTCGCCACCCGCTACTTCGGCGGATCCGCCGCGTGGATCCCCGCCGCCCTCCTGTGCGGAGCGCTCGTGCTGTTCTACGTCGACGACAGGCGGCGGCGCCGCCTGTGAGCGGTTGGCGAGTCCCTGGACTCCTCAGGCGCGCACGGGTGGCGAAGCCGCCTACTCGGAATTCGCGGGCCCGATCCACTCCGGATACTGCACCGCAACAGGCATGGTCGGCGGTTCGAACCCGGCAGGCGGTACGAGATGGCCGGACGCATTCGGGGCGAACGCCGGGAACTGCTGCTGCCACCAGTCCGTGCAGCCCTGCGGAATGACATCACCATTCAGCCGACGCAGGTAACGAAGTTTGGTGATCTTCCAGCCCTCGAACACATTCCACGTCGGTACTCGGTGGGCACGCGCATCCCGCTCAGCGGCGTCGGCGTCTGGAACGCTCGGCTGGCCCGGGTGGTCGGTAGTGCGCTCGAGTTCGACCTGGAATGCGACGTTGAGCCCTTCGACGCTGAGATTCGTTCCCGGAGCGGCATGCAGGTTGTAGCTACACAAGGTCGCACCGATACCTGTGCCCGTCTCTTCGTAAGCGGTGATGCGGACGAAGTTGGTGAGAGGAATTTGCTCGTCCTCGTCGGGCTCGAGCCAGGTGAAGAACTCTTCCTTGTCGGGGTCGCCGTGTCGAGCGGGGCCACCGACGGCAGCGGGATACCCGGGAAAGGAGTGGGCCTGTCCGACGAACCGCGTGTAGTCGGCAGCCTCGTAGGTAGCACGGACCAACTCAGGACCTCGCTGCATCAGATCGATGCCAGGATCGGCCGACCAGACGTTCGTGTAGAGAATGGTGGGTTCCTGTTCGACATCTCCGGGTTCATGTCCAACTCTGGGAGCGCAGCCTGTGGCAAGGATTGTCACAGCCGCGACCACCACGGACCGCAGGGAAGGCCTGCGCTCAACCGTCATTGCGGATCACATCGTCGTAGCCGTTGCGCATTCGCTCGCCATTGCCGTCTGCTGGATCGCCGAGACGACTGAACATGGTCTGATAGCCATCCTTGAGGAGCGAACGGGTCACGGAATCGGATTGGACATCCTCCCAACTTCGAAGCTCTCCGGAACTGTCGAATGCCCAGGGGAAGTCGACGCGCGACGATGGCGGGAGTTCCGGTGTCGCCCGCAGAATGTTGTAGTAGTCGCGGTAGAAGTCCGGAGCCTCCAGGGCGACGGATGGTGCCGGCCCCGGCGCCTTGCCGATGATGGCGTCCTTCAACGGGTCGCCGCCCGCATCGATCATGGTGTTGATGAACTCCCCGCCGGGAAGCCGGTCCAGGCCTACGGAGCCGACGCTGGTGAGCGCACCGTAGGCCGCCGCCTTACGGTCGTAGATGGCCTGCGCCTGCTCGGCCTTGTCGCTGTAGCTGTCCTCGGTCGAGAGGATCAGCCCCCTGTCCATGAGGCCGTGGATTCGGCCGGCGGTGGAGAGGGCGCCACCGGCTAGGGGTGCCGACGGGTCGTGCGCGTACCGGCCCTCGGCGGCGAGGATTTCCTGAATCGAGGACTGGGTGAAATGCGTTCCCGCCTCCGGGTCGGTGTTCATGACGGCGAAGACGTTCGACGAGCCGCCGAAGTGGTTGTTGTCGGCGGTGTCTGCCCAAGTGCCGATGTCGAATCCGGGGTTCTCCGGTCTGCCGGCGCCCGCGAGATCGCTGATGTACGGACTCATGCTGTGAGACACAGTCCGAAGGAGGTCCGGATTGATCTCCCCGACGGATTGCCCGTTGGTTCCGGGTATTCCCCTCAGTGTGTCCCAGTCGGTACTCATGTTCTCGGCGACGGCCGACATGATCTGTCCGCTGCGTGTGGCGGATTTGACGTCGGCCCGATTGTCGGGGTCCTCGACGGTTGCCTCTGCATCGGCGAACTGGAACATCGAGGCTGCCGCTTGCCCGTTGTCGGACCAGTTGTGAGTGAGCACGTCGCGAACGAGATTCTGGCCGGTGTCGGGATGCGTGACCGCGTCCTGGACGGCGACCCTGTCGTCGCCGACGGCGGTGAATATGTCTTCGGTGATTGCCGTGTTTTCGGTGCCCCGACCGTCGACTGTGAAGTATTCGAACGCGTGGTTAGGGTTCTGCTCGTGCGCGACCTGGGCGTCCAGGTACTGGCGACCGACGTCCAGTAGGTGCTGATCGAGGCTGCTGCCGCTCTTGTATTGCGGATCGGCGGCACGGACGATGTCGGCAATCGCCTGGTTGTCGGCGACTCCGTTCAAATCGACGCTGGATGCGCCGGCGGACCCGACCATCTTGAAATCCCGGACCACGAGGTCGTCGCGAGTCAGCGATTCACGCATCTTGTCGGGAAGCAGGTTCAGGCCGCCGTTCGTCGGCACCTGCGAGTCACCCTTGACGGTGGCGGTGACCTTGTCGTACGACACGATCTGGAGTGAGTTCGCCAGGGCGTGCCCGGAGTCCGGAGGCAGTTTGTCGATGATCTGCTGGATCTCCTGCGGGCTCTTTCCGTCCAGTGACCGGCTGATCTGGTTCAGATACTCCATCTGAGACGCAGGGATTGTTGCGGTGTTGCCGGAGTTGACGGCGTCGAGTTGTTCGGGTGTCAGTTCCCCGCCTTCAACCAGCCGCCGGACCTGCTCTGGATTCATTCCGGCGGGGTCGGACACGAGTTGCGTCCCGTCGGACGCACCTTGATCGGAGCCCAGTGTCGCGGCCGAAGTGAATGTGGCCCGCAATCCGTCGCGAGCCGAACTGAGAGCGTCCTTGACGGACGCGTCGGCGGTCTCCGTCGCCGAGGCCGCGTCGGTGATCTCGCGTTGCCATCCGGTCATCTCGATCACACGATCGTTGTCGGGATCGGGGTTCGTGGGATCGGTGACGATCAAGTCATCGGCTACACGGAAACCCGCAGACTCCGCGGCCGCGATCGCCATCCGTCCGCGCTGCAGAGGCGCGTCCACGTCGTGGAAACCCTGCTTCGCGCGGTTGGCGAGAGCTTCGAGCTGATCCACCACCACAAGGACTGTCTTCTTGTCGGCGTTCGCTCTGTTCTGGGCGGCCTCGGCGGTCTTACCCTCCCAGTAGGCGTCGTTGACCTTGGTCACGCCGTCGACGTATCGAGTGAAGAGATCTTCGACCTTGGTGCCGAGGGCGATCCAGGCGTCACCGATCTCGGTCAGCGTCGAGGGATTCCAGGATTCGATCTGGGTGCGAGTGATGCTCATGCGTCACCGCTCCAGTCGCCCGTTGCGTTCGTGTAGGCAGCGACGAATCGGTCGGCCGACGATTCGTCCTGGCTGCGGTACTCCTGCGCAACGTGGATCATCACGTCCCCGGTCTCGCCGAGTCTTTCCTTGATCGCTGGGACAAGCGCTGCATCAACGAGATCCGCCGAGATCCCGGCCGCCTCGATGACCGAGGACATCACGCCCCCCACGCTCGACGTAAACGGTCCCGCCGCCGGGCCGGTTCTCAAACCGCCGGCCTCGTCGGCAAACCCGTGCAAGGTTCCCCCCAGCTTTTCGAGCTCGTCCAGATCAGCTTTCAACGTTCCCACGAAGCCCCCCTCGTCTGTTCACGAATCGAGAGCAGCCTAGCGCCGCCTTCGTGCCCGACGAGTCCCTGGACTCCTCAACCGCGCACGGGCGGCGAAACCGCAACTCCGAGGGAGTAGGCCCCGACGATCTTCGGCGCGGATGCCTCGTAGAACCGGTCGAGGTCCTGCACGTCGAATCCGGCGTTCGTCACCAGGGTGGGAATGTCGCGGGTGAGGTGGCACCCACCGGCGACGGCCTTCTGGATCGGTTCGAGCCGGCGCTGCCACCGCTGGACGTTGGCGTCCGGGGCGAGGCCGTGCTCGACGAAATGCAGTGTGCCGCCCGGTTTCAGGACGCGCCGGACGTCTCGGAGCGCGGCGGCGACGTCCGGGATGGTGCACATCGTCCACGTGGACAGTGCGGTGTCGAAACTGTTGTCCGGGAAGGGGAGTGACTGGCCGTCCAGGCCGGACCGCTCGACGGGTGTCGCCGACGCCGCCAGGCGCTTGCCCGCCAGCTTCCAGCCGAGGTCGGCGGGTTCGACGGCGCTCACCGAATCGACGGCGGCCGGGTAGTACGGGACGTTGAGACCCGACCCGAATCCGATCTCCACCACGCGCCCGTGCAGACCGGCGCAGACGCGTCGCCGCGTCGGCTCCGTGAACTTCATCCCGCAACTGATGTCGACGAGCCGCGGAACGATCCGGTCCGAGTAGAAACCCATTTCAGCCCTCCTAGGGCGCTTCGCGCCCCGTGCGCCTTTTTGGTAGCTGGAGCAACCAGAAAGGCGCACGGGCGGCGGAGCCGCCTACCGCGGCGCCATGCGCAGAGCGCCGTCCATACGAATGGTCTCACCGTTGAGGTAGTCGTGTTCGACGATCATCTGAGCGAGCTGTGCGTATTCGGCGGGCTGACCGAGGCGCGAGGGGAACGGCACGCCCGCCTCCAGGCCCTTGCGGTATTCGTCGGTGACGCCGGCGAGCATCGGGGTGTCGATGATGCCGGGGGCGATGGTGTCGACGCGGATGCCGAACTGCGCGAGGTCGCGGGCGGCGGGGACGGTCATGCCGTGCACCCCACCCTTGGATGCGGAGTAGGCGATCTGGCCGATCTGGCCCTCGAACGCGGCGACGGACGCGGTGTTGATGATGACGCCGCGCTGCCCGGACTCGTCGACGGTGTCGGTCTTGGCGATGGCGTCGGCGGCGAGGCGCATGACGTTGAACGTGCCGAGCAGGTTGACGGTGATGACGGTGCGGAACAGTTCGAGGTCGTGCGGGCCCTTCTTCGACAGGATGCGCCCGGCCCAGCCGACGCCGGCGCAGTTGACGACGATGCGCAGCGGCAGATCCGACTCGACGATCTTCTCGATCGCGGCCTGGACCTCGTCGCCGCTGGTGACGTCGGTGGCGAGGAGGGTCACGCCGTCGGGGACGTTGTCGCCGGCCCGCTCGATGGACTGCTGCAGGTCGAGTCCGAACACGGTGGCTCCGGCGTCGGCGAGACGCTTGGCGGTGGCGGCGCCGAGGCCCGAGGCTGCTCCGGTGACCAGTGCGGCGGTTCCCTGAATTTCCACAGTTCGCATCCTTACTTTCCCGGCGACCTCCGTTGGCCGACCCTGGTGACCTGCACCATAACGCCCGCTCGGTGTGACAGCAGAGGCGAGGGAAACGTCAGGGCGGGGGAACAGGTAGTTTGTCTTCTCGCGCGATCAGGGGACGCGCAGGACCGTAGGGGGACGGATGACCGAGGACCAGCTCGAAGTGGACCGTGACGCGTTGGTGCGGTGCATCGCCGCGTGCGACACGTTGGCAGCCGACATGCAGGACCTGCGACAGCGAGCGCACCGCGAACTCGCGCCCGAGAGCTTCGGTCTCGGCGAAACCCATCTGCGGTCGGCGGCGGAACTGGCTGCGCGGTTCCGGGCGACGGCGATCGGCGGCCCGGACGTCGCGGACGAGAATTCGGCGGTCGGGACGTTCGCGGCGCACGAGCGTTACGCGCTGGATCTGAAGGCGACGTTCGAAGCGGCGCTGGCCCGGTACGACGAGCAGGACGCGGAGACGGCACACCGCCTCGAGCACCTCTGACGGCGCTCGGTGTGCAGTTCTGCAGGGAAATGTCGGGTGCGGGTCGGCAGTTCTGCGCACTCGTGTCAGTGAACGTGCGCCTGCCAGTCCGGTGGAACCCGGGAGCCGGGACCGGGGACGGTCTGGTCGATCGGATGATGTTGCGGCGGAGCAAGGTCGGGGCCCTCGAAGGCCGTCTCGGTGGCGTAGTTCCAGAACCAGTTCTCGCCCGGTTCGAAGCTCCGCACGACGGGGTGTCCGGAGTCGGCGGCGTGTTTGGTGGCGTGCTGTTCCGGGGAGGAGTCGCAGCAACCGATGTGGCCGCACTGCGCGCAGCGGCGCAGGTGCACCCACCACCCGCCGTCGCTGTCGCATTCGGCGCATCCGTCTCCGCTCGGCGGCACGCTCGGGTCGATTCCCTCCAGCTCACCCATCTGAGGCTCCTTCTGCTGCGACTTCGGGTTCGATCGGAATGCGGACCTGGAACCGGGTGTCGCCCGGTTCGGACTCCACGCGCAGGTCGCCGCGATGCTTCTTCACGACGATGCGCCACGAGATGTCGAGGCCGAGCCCGGTTCCCTCGCCCACGGGTTTCGTGGTGAAGAAGGGCTCGAAGATGCGCGACCGGATCTCTTCGGGCACACCCGGTCCGGTGTCGCCGATCTCGATGAGGGCCATGTCGCCGTCGCGCCGGGTGCGGACGGTGAGGGTGCCGTGGCCGTCCATGGCGGCGACGGCGTTGTCGATGAGGTTCGTCCACACCTGGTTGAGTTCCGCGGCATAGGCGGGGATCTGCGGCAGCGTCGGGTCGTATTCCTTCACGACCGTGACGGAGTCGCCGATCTTGCGACCGAGCATCACCAGCGAGCTGTCGAGCAGTTCCCGTAGATCGACGCGCTGGTAGGGGGCACGGTCCATCTGCGAGTACTGCTTCGCGGCGTTCACGAGCGTGGAGACCCGGGCGGTCGAGTCGGCGATCTCGTTCATCAGCAGTTCGGTCTCGATGGTGTAGTTGAGCCAGCGGATCGCGCTCTCGACCATCGATTCGTCGTCGACGCTGGCGACGATCCGCTCGAGCCACGGCACGTCGAGACCCGCCTGCACGAATGTGGGCGCCAGGTCCCAGCCACCGGAGACGCCGTGGTCGTCGAACCAGTCGCCGAGCTCGTCCTCGCGGTCGGACGCTTCGAGCGGGGTCAGCGTCGGCGCCTTCGCGACCAGTTCGGCGGTCTCCTCCTGCAACCGGATCAACGTGGCCAGCGCCTGTCGGTCGTACACGCCCGACGCGATCACGCTCAGTTTCTGCCGCATGTGCGACACCCGGTCACGCAGCGACGCCGTCGCCCGGACGGCGGCGGCCGCCGGGTTGTTGAGCTCGTGCGTGAGCCCCGCCGACAGCGACCCCAGCGCGAGGAGGCGCTCCCGCTGATCGACGACCTGCTTCGCGTTCTGGCTGCCGAAGAACAGCCCCTCCAGCAGGTGCACGGCCATCGGGAACCATTCGCGCATCAGCTGTCCGAAGCGGTCGGCGTCGAGGACGAAGAACTTCGACGGGGCGGTGACCCGCATCGACGCCGTGTACGTCTGGGGAGCGCGGTCGCCGAGATACGACTGCCAGGCCCCGGAGTACACGCCGCGCTGGGACGTCCGGCTGAACTCGATCTCCTCGCCACCCGACAGCTTGCTCAGCACGAGCTCGCCTTCGATCAGCACGTAGAAGCACGTCGCGATCTCACCTTCCGCGAACACCGGGCCGGGTTCGATCAGCTCGACGTGCCCTTTCTCGCACAGCTGCTCGAGCTGGTGGTCGGTGAGCTTCTCGAAGAGGAACAACGTCCTCAGCTCGGGGGGATTGCACGGGAGTTGGGTCATGGTCTGCCCCTGGTCACGGTTGGCCGATGTAGCGGTGGACGAGCATCACGGCCATGGCGCCTTCGCCGACCGCCGACGCCACCCGCTTCGCCGATTCGGAGCGCACGTCACCCGCCGCGAAGATGCCGGGAACGCTCGTTTCGAGGTGGTGGGGGAGACGGTCGAGGGGCCAGCCGCTCGGTGGTTTCCCATCGACGACGAGGTCGGGTCCGGACACGACGAACCCGTTCTCGTCCCGCACGACGACGCCCTCGAGCCACTCGGTCCGCGGTGCGGCACCGATGAACAGGAACAGGAAACCGGCGTCGACGGTCTCCTCGTCTCCGGTCGCGTTGTTGCGCAGCCGGACCTTCTCGAGGTGCCCCTCGCCCTCGACGCCGATCACCTCGGTGCACGGCCGGACGCGGATGCGCGGGTTCCGTTCGATCTGCTGGACGAGGTAGTACGACATCGAATCCTCGAGCGACTGTGCCCGCACGACGATGGTGACCGACCGGGCGCCCCGCGACAGGTACACCGCCGCCTGTCCGGCGGAGTTGGCCCCGCCGACGATGTAGACGTCCTGGTCGGTGCAGCGGGCGGCCTCGGTGACGGCGGAGCCGTAGTAGACGCCGCGACCGGTGAGGTCGTCGACTCCGGGCGCGGGATGACGCCGGTAGGAGACGCCGGTCGCCAGGATCACCGTGTGCGCGTCGATGGTGTCGCCGTCCGCGAACCGGACGGTCCGTGCCGATCCGTTGATCTCGAGCGCGACGACGTCGCGGGTGGTGATCAGTTCGGCCCCGAACCGGGTGGCCTGCCTGCGGGCCCGTTCGGCGAGCTGCGCGCCGGACACACCGTCGGGGAACCCGAGGTAGTTCTCGATGCGCGAACTCTGACCGGCCTGCCCGCCGGTCGCGGTCCGTTCGATCAGGGCGGTGCGCAGACCCTCCGAGGCGCCGTACACCGCGGCGCCCAGACCGGCCGGCCCGCCGCCGACGACCACGAGGTCGTAGAAGTTCTCCGACGGGTCGGTCCGGAGTCCGAGATGCCGGCCCAGCTCGGTGTCCGACGGCTCGACCAGGCATTCGCCGTCGGAGCAGATCACCACGGGCAGGCGCCGGCCGTCCTCCCCGGCGGCGTTGAGCAGTCGCCCGCCCTCCGGCTCGTCCGACATGTACCAGCGGTACGACAGCTGGTTGCGGGCCAGGAATTCGCGCACTTCCGAAGACCGCGGCGCCCAGCGATGACCCACGACCTTCGTCTCTTCGGCGGGGTGGTGGTCCGCCGACGCCCATGCCTCGAGCAGGGCGTCGACCACCGGGTACAGCTTCTCCTCGGGCGGGTCCCACGGTTTGAGCAGGTAGTGGTCGAGGTCGATGACGTTGATCGCCTCGATGGCCGCGTCCGTGTCGGCGTAGGCCGTGAGCAGCACCCGCCGCGCGACCGGATACAGGTCTATGGCCTTCTCGAGGAACTCGATCCCGCTCATCGACGGCATCCGGTAGTCGGCCAGGATCGCCGCGACGGGATCGCCGCGCAGCTTCATCTGCTTCATCGCGTCGAGTGCGGACTCGCCGGATTCGGCGCGGATGATCCGGTACTTCTCGCCGTATCGGCGCCGCAGATCCCGGGCGACGGCGCGCGAGACCCCGGGATCGTCGTCGACGGTGAGAATCGCCGGCTTGCCGCTCGCTACGGGATGGTTCACACACGCCCTCTCGTCCGTGAGAACTGCGAGGTACTCCAAGGCTTCCGAGTATTGCCCCGGGGCGCGTCTTTGTCGACCGGGTTCAGTCCTGGTGCTGCATTTGTTCGGGCTCTGCCGCGGCACCGCGCCGTCGCCGTGACCACACAGCGCGACCGGCCGCACCGGCCAGCGCCAGAACGACGACGCCGGCGCCGGCGATCGGGCCGGCCACGGTGCCGGGGAGCAGACCCTCGAGCAGCAACCAGATGCCGAACGCGAAGAACAGAACGGCCGCGCCGATGCGGATGACACTCTCGGGCAAATGCTTACCCAGCACGGCGCCGACGACGATGGCCAGGGCGTCGGCCGCGACCATCCCGACGGTCGAGCCGATCCACACGCCGACCGTGTCGTGGTCGGTGGCGAGCGTGATGGTGGCGAGCATGGTCTTGTCGCCGAGTTCGGCGAGGAAGAACGCGGACGTGACGGCCAGGAACGCCGAGCGGGTGGCCCGCCCAGCCTTGAGCTGCTCGTCCTCGCTGAGGTCGTCGCCACGCAGCGTCCACGCACCGAAGATCAGGAAGGCCGCACCGCCGACGATGCTGATCGCAGCGGTGGGGAGCGCGACACCGACGTAGTGGCCGACGGCGACCGACACCAGGTGGACCACGGTGGTCGCGACGGTGATGCCGGCGATCACGACCCACCAGCGGTAGCGCAGGGCGAACGTCATCGCCATCAACTGGGATTTGTCTCCCAGTTCGGCGACGAAGATCACGCCGAAACTCAGTAGTGCGGCGGTCAGCACGGGCATCCTCCTCCAGTGGTCGGTCGGAGGATGACGGGTGGATTCCTCCGGCCTGGCAGACGCGGGTACGTCTGTCCGGCCGAAGGTCTCGCCCACCGGCGCCGGGTGATCCGGCGGCGGTTCGCCAGGCCGGGTCCGGTGCGGTGAAGCAACGAGCCAGTATGTCGACACAGGCGATTGGGGGCTACTCCCCTTCGATGTCCGTAACGTTAGCGTGACTAATTCGAAAAGGCAAAGGCGGCAAGAAGTTTGGGATACCGACCGCAGAAACTTCGGGTACCCTCACGAGGCCAGCAGCATGGCCAAAACGGCAGTGTCGGGATTGCTGATCGGGTCGATGCCGACCCGGCTGACCATGGACGTCACCGTCCCGTCCGCCTCTGCCTCCACCCACGCCGCCCGGTGTTCCAGCCCCAGGTGGGGGAGACCGGGGAGCAGGACGCAGCCCGAAGCGGCGCCCGCGCACTCCGGGAGCGACGGGGTCGTCTCGGACGGCGGGTGCAGCAGCATCAGTGCCGGCGGCTGATGATCCGCGAAGCGGCCGGGAGCGAGCGCGAACTCCCCGAGAACGGTGCCCTCGGCCACCACGAGGCCGACGGTCTCGGGCTCGGGCTCCTCGGGCAGGTCCTCGTGCGCACCGAAGACCGTCGTGGTGTGGAGCAGCCCCGGAACGCACGCTACCCGCACGGCGAGCGCGAGCAGCTGGGCCCATTCCTTGGTCGTGTCGGGCCAGCGCCCGGAAATGACGAATCCCCGCAAGGTACCCGCGGCCTGGAAGGGCGAGATGCCGATGTAGCCGTCCCTGTTCATCTCTGCCTCCTCGGTGTGATGACGCGCTTCGAACATGATTCGTTCTGCACACCTCGTTGGGTACTTGAAGGATGCGCCCGACAGTGCCTGGCACACAAGAGCAGGGGAGTGCTAACTGCCACAGGTGAACACAGGCACAGGAGCGGATGAACGGCATCTGACGGTCCGCCGTACAGAAAACTGCCAGCTTTACTGCAGGTTTACTCGAGGCGTGGCGGTTGAGGTGGTAGAGCCCACCGACGAAAGGCCGAAAGTATGGGACTGTCCGCGCCCGAACCGGAAGCGTCCGGATATCTGAAGACCGCCAGTGCGCTGCACGCGTTCAACCGGTACGAGATCAAGTACCTCGCCCACGAGTCGGACGTTCCCCGCCTCCGTGAGGCACTCTCGGGGCACATGGCGTCCGACGAATTCTCGCCGGTGGGCGGCTACCCCGTGACCAGCCTGTACTACGACACCCAGAATCTGCGCTTCTACTGGGAGAAGATCGAGGGCCTGAAGTTTCGCCGCAAACTGCGGGTGCGGCTGTACGGGCCGCCTGCGGAGGCCACCGCCGAGACTCCCGTCTACGTGGAGATCAAGCAGCGGGTCAATCGGGTCACCCAGAAACGCCGGATCCAGCTGCCGTACTCGGATGCGATGCGGCTGTGCAACGCAAGGCGGCCGATCGACCACGATGCCTCGGCGCGGCCGTTCGTGAACGAGGTGTCGACGCTCGTCGGCAACCTCGACCTGTGCCCGACCGTCACCACCGGGTATCTGCGTGAAGCGTTCGTCGGTACGGACGCCGATCTGGGTCTGCGCGTCACGATCGACCACCGGGTGCACGGGCGCGACCGCGACTTCCACTTCGCGGCGCCGGCCGAGAACCGCTTCATCATTCCGCCGCACCTGTGCATCGTCGAGATCAAGGCCAACGAGCGGGTGCCCTACTGGGTCACCGATCTCACCGCGCGACTGGACATGTCGGTGGTCCGGGTCTCGAAGTACTGCCAGAGCGTGGAGGCCTTCGGGCTTGCGCCCCGATCCCGCATGCATGTCCCCGACGAGCTGTTCCCGTCACCGACCGACCGCGACCGCACCCTCGCGAAAACAGGAACCCTGTCATGAATTTCGATCTCCAGGATCTCAGTGGAACGTTCTCGACGTTCGACATCGTCGTCTCGCTCGCGTTGTCGTTCGTGTTGTCGGCGATCATCGGGTACGTCTATCGGCTGACGCACAAGAACGTCTCCTACAGCCAGTCCTACGTCCAGACGCTCGTGATGGTCGGCATGGTGATCACCCTGATCATGCTGGTGGTGGGTTCCAACATCGCCCGCGCGTTCGCGCTCGTCGGTGCGCTGTCGGTGGTGCGATTCCGCAACGCGATCAAGGAAACCCGCGACGTCGGGTTCATCTTCCTGGTCATGGCCATCGGCATGACGACCGGCACCCGGTTCTACGTGCTCGCCATCGCCGCCACCGTCGCGATCTGCCTCGTGCTCGTCCTGATGAGCCGGTTCGACATGTTCAAGCTGGACGTGCAGCGGCAGGTGGTGAAGGTGCAGGTTCCGCCCGAGCCCGGCTACACCGCCCTCGTGGAGGACGTGCTGATCGACTACACCAAGGAGTTCGAGTTGGTGAGCACGGAGTCGGTGCGGTCAGGGGCACTCACCGAGCTGTACTACACGGCGCAGCTGAAGGCGGGCAGGAAACCGGCGGAACTCATCTCGGCGCTCAGCGGCGTCAACACCGGCCAGCGGGTCACCGTTCTCACCGGTTACGACCAAACCGACATCTGATGCGCCGCAGACTCGTCCACCGGCTACCGACCCGGGTCCGTCAGCACTGGAAGATCCTCGCCGCCTTCCGGGACCAGGGCGAGAAGAAGTGGATCACCGCCGACATCACGATCGACGGCACCCTCGTCACGGACGCCGGGGTGCGGCTGAAGGGCAACTCCACCCTGATGGGGCTCCGCGGGACCGGTGGTCCCGGCGGCGGGCAGCGCGGGATGCCGGCGGGGATGGAACCTCCCGCGGGAAGGGCGATGCCGGAGGGTGAGGGCGCAGGCGGGCCGGGCGGCATGGTCACGCTGTCGGCCGAGGACCCGGCGTCGCTGCCGCTGCTGATCAGCTTCGACAGGTACGTGTCGGGGCGGGCGTACCAGGGGATGACGCAGCTGTCGGTCCGGCCGGGATCGCCGGTGCTGAACGAGGCGGTGTCACTGTCGCTGACCGCCGAATCCGGCCAGCCCACCCAGCGGTACGCCTACACCACGTACTCCGTGAACGGGTCGCCGACGCAGACCCGGCTCGTCCTCGAACACCCGGACGAGGGGTATGCGAACTCGCTGTTCGACAGCGACGGCGTCCTCTACAAGGCCGACGCCAACTCGAGTTTCACGTATCAGGGCGACGACCAGACCACCTACGCGGATCAGTTCGTCCAGATCAACGCCGAAGGCTCCCAGGACCTGCAGCCGATCATCACGCTCCTGAAATGGCTGGACGGTGCGTCCGACGAGCAGTTCGACGCCGAACTCGCCGACCGGGTGGACGTCGAATCCTTCGCCCGGTACGTCGCCACCCAGAATCTGCTGGTCAACAGCGACGACATGGCGGGTCCGGGCAAGAACTACTACCTCTGGTACGACCTCGGCACGAGGAAGATCTCCGTCGTGTCCTGGGATTTCAACCTCGCGCTGAGCGGCAACACCGATGCGGGCCCGCACGACTCGATCGGGATGGGCGGTGGCGCCGCGCCGGGTGGTGGCATGCCCGGCGGCGGAGGTGGCGGGAACGCGCTGAAGGAGCGGTTCCTCGCCTCGGAGGCTCTCGCGAGCGTGTACGAGGACGCGTACCGCGAGCTCTACCGGCACTTGTTCGGCAGTGGCCGGGCCATCGAGATCCTCGACGAGATCGCGCAGACGGTCCCGGCATCCGACGGACTCGGCGCCGAGAAACTCACATCGGAAGTCGAGACCCTGCGTGCGCGGTTGCAGGCCCGCACGGACGCGCTGGCCGCGAACAAGGTGATCGTCGCCGGGTAGACGTCACAGAGAATCCTCAGAATCATCACAATCTGCCGCTACGAAAGCCGCCTATCCTCGCCGGAATGACCTCTGAGCGCGCACGGAACTCTGCGAATCACGCCCGACCCGAGTCGACGCGAAAGGTCCTCACGTCGCGGCGCGTCGCCGCGGCCACCATGGCCGGCCTGATCCTGGCGTCCGCGGGGGGACTCGGGTACGTGTTCCTCGGTGACGGCGCGGCAGACAGCCGGACCGTGGCAATCGTCAACACCGACGCCGGCGCGACCGTGGACGGAAAACCGGTGCGTGCGAGCGACACCCTGATCGACAAGCTCGAGGCGAACGAGGCCTTCGACTGGCAGGTGGTCGACGCGGACGCGGCGGCGGGCGGCGACTGGTTCGCCACCGTGACCGTGCCCGAGGACTTCAGCGAGGCGGTGTCCTCGGTGTGGGGCGCGAAGCCGCGGCAGGCGACCCTCGACCTCGACGTCGCGGGTTCCGACCCCGGTGCGTCCGAGGAACTCTCCGGAGTGGTGTCCTCCCAGATCGGCGCGGACGGCATCACGGATCTGCTGGCGAACATGTCCTCGTCGCGGACGCGTTTCCAGCAGGCGGGCATGACGGCCGGGTTCCTCGCAGCGGGCACGGCCGCGGCGGACGATGCGGCGCAACAGCTGACGGAGGGCGCCGACACTCTGCTCCCGTATCTCGAGACGGCACGTTCCGGCTCGGTGCAATTGCTGGGCGTCGCCGACCAGGTGGCGGGTGTGGTCGGTGAGACGTCGGGAACGGCCGACGACCTCGCGGACCGGTTGAGTGCGCTGGGCCTGACGCTGGGCGAGGCGAACGACAGCGCCACCCAGATGCGCACCAGGATCGACGACGCGATCCGCGTTCTCGACGCCACACCCGTTGCATCGGACGTGGTCCCGTCGCTCCGTCAGGTTCGTGCCGACCTCGATCTGCTCTCCTCGCAGCTGGGTTCGGTGCCCGGTCTGCTGGGCGGAGGGGTCGGCCCCGACACGGACCTGGGCGAACTCGTGCGTGTCGCGATGGGTCAGCTCACCGACGCCAGCAATCAGCTGAGCAGCGGGGCACGGCAACTGAACGACGGCATCGTCCCGATCGCCGATCAGGCACCGGACATGCTCGAAGGCGCCACCTCACAGATCGTCGACGGGTTCGCGAAACTGAAGACGTTGTCCGGGCAGCTGTCCACCGACCTCAACAACGGTGTCGCGGCGATGCCGGTGCGCACGGCGGCTCAGCAGAACCAGTTGGCGACGGTGCTCGCCGAACCGGTCGCGGTGACCCGCACCCTCTCCGCGCCGTCACCGATCCTCACCGCCGAGCACCTCGCCGTCGGCTTCGGGATCACCACCGTGCTGCTGGCGGGGGCCGTCGTGTGGATGGGTCTGCGGCGCAAAGCCTGATCGTCAGCGGGCGTCCTGGATACGACGCCACGGCGTGGCCTGCTCGAGCTCGAACGCCAACTCGAGCAGCGTCCGCTCGTCGCCGTGGTCGGCGGAGAAGTGCGACGCCAGCGGCAGGCCGCGGGACGTCTCGTGCATCGGCAGCGAGATGGCCGGTCCGCCCGACGCGTTGTTGAGCGGCGTGAACGCCGTGTAGGCGATCAGCTTGTCGAAGAGCTCCTCGAAACTCTGTGTCGGCGAGAGGTATCCGAGCTCCGGAGTCGTGTGGGCGAGGGTGGGCGACAGGATCACGTCGTACTTCTGGAAGATCTGCGCGTACTCACTGTATGTGCGCCGCAACCGGTAGAGCACCCGCGGAGTCTTCGCGATCTTCTTGCGGTACATCGCGGCGAGTCCGCGCGTCAGGTTGTCCGTGGCGTCGCGGTCGAAGTCCGGTCCGAGCATCCGCTTGCCGTTGCTGGAGATGACGAACGACAGAAATCCCCAGTAGATGCAGAAGTCCTCGACGAACGAGGAGTTCACCGGCATCGGGCACTCCTCGACGTGGTGACCGAGGTCCGCCAGCAGATCGGCGGTCGCGTGGACCGACTTGCGGGTCTCGTCGTCCGTGCGGGACACGGTGACCGAATCGACCACCACCCCGACCTTCAGCCGGGTGCTGCTCGGCCCCTCGACCGACCGGATGGGTGGCAGCGCCGGATTGCGGTAGTACCGTTCGGCGGCCGCCATCCACCGTGCGGTGTCCCGCACCGAGCGGGTGACGGCGCCCTGCGCGATGATCCGGATCGGCAACGTCTTGTCCATGGCGTCGGGGACCGTCCGACCGCGGGACGGCTTCAGGCCGACGAGCCCACACGCGGCCGCGGGAATGCGGATGGATCCGCCACCGTCGTTGGCGTGCGCGATCGGCACGACCCCCGAAGCGACGAGTGCGGCCGATCCGCCGGACGACGCTCCCGGCGAGAACGCGGGATTCCACGGATTGTGCACGGCCTCGGCGTCCATGAACTCGGTGGACGCGCTGAAGCCGAACTCGGGCAGCCTGCTCTTCCCCAGAGACAGCACACCCGTCGACAGGTACTGCGTGACGAAGTCGCTGTCGGCCCGGGCGGGCTGCGCGGCGAAAGCGACGCTGCCGTGCTGCGTGGGCAGGCCCGCGACGTCGACGTTGTCCTTGACGACGGTGGGCACTCCCGCGAAGAGACCCTCGTGCGGGCGGTCCGCCTCCGTCAGCGCACGGTCGAAGTCGGCCAACGCCAGGGCGTTCAGGGCGGGTCCGACGGATTCGGCGCGCGCGATCGCCGCCTCCGTCACCTCGCGGATCGACACCTCGCCGGAGGCGATCCGTGCCGCGAGGCCGGTGGCGTCGAGGTCGCCGAGCGCGTCTTCGCGGAATGCGTGGACGACGGTGTCGTCACGGGCGGGGTTGCTGAACTCGGTCACTTCCGAAGCCTATTGGACGCTCGGCCTGCAGGGATGGAATTCCGGTCGCGAAACGAGCACGGGCGCACGGACACACCCGAGAGTGGTCCGTGCGCCCGTGGCCGCGAAGAGGAAACTAGACGATCAGGCCCGCGGTCTGCGTGCGTGCCTTCTCGAAACGAGCGGCGACGTCCGCCCAGTTCACGATGTTCCAGAAGGCCTTGACGTAGTCGCCCTTGACGTTCTGGTAGTCGAGGTAGAAGGCGTGCTCCCACATGTCGAGCAGCAGCAGCGGCGTGAGGCCGATCGGGATGTTGCCCTGCTGGTCGTACAGCTGGACGATGAGCAGGCGCTGGCCGATGGAGTCCCAGGCCAGGATGGACCAGCCGGAGCCCTGGATGGCGTTGGCGTTGGCCGAGAAATGGTTGCGGAACGCGTCGAAGCCGCCGAACTGGTCGTCGATCGCGGCAGCGAGCTCACCGGTCGGCTTGTCGCCACCGTCGGGCGAGAGGTTGTTCCAGAAGACGGTGTGGTTGGTGTGGCCGCCCAAGTGGAAGGCGAGGTTCTTCTCGTGCAGGTTGACCACGGCGGGCAGGGTGTCCGACTCGCGGAGTTCGGCCAGCTTGTCGAGGGCCGTGTTGGCACCGGTCACGTACGCGGCGTGATGCTTGTCGTGGTGCAGTTCCATGATCTTGCCGGAGATGTGCGGCTCGAGAGCTGCGTAGTCGTACGGGAGTTCCGGCAGCGTGTAAACAGACACGAGGGTCCCTTCATCTATGGGCGTGTGAGCCCTAGTGTTTCCGGGTGCCGACGACACGTGGGCACGCGTCTGACACCCGCCTTTGGCGAATCGTTCTCGGGTATATACCCAATCTCATTGGTACACCCTGCGCAACAGTTGGGGTCACGGAGCGATTCCCGGAAAGGAAAGTTCGGGCACCCGAAAAAAGGCTGGCGCGGCGACACTGGATGTCGTGAGAATTCGTCCGACCGGTGAACGGAACCTTAAGCTGACGCGATGCCTTCGCTGATACCTGTTGCAGATTCGCATGCGGCCGCGCCGCGTGTGGAGCTCACGGGCGCGAACCTGCTCCGCTTCTTCGCAGTTCTGGCCGTGATTTACTCGCACATCTCGTTCTATCTGATCGACGACCTCGGAACCGGATGGTGGTTCATCGACGTCGTCTACCAAATCTTCATCGAGCGAGGCGGTCTCAACCAGCATCTGTCCTTCCTCGGGGTCGCCGTCTTCATGATGCTGACCGGGGTGCTGATCACCCGTTCGGCTATTCGTCACGAGCCCGGGCAATTTCTGTTCAACCGGCTCGGACGAATCCTGCCCGCATTCTGGGTGGCCGTTCTCGCCGCGATCGTGCTGGTCCGCCTCGGCATCAACGGCATGTTCAGCGGCCAGGACGGGGTGTCGAATATCGACGCGGCCCTGAGTTTCGTGCTCGGCGGATTCTTCCTCAAACCCGAGGTGGCGGTTCTCGGAGTCACCTGGACCCTCGCCGTGCAGATCGTCTTCTACCTCGCCTGCGTGGCCGCGCGCCCCGTTCTGCGCACCCTGCCCATCGCGATGCCGATGGCCGGTGCCGCGCTCTGCGCGCTGATCCTGCTCTACAACCTGTACGCGCCGCAGCCGTACACGGTTCCGATGCTGTCCAAGATCGCCGCGACGCTGCCGGCCGTGTTCCTCGGGCAGATCATCTACCTCGGCTGGGCGCGGCTCGCGGACTGCCGGTGGATCGTCGTCGCCGGGCTGGCCCAGGTCGAGGTCATCCGCCTCGCCACCGACTTCCGCGTGTACTGGGCGGGCGATCATTACCTCTGGACGTTCGCCGTCGTCACCGCGGGCGTCGTGCTGGTGGGCCGATACGACGGGCCCGCGGCGCACTGGGCCGTCGTGCGGTGGACCGCGACGCGCAGTTTCGCGATCTACCTCGTCCACACTTTGATTCTCTACCGCGTGTACGAGCACACGGTCGGCTCGTTCGGCGAGACCGGAGCGGTGGTCGCATTCCTCGTGGTGACGGCACTCGTGTCGGAGGCGCTGTTCCGGTGGGTGGAGGTCCCCGCGACGGCGTGGGTCACCGCTCGCGTCGAGCGGATGCGCGCACAGGCGGCGCTCGCGCAGGAGGCCACTCCGGCACCGCGCGTAGCATCGAATCATGTCTTGGTACGACGAGCTTCTGGGTCGAGCAGCCGCTAAGTCCGTAATGGTCACCGCCGAGGATGCCCTCCCCGGCCGCAGCCAGCCGATTCCCGTTCCGGCGACGCACTTCGTCAACGGTCACCCCCTGCAACCCCCGTTCCCCGAGGGCATGCAGACCGCGGTGCTGGGCATGGGATGTTTCTGGGGCGCCGAGAAGGAGTTCTGGCAACTGGACGGCGTCTACAGCACCGCGGTGGGATATGCCGGCGGCTACACGCCCAACCCCACCTACGAGGAGACCTGCTCCGGTCGCACCGGGCACACCGAGGCGGTGCTCGTGGTCTTCGATCCCAAGGTGATCTCGTACGCCGAGATCCTCAAGGAATTCTGGGAGAACCACGACCCCACGCAGGGCATGCGGCAGGGCAACGACCAGGGAACGCAGTACCGTTCGGCGATCTACACGATCGACGAACAGCAGGTGGAGATCGCCGAAGCCACCGGTGAGGCCTTCGAGAAGAGGCTCGCCGACGCCGGATACGGGGCGATCACCACGGAGATCGCCCCGCTCACGCAGTTCTACTACGCCGAGGACTACCACCAGCAGTACCTCGCGAAGAACCCGGGCGGTTACTGCCCCGTGCACGCCACCGGCGTCAGCTGCCCGGTCGGTCTGCTGAAGCAGGACGAGGTCCCGGCGCAGACCGACATCCTGCCGCCCTCGTAGCCTCCGGTCTCAACCGCGGGTCGCGGACCACGTGAGCACAGCGGACGCCGCGATGGCGCTGACGGTGCGCACGTGGTTCCACCCGGTCCAGCCCGACACGTAGTCGCGCCAGTACACCGCCGAGTCGGCGGCGGTGGGATCGATCGCGTCCAGCGCGTTGTTGTGCGGCACGTGGTAGACGATGGTCAGGACGATCCCCACGAGATACAGCGCGCAGGCGATCACCGCGTAGACGGCCGAACTGTCGTGCCGCACCACGCTGACGACCGCGAGCACGATCGACGTCAATGCGGTGCCGAACAACGCCGTCATGAACCAGAAGTTCGGCGCCTCGCGGTTGATCGCCTGCATTGCCGAGATGCCCTGAGCCGGTTCCAGGCGACCGAGCCCGGTCATGATGAACGTGGAGAACGCGAACATCACGCCGCCCACCACGCCGGCGCCCACCGCCGTGACGATCGTCAGATAACGCTCCATGGTCAGACCCTCCAGACACCGGCCGCTGCTGCGGCGCGGACGTAGTCGGTGAAGTCGCGGGGCGCGCGCCCGAGTGCGCGTTCCACCCCGTCGGTGAGCGATGCGTTGCGCCCGTCCAGCACTTCGTCGAACAGGTAGGTGAGCAGGCCGATCGCGTCGGACGGTACCCCCTGCCCGCCCAGGGCCGTCGAATACTCTTCCGAAGTGACTGGTGTGTACCGGATTTCGCGACCCGTTGCCTCCGAGATCGCGGCGACGGCGTCACCGAACGACAACAACCGCGGCCCGGTCAGCTCGTACAGTTCGCCGGCGTGGCCGTCCCCGGCCAGTGCGGCGACGGCGATCTCGGCGAGATCGTCCGCGTCGACGAAGGGTTCGAGCACGCGTCCGTCGACGGGCAGCGCGAGGTCGCCTGCGAGCAGTGAGTCGAGCATGAAGCTCTCGCTGAAATTCTGGCTGAACCAACTCGACCGGAGGATCGTCCACTCGGCTCCCGCCTTGCGGACGGCGAGTTCGCTGCGCTCGGCCTCGGTTTCACCGCGACCGGAGAGCAGGACGAGTCGCCGGGCCCCGTTCGCGACGGCCAGGCCCGCGAACTCCTCGACGACCTCCGCCGCTCCCGGTACCGCGAGATCCGGGTAGTAGGCGATGTACACCGAGGTGATTCCTTCGAGCGCCGGCCGCCACGTGTCCCTGTTCTCCCAGTCGAACGGGGGACGGCCGGAGCGGGAGCCGCCCCGAGCGGGCACGTCTGCGGCGGCGAGCCGGGCGAGGACGCGGCTGCCGACCTTGCCGGTGCCGGTGAGGACGAGTGTGTGCGGTGTCGTTGTCATGTCTTCAGTCAAGACGGCGTCGTCGAGACTTTCCATGGTTGAAACGCGCTGATACATACGCGAGCGTCTACGCTGGACTTGTGGATCCCCTCGCCGGTCTCATCAGTGGTCCCCGTGCCGCAGGAGCGTTCGTGCTCCGCTCGATCATGGAACCGCCATGGTCGCTGCAGATCGACGACCACGCGCCGCTCAGCCTCGTCGCGATGGGCCGGGGCGAAGCGTGGGTCCTTCCGCACACCGGCGACCCGGTTCAGCTCACCGAGGGTGACGTCGCGATCGTCCGCGGACCCGAGCGGTACGTCGTCGCCGACCATCCGGACACCCCGCCGCACGTGATCATCAACCCCGACCAGAGCTGCACAACGCTCCGCGGGGAGCCGCTCGCCGAGGCGATGGACCTCGGGGTACGAACCTGGGGAAACAGTGCGGACGGCCGCACGGTCATGCTGACCGGGACGTACCAGACCCCGGGCGAGATCAGCATGCGACTGCTGACCGCGCTCCCGGAACTCGTCGTGCAGCGCCGCGCCGACTGGGACTCGCGGCTGGTCACCCTCATGCACGACGAAGTGGTGCGCGACGAACCCGGACAGGAAGCGGTGCTCGACCGCCTGCTCGACCTGCTGCTGATCGCGGTGCTGCGCGCCTGGTTCGCGCGGCCGGCGGCCGAGGCGCCGTCGTGGGTACGGGCGCAGAGCGACCCGGTGGTGGGCAAGGCGATGCGCATCCTGCAGAACAACCCGTCCCGCCGGTGGACCGTGGAGTCGCTCGCCGCGGAAGCCGGTATGTCGCGGGCTGCCCTCGCACGGCGGTTCACGGACCTCGTCGGCGAACCTCCCATGACGTTCCTCGCCGGCTGGCGGCTGTCCCTGGCCGCGGATCTGCTCCGCGAACCCGACGCCACGGTCGCGTCGGTGGCCCAGCGAGTGGGGTACGGGAGCGGATTCGCGCTGAGTGCGGCGTTCAAACGCGTGCGCGGAGTGAGCCCCAAGGAGCATCGTGAGATGGCGGGGAGCAGATGAGTGTATTACGGCACAGTGCCCAAAGACACACCGGATTAACTTGATCTTGTTTGCCTTGCGTACGACCCTGGATGGTAGGGAATTGTCGGCGAGAGGACCGGATCCGGAATGTGGAACAACTCTCAAGCGCGGGGGCTGCGTAAGCGGTCGGCCCGTCAGCGGCACAACCCGCTACTCCGGCGCTCGGACCGGATCGAGAACATGCTCACCCTCGCGGTCGTGGTGCTCGCGTTCGCGATGCTGCCCCTGGCCATCCTCGTGGGCGCCCGGACCATCGACAGTCAGCTGACGCTGGCGGAGAAGCAGGTCGCGGACTACCGCACCGTCTCCGCCACCACGCTCGCCGACTCCACCGGCGTGTCCGTCACCTCCGACGTCGCACCGTCGGGCGTCGACACCGCCCCCGCCAAGTGGACGTGGGGTAACGAAACCCGCCACGCCGACATCACCGTCGACCCCGCCACGCCTTCGGGAACGAAGGAAGACATCTGGGTCAACGCCGACGGCAACCTCACCACCGAACCGATGTCGCCGTCCGCGGCACGAGTGGCCGGCGTGATCGCCGGGCTGTTCACCTGGTTCGCGGTGATGATGATCGCGCTGTCCGGCTTCCTCATCTGCCGCGCCTCCCTGAACCGCGCCCGCGACGCGCAGTGGGACCGCGACCTCCGCCAGTTCCTGGATTCGACCACCCGGCACTGAGCCTGCTCAGCTGATCGAGCCCCTGAACTCGACCGCCTGCTGCGCAGCCTGCGTGGTGACGGCGATGTCGGCGACAGGGTAGACGTGGAACTCGAAGAAAGGTCCGAATTTCGTCGGGCCGTCCAAGACGTCGTTCGGGTCGTCCGCCTCGACGAAGGCGAATCCCCCGGTTCCGTCCAGGCGACCGAGGAAATGATGGAAGTTCGCCCCTTCCGCCGGCGTCCATCTCGCGAACACTTCGAGGCTCCGCCGCGCAGCTTCCTCGTTCTCGGCGGCGGACCCACCATTACGCAGCGTCCAGGTAATCACGTACTTCATCGCACCCTCCCGAGGGTGTGCCGGGATCAGCTCGCGGGGACCGCGCCGAGCTGCTGAAGGAATCCGAGCGTGTCCCACACCTGCCAGGTCTCGGCGATCTTGCCGTCGGCCAGCCGATGGATCGAGATCGCGTCCACTCGGATCTTGTTGCCGGTCGGCGCAATCCCGTTCATCTCACCGACGTGCGTTCCCGTGCCCGTCCAGCGCACGACGACGCGGTCACCGGCCGAGAACATCTCCTCGATGGTCCAGTGCCCGTCCACCCCGTCCTGGTAGGCCGAGATCGCCGCCACCATTCCCGCGGGACCCGGCCCACCCGGGACCTGGGGATCGTGCATCTCGTGGTCGCTGCTGAACAGCTCCACCGCTATCTCGTTCTTTCGATCGTTGTTCATCTCCTCGTAGAATCGACGCACTACCGCCTCTTCCGCAGAACCCATCACAACCTCCGGCGTACTCGAGAGTCCACACGGCCGTTCCGGTCGTACTTCGAGCATTCCACCGGCGGAAAGGGAACGGAATGTTGCTGAGCGCGCCGAAAGACCCGAGCCGTCGTCGAGTGGAGGTGTGATGGGCGCGGAGTCCCGACTACGTGAACCTGGGCCTGGTGCTGCCCCGAGAGTCCGTCGCGCGGTGGGCGATCTCGACCGCATCGGTGCGTGGCTCACCGTCACGGGGTTCATCAACGCCGAGCCGGGCTACGACCAGACGACAGCGGTGCTCAACGGATACTCCGAGGTGGTACTCGACGTGTTCGGCCCGGAAATCGGCGACCACGCCCGGACGGCGATCGGGGTGGCCGCGCTGCCCCTGAATCTTCCGGTCGTCGTGGCCGCCGAACTCGAGCTTGCCTAGCTCAGTTGCGGAACGACCTCACTGGCGACCAGTTCCAGGTGGTCGAGGTCGCCGAGATCGAGGGTCTGCAGGTAGATCCGCTGCGATCCGGCCTCGGCGTAGCGGCCGATCTTGTCGACGAGCTCGGCGGGCGACCCGGCGAGGCCGTTCTCCCGCAGCTCGCTCACCTCGCGTCCGATGCTCGTGGCGCGTTTCGCGATCTCCTCCTCGGTGCGCCCGCAGCACAGGACGAGCGCGTTGGAATACACCAACTCGGTGGGGTCGCGATCGATCGCCTTGCACGCGAGCCGGACCCGTTCGATCACGTCCCGCGTCTCGTCGACGGACTGGAACGGGACGTTGAACTCGTCCGCGTACTTCGCGGCCAGCGCAGGGGTCTTCTTCTTGCCGGTGCCGCCGATCAGGACGGGCGGACCCTGCGGCTGCCGCGGCTTCGGGAGTGCGGGCGAATCCTTGACCGTCAGGTGCGTCCCGTCGTAGGAGAAGGTCTCACCGAGCGGAGTGCGCCACAGCCCCGTGATCACCGCGAGGGATTCCTCGAGCCGCTCGAACCGCTCCTTCAGCGGCGGAAACGGGATGCCGTACGCCTGGTGCTCCCCCTCGTACCAGCCGGCGCCGATGCCGAGGTCGACGCGGCCGCCGCTCATCTGATCGACCTGCGCCACCGAGATCGCCAGCGGTCCGGGATACCGGAACGTCGCGGACGTGACGAGGGTGCCGAGCCTGATCGTGGACGTCTCCCGGGCGAGACCCGCCAGCGTGATCCACGCATCGGTCGGTCCGGGAAGACCCTCGGTGTTCATGGCGAGGTAGTGATCCGACCGGAAGAACGCGCCGTACCCGAAACGTTCGGCGGCCTGCGCCACCGCCAGAAGATCGTCGTAGGTGGCACCCTGCTGGGGTTCGGTAAAGATTCGCAACTCCATGTGAACCACTCTGCCCGATCCGTGATCGGTACGCTGATTTCATGGCCAAGATCCCACTGAACCTGCCGAAACCGCTGGCCGACAAGCTGCCCGACGCGTTCGGAGGCTCCAGCGCCGGCGTGGTGCCGGTGGTGCGGCTGCAGGGGATGATCGCATCCGGCGGCGCGGGTTTCGGGCGGGCGCTGAGCGCGGAATCCGTCGAGGAACCGTTGCGACGCGCGTTCACCACCCACGGTGCGAAAGCGGTGGCGCTGCTGATCAACAGTCCCGGCGGGTCGCCGACGCAGAGTGAATACATCGCCGCCCGCATCCGGCAGCTCGCCACCGAACACGAACTGCCCGTGCTCGCGTTCTGCGAGGACGTCGTCGCGTCCGGCGGCTACTGGCTGGCCTGCGCGGCCGACGAGATCTACGCGACCGCCACGTCGGTGGTCGGCTCCGTCGGCGTCATCTCGGCGGGCTTCGGGTTCTCCGAACTGATCGACCGGCTGGGCATCGAACGGCGGCTGCACTCGGCCGGCGAGGCGAAGGCCCGCCTCGACCCGTTCTTCGCGGAGAAGTCCGAGGACGTGCAGTGGCTCGAACAGATCCAGGAAGGCATCCACGACGAGTTCCGCGACTGGGTGGTGGGTCGCCGAGGGGACAAGCTGAAGGCGGACGGGACCGAGCTGTTCAACGGCGACGTCTGGCTGGGGCGCCGCGCCGTCGAGCTCGGCATCGTCGACGGGATCGGCACACTGCGCGAGGTGGTGGAGAAGCAGTTCCCCGACGCCACCCTCGAAATGACCGGACCGCGCCGCTCCCTCTTCGCGAAGCTCGGGCTGCCCGCTGCGAGCTGGGACGAGGTGGCCGCCGCGATCGTCGGTGCGGCCAGTGCCCGCGTCGCGTGGTCGCGGTACGGGCGGTAACTACTTCGGCACGACGACCCCGACCGGGCCCGCGCCGATGCACAGCGACAGGTCCGGGGTCAGGGCGCTCACCCGCACGCTCCGACCGCTGCCGGTGAGCCGCACGAACACCGAATTCGGGCCGCGTTGCACCGGCACCCGCACCGGGCTGCCGACCTCCATCGCGACGGCGATCTCCCCGTCCGCAGTGGCCATGTAGTTGAGCTGCGCAGTCCACTCCCAGCCGGTCAGCGGTCCGTCGAGGGGAAGCGGGACGAAACTGCGCTGCTCCACCAGGTTCCCGCAGTCCGGGACGGGTCCGGGCTCGATCGCGCGCACCCACGTGACCTGGGCGTCGACCACCGAACCCGCGTCGTCGATCATCCGGAGGTCGGGGGTGCTGTCGGAGAACTCGGGGCGGTCCCGCAGCGGTGCGAGGACCCGGCTCACCAGGTTGTTCGGGTACGCGACCGGCAACAGCACCCAGATGGACGCGGGCTGCTGGAGGATCGGCGCGTCATCCCGCTCGGCGAGCGACGCACGCGCGGTCGCGAGGTAGGCGGTAGTCGGGTTCTCCTCCCAGCTGCGGGTGAACGTGTACGTCGACCACAGGCTGCTCGCGACGAACGCGACGACGGCGGTCACGGCCACCAGCGGCCGCACCCGAACCGGGTCGGCGCGTCGGCGGGGTGCCCGGGCGATGACCGCGACGGCGATCGCGAGAATCACCGCGGTGTCCGTGAAGTAGCGCAGGGTCTGCGCGAGTTCGTAGGTGGTGTCCGCGCCCCATCGGGTGACGACCATCGCGGTCACCGACAGCAGGAAGTACCCGGCCGTGAGGATCCACACCCAGCCGATGCGGCGCTTCAGCTGGACCGTCGTGACGACCGCCGCCATGAGGACCACCCAGCCGACCACCTCCAGCGTCGTCGACGGGGAGGCCCACGGGGGACTCGGAATCCACCGTTCCCACGTCCACGGCCCACCCACGAACGTGGGCAGCAGCCCGAGCGACGTGCCGTGGTGGAACAGTTCGAACGCGCGCGACGCACCCGCCCACTCCCACTGCGACGCGACGGTGGAGAAGTAGAACGCCGCCCACACCGCGAGCACCGCCGCCGACGGGATCCAGAGGGCCGCGCCTCGCCGCAGCGTCGACCGCACAGGCCGCTCCCGCCCGCCGACGTGCGCGAGCAGGGCCACGGTCGCGAACGCGGCGAACGGGACCACGACGGACTTCTCGAAGAACAGCAGCGACGCGATCAGCACCAGCGTGCCCGAGACCGCGTACCGCCGCCGTCCGGTGCGGCACACCTCGAGGGCGTCGCGCGCCACCCACGCCAGCGCGATCTGCAGGGGCAGTGCGTTGAGCGCCGCCGCCCACCAGGCGAACGCCGGCACAGTCAGCGGAGAGAACAGATAGATCGCCAGCGGAACCAACAGGACGGGTCGTGGACCGAGGATCGTGCGAAGTAACCGGAAGACCGCATACGACGCCACCGCCTGCAGCGCGATCATCGTCAGCATCGGCAGGATCCACTCATACGGCGCGACGCGCGTCGCGATACCCGCCACCAGGAAAGCTCCCGGCATCAGGTGACCGTCGTGGTCGTAGAGCAGCAGGTCGGCCGAGAGCAGCGGGAGGCTTCCGCCGCGTCCGGCGAGGATCAGATCGTCCCAGTAGAAATCGCTGTTGGCGGCTACCCACGTCCGCACGAGAAGTTGCACCACGACGAGGGCTGCCGCCACCTGGAGGACACGGGCGGGCCCGAGGTGCCACCGCGATCCGACGTCGTCCGTCATCGTTTTCCGAGATTACAGATCGGGTGGAACCAAACCGCGCCGGGCTGCGTCAGATCAAGTGTCGGGGCATTTTTGCCCGGCACAGGTGGGGGAGACGACGGCCGGTCCGGAGTTCTCGGGTCGCTTCGCGGGCGATCCGAACTGGAGGGGTAATTCCGGGCCGAGCCGTCGGTCACCGAGTCCGATTGTTCACCGAGCTGCGATGTCAAATTCATCCACCGTTGTGGACCGTTCATCCGAGGCTGTCAACAAACACGGATTCGCATGCGCTCTGACCTGTGTATAGGGACTACTCGCACTGTCCATAACTGTGTATGAACCTGTGGAAACTGTGGATAACTCCGCATTTCACGTGGTGCAGCTCACACATTCTCCCCAAAAAGGACGATTCGGTCGTGGGCTGCCCGCATTCGCGGGTCGTGACAGAATCGGCAATGTGAAGTGGGTGCGGAGGGCATGAGCGTCGTCGTTCAGGTGTGCGCGCGATGCGCGGCTCGGTGGCCGGTCCTCGGCTCCCCGGCGCAGTGGTGTCCCCGTTGCCACGGTGTGCTGCTCGCCCCCGTCTGCACCGACCAGCACCAGCCACCCGCGAGTCGGGGGTTCCGCTGGATCGCGCGATCCCCGCTGCGGCGCAGCGGTCTCGCGGCCGAGCCGCCGACGTCGAGCCCCACCCCGCACTACACCGAGATCCCCCGCTGGGGACTCCACGATCACGTCGAATCACCCTCCGCGCGACGCGACTGGCCGGAACTGCTCGCCGGCAAGGCGGCCTTCTTCCTCACCCTCACCGCCGGCCTGTACGCGTTCGCCGTGATCGCCGAACTGGGCCGGTACGCCGTCCTCCTCCGCAACCGGACCCGGCTGATCGACCCCACCCTGCTCGCCGTGTCCGACATCGCGGTGTTCCTCGGCCAGGCCGGCGGGATGCTCCTCGCGCTGCTGTCGGGGATCGGCGGAGTGTGCTGGCTGCTGCGGATGCGTCGGCGTACGTTCGCCCGGGCCAAGACGTCCGACCCGCGCACCCCCACCGAGGTGATCGTCGGTTGCGCGGTGCCGGGCCTGAACCTGGTGATGCCGGGTGTGTACCTGCTCGAGGTGATCCGCCGCGATCCCCGCGCGGTCCTGCTGGTCCGAGCCTGGTGGAGCCTGTGGGTCTTCGGCGCCGTGCTCGTCGTCTTCAACTGGTTCTGGCGGTCCAGGCCGGGACTGCAGGCCATGGCGGACGGTGTCCTGCTGGCCGCGTTCACGGCGCTGGTCGCTTCCGCGACCGCCGTACTCGCACTGATGGTGCTCCGGCGGCTCGAGGGCCGGACGCTCAAGGGGGCGAAGGAGCCCGTCACCCGCTGGGTGATCGCCACCGGGCCGCCGCCGCAGAAGGACGCGGAGAAGGCTGTGGAGAAGTCCGCCGAGAAGACGCCCGAGGTCAGCGACCGGGAAGCCGTCGCGTCGTGAGCCCCGACCGGCGCGGCCCCCTGGTGGTGGCGCACCGCGGCGCATCCGCAGCGATGCCGGAACACACGCTCGCCGCGTACGAGCTGGCGCTGGAAGAGGGCGCGGACGGGCTCGAATGCGACGTGCGGCTCACCCGCGACGGCCACCTCGTGTGCGTCCACGACCGCACTGTCGACCGGACGTCCACCGGGACCGGCGTCGTCAGCGAGATGACCCTCGAGGAGCTGGCGGAGTTCAATTACGGCACGGAAGACGAGCCGGCCGAACTCCTCGAGCTGAGCGCGCTGATCGCACTCACCCTGGACTGGACGGCGCGCCCGGTGAAGCTCTTCATCGAAACCAAGCATCCCGTGCGTTTCGGCGGTCTCGTCGAGAGCAAGGTGCTCGCCGAACTGCAACGCTTCGGCATTGCCGCACCCCCGTCCGCCGACCACTCCCGCGCCGTCGTGATGTCGTTCTCCGCCGGAGCGGTGTGGCGGATCCGCCGGTCGGCGCCGATGCTCCCGACCGTGCTGCTCGGCGAATCCGCCCGGTACCTCGGCGGGGGCGCCGCGACCACCGTCGGCGCCACCGCGGTCGGTCCCTCGGTGAAGACGCTGCACGAACACCCGGACATCGTCGACAAGGCCGCCGCCGCAGGGCGCGCCACGTACTGCTGGACCGTCGACAACCGCAGCGACGTCGAACTGTGCCGCGAACTCGGGGTCAGCTGGGTGGCCACCAACCACCCCGGCCGCACCAAGAAGTGGCTGGCGTCCTGACCGGACCGGCGTCGGCGTGTAGGTTTTGGCGTCGTGGCAAAGAAGAGCAAGAGAAACAGTGGTCCGAAGCCCGACAGTGCCCGCGCCGAGAAGCTCGCGCAGCGGCAGGCGGAACGGGAGAGCGCCGCAGCGGCCGTGACCCGGCCGTTCGAAGGCCTCGCCGCCGAATGCGATCTGGTGGCGCTGCGCGAGTTCGTCCCGTCGGCGACCGCCCCGCTTCCCGTCAAGGATTCGTCCCGTCCGGTGACGCTCGCGACCGTGCTGCCCGGTGCCGTCGCGGCGCTGGTCCGCGACGAGGGTGACAGTGCCACCGGGTTCGTCGGTGTGCAGGTCCAGGCGCATTCCGCGGATCTCGGCGCCGATCTGGCCGCGTCCGTCGCCTGGGTCCGTGACGCCGCGGCCGGCGAATCGCTGGCCTCAGCCAACCCCGGATCCGAGACCCCGGCACTGGCCGACGTGATCGACGCGGACGCACCGCTCGACATCACCGTGCACCAGGATTTCAACTGGTGGATTCCCGAAGGCGTCGAGCCGGCCCCCGAGGTCGCGACCACCGTGCAGCACGCGAATGCGGCGATCATGCCGTCCGCACGAGTCGAGGCCGAGGGTGTCGTCGCGGCGTGGTGGGTCGATGCGGGCCAGAAGGCGCACATCCGCTGGGTGCGCCCGGAAAACGAGGACGATCTGATGCTGGCCCTGGCGCGCGTGCACGCGACCGGCGGTCTGCACCTCGGTGAGGGTTCCCGCTACGCCGGGTCGTTCCGGACACACGGTCTGCTGGTCCCGGTGTTCGACCTGGACCGCGAAAAGCATGCGAACGAGTGGGCCGCCGCCACCGTCGAACTCGGTCAGCGTCTGGCCGAGGCGCTCGCCGTCGAC
Source organism: Rhodococcus sp. NPDC127593 (assembly GCF_042671975.1). Lineage (NCBI taxonomy): Bacteria > Bacillati > Actinomycetota > Actinomycetes > Mycobacteriales > Nocardiaceae > Rhodococcus > Rhodococcus sp. NPDC127593. The sequence continues at coordinate 72,802 of NZ_JBHXWI010000026.1, read as the reverse complement.
GCGCCGCTCACCACCGAGGAGCGACGCGCCCGCGACGGACTGCGTGGCCGCCAGGTCACCCTGCGATAGGGCCCTTCGCGCCCGTGCGCCTTTCTGGTAGCTACCACAACCAGAAAGGCGCACGGGCGGCGGAGCCGCCTAAATGGAGCCGCCGGCTGCGTGCGGTGCCCCGGACGTGTCTGCGACGCCGCTCATCTCGCGTGCGACGAACTCCTCGAGATCGAACAGGTTGCTGCCCGCGCGGTCGGCGATGGTCAGCAGCGTCGTCATGCTCGCGACCTCCTCGACCTGCTCCTTGAGGAACCACTGCATGAACTGCTCGCCGAGGTAGTCGCCCTCCTCGCGGGCGGTGCTCGCCAGCTGCACGATCTGCTCGGTGACCGACTGCTCCTGAGTCAGGGCGAGTGCGATCGGCTCGCGTGCGTTGTCGAACTGGCCCTTCGCCGCGTCGACACCCGACAATTCCACGGAGATGTCGCGATCGAGGAAGTACTGGACGATCATCATGGCGTGGTTGCGCTCTTCGACGGCCTGCTTGTAGAAATGCTTGGCCAACTGCGGCAGGTCCGCATTGTCGAAATAGACGGCAGTCGCGATGTACTGGTGTGACGCGTTGAATTCGTTGCGAATCTGGTCGTGAAGCAGAGCGTGGAATTTCGTCTTGTGCGCGTCAGTGGAAGTCATGAAATGGATAATATCGCTGGTCAGAGCGGGTGTCATCCAAGTTCAACCTAATTTTGGGAAGCGTTCCCAAACTAAAGTCAACCTAATTTCGGGACCATTTTGATGTCATTTTCCTAACCTGAACTGGCGACGGATCCCCGACGGGAACGGGGCAAACCACGTCGGCGGGCACCCGTCCGTGTATAAAATTCACAGCGTTCTGACGGCGCGGCCCGGAGGGGCAGGCACATGTTGAGACGACCCGGTGCATGGATAGCGTTGATCCTCGGTGCCCTTTTCCTGGGGGCGACGATTCCCGCCCCGGCGCAGGCCGACCCGCTGTATCCCTGGCCGGATCCCGACTCCTTCTATCTCGCTCCGGCCGACCTCGGGGTCCTTCGTCCCGGCGACGTCGTGCGGACGCGGCGGATCGACACCTGGATGTACGCGAATTCGGACGGGTGGCAGATCGCGTTCCGGTCGACGAACTCGACGGGGCATCCGATCCTGGCCGTCACCACGGTTCTGCTTCCCCGCGGTGTCGCGAATCCTCCGCTCGTGTCGTATCAGGCGATCGTGAATTCGCTCGGAACCAAATGTGCCCCGTCACACTCGTTGTTCAATCTGGAACTGCAGGAGTCGCCGGGCCTGTATCTGGGTCTGCAACGCGGCTGGGCGGTCTCGGTGCCCGATCATCTCGGCCCGACCGGCGCCTACGGTGCCGCGAAGCTCGGGGGAATGATCACCCTCGACAGCGTCCGGGCGGTGCAGCGGGTGGCCGAACTGGGGTTGTCGCACAGCCCGGTGGCGTTGGCCGGATATTCGGGTGGGGGAATGGCCAGCGCGTGGGCCGCGGCGCTGGCACCGAGTTACGCGCCGGAGCTGAAACTCGACGCGGTGGTGGCGGGTGGGATTCCCGCGGACCTCGAGCAGATGGCCCAAGGCCTGGGATTCAATCCGCACCCGGGGTTCGGGCTCGCGTTCGCTGCCGCGATCGGCTTGGAACGTGAATACCCGGACCAGCTACCGATCTCGTCGCAGCTGAACGCGACCGGGCTGTGGCTGCGCGAGTGGATGTCGAACGAATGCCGCCGGTTCCTTCTGTTCCACGGCGCCTTCCGCAGCGCCGGGCAGCTGGCTGCCACCACCAGCCTCATGGCGAGTTCGGGCGCGCACCAGGTACTGCGCGACAACAGCCTGCGGTACTTCGAGGGTGTCCCGACCGCGCCCCTCTACCTGTGGCACGGAACCCTCGACGGGTTGACGCCATTCGATTCGGTTGCCGAGACCGCGCACCGCTACTGCGCCGCCGGCGCCCGACTGACGTTCGTCCCGTACGAGATATCCGAGCACATGACGACGGCAGTGGTGGGCTTTCCGGACGCGTACGAATACGTGGCCGCGCGGTTCCGCGGCGAACCGGCGCCCACCCGCTGCTGACCCGAAGGGTCAGACGCCGCCGCCTGCGCTCTTCGGCGCACCCGGCCGGATCGGTGAGTTCCCGCTCATCTCGCGGGCGATGAAATCCTCGATGTCGAACAGATTGTCGCCGGCACGTTCGACGATCGTCAGGAGCGTGTGCATGCTTGCGACCTCCTCGACCTGTTCCTCGAGGAACCACTGGACGAACCGCTCACCCAGGTAGTCGCCGGTGTCGCGGGCCGTCCGGGCGAGCTTGGTGATCTGTTCCGTGACGACGCGTTCCCGTTCCACCGCCAGTGCGACGGGGGCGCGCACCGAATCGAAATCGGTGACCACGTCGTCGATGCCGGGGACTGTCACTTGGAGGTTGTTGTCGATCAGGTACTGGATCATCATCAGCGCGTGGCCGCGTTCCTCGGCGGCCTGGGAATAGAACCGGCGAGCGAGTTGCGGGAGATCGTGCGAGTCGAAGTAGACGGCCACCGCGATGTATTGCTGGGATGCGGTGAACTCGTTGCGGATCTGCTGCTGCAGAAGGGCATGGAACTCGCTGGGTGCTTTCGGCGCCGGTTGCGTCATGGGTGTCAGTTTACGGCCGTGCGTCACGGTCCGGTGGTGACCAGTTCGGCCGGGACCTGACGGTCGTTCGCCAGCGCGTCGAAGAACTGGGACGCCCGGTCGTGATCCCAGAGCAGCACGTTTCCGGCTCCGTCCACGTCCTCGAACCCGCCGACGGGGACGGTCGTGGTGATCATGTCGCCGCGTACCGCCCAGGCGAGTGCGGCGAGGTTCCAGATGTGGTCGCTCTCGTCGACGCGCAGCGATGCGGCGGTGTCGGTGACGAGGGGCCAGACGCGGAACGGGTTGAGCCACGTCGCGGGACTGGTGGCCTTCGACATCAGGGCCGCCATGAACATCCGCTGATGGTTCATCCGGTCGATGTCGGCGAGCGCGGTCGCGCGGCTGCGGACGAAGCCGAGGGCCTGCGCCCCCGACAGTTCCTGGCAGCCGGGCGCGAGGTTGATCCCCGCGAGCGGGTCGTCGATGGCGGTGTCCAGGCACATGTCGACGCCGCCGATCGCGTCGACGATGCCGGCGAAACCGCCGAACCCGATCTCGGCGTAGTGGTCGATGTGCAGACTGGACGCCTCCTCGACCGTCTGGGTCAGCAGTTGCGGACCACCGAACGCGAACGATGCGTTGATCTTGTCCTCGCCGTAGCCGGGGATCGACACGTACGAGTCGCGCGGGATGCTCACCATGGTCGCCGGGCCGCCGCCGCTGGGGACGTGCACCACGATGATGGTGTCGGTGCGGTCGGGGCCGCTGTTGCCGCCGGTCGACAGTTGCTGTTCCTGCTCGGGGGTCAGCCCGGTGCGGCTGTCCGAACCGACGAGCAGCCAGTTCGTGCCGGGGGTGTCGTCGATCCGGCCGGGGTAGTCGGCCAGCGCGTCGATCCGGTTCAGCGAACTGTCGAGGTAGTAGGTCATGCCCGCGAGCGCCAGGACCAGCACCAGGAACAGGATGCCGATGCGTCGGCCCCAGTTCTGCTTGCGTTTGGGGCGTCGCTGTTGCGGGGGCTCCGGGGTCCGCGGCGGCGCGAGCGGCGGCGGTGGTGGTGGCGTGCGAGGGGGAAGCCGGTCGGGCACCCGTGACGGCGGTGGCGGCGCGTCACGGTAGGGCTGCGGCGTCTGGGTGGGCGCGTAGCCGCGCGGACCCTGCGGCGGCGCCGACCGGGACAACTGCGGTTCGGGGGCCTGCGACCACGCCTGCTGGGGCGGCGGGCCGCCCCGTCCGTCGCGGCGGATCACCTGGGTGCCCTCCGGCGGCTGCGCCGGGGGACCCTGCCGGGGAGCGGGGTGTCGCGGGCGGGGCGCAGGAGGTCCCTGTTGCGGGGGACCCTGCGGTGGCACCCGCCGCGTCTGCGGAGGAACCCGCTGGTCGGGCGGTGGCATTCGGCGGTTCGGGGGCGGCGGCACCTGCTGCCCGCCCTGCGTCCGCCGGGGCGGACGGGGCGGCAGCGGAGGATAGGGGGCGTCGCCGGTCACCCGCACGACTTTACTGGTCCGGCCGGATTACGGAATCCAGCCGACGTGCCCGCGCAGGGCGGCGTAGCCGACGAACGCGACCGAATCGATGGTGGCGTGGGCGATCACGAGAGGCCACAACCGTCCAGTCTTCTGCCAGTACCGGCCGAACACCAGACCCATGGCGACGTTGCCCAGCCCGCCGCCGAAACCCTGGTAGAGGTGGTATGTCCCCCGGAGCACCGCCGACGCGAGGAGTGACGAATTCTCGCTCCACCCGAGCTGCCGCAGCCGGGTGATCAGATATGCGACGACGAGCACTTCCTCCGCGCCGGAGTTCGCGATTGCCCACAGGATCAGGGCCGGCAGCCGCCACCAGTGATCTCCGATCGTGCTGGGCACGACGGTGAGGTTGGCGCCGATCGCGCGGGCCAGCAGGTAGAAGCCGAGCCCGGGCAGACCGATCAGTGCGGCGAGCCCGACACCCTGCGTCGCGTCGGGACGCCAGCGGAATCGGCCGAGCCCGACGGCGCGCGGGCCGAGGCCGCTGCGCCACAGGAGATACAGACCCAGGGCGCCCCAGGCGAGGAGTTTCACGACGCCGAGCAACTGCCGGGCCACATCGATGATCTGGTTCTCAGCGCGGGCGAGGTTGAGGGCGACGGCCTGATCGGCAAGGTTGCCCGGGGTCAGCAGCGATTCGGACAGTGACAGCAGCCCCGACAGTCCGCTCGTCCCGAACGTGACGAGCAGGACGATCGTGATCTCGATCCACAGGGCCCGGCGCTCGCTCCCGGTGACCGGCGGAGCGGCCGGTTCGGGTGAGGCAGGCCGTATCCAGGAGGCGAGCGTTGCACGCGAGATCACGCGGCACACGCTAGCGTGCGCCGAACCGGAATGCCGATCAGCCGCGCGCGCGGAGTCCGTTCACGAACGGGCATCCCACCAGCAGCCGGATCGCCCTGCTCAGTGCGACGGCGTCGTCGACCGGCGCGGAGAACGGCATCCAGATGTCGCGGTCGCCGTGGTCGTTCTCGACACGCAGTCGCAGTCCGTACCGGTCGATGCCCAGGGGGCGGACGCGTCCGCGTCGCATGTGGGGCGGCAGTTTGCGGGACAGCATGTCGATGAGGTCGCGGTGGTCCTCGTCGAGATGCTGGAGCCACGCGGTCTCCATTTCCCAGAACGGGTCGGGCCGGGCGGCGAGCAGATCGTCGAGGGCTACGGGTTCGGCGCCACTGGTATCGGCGACCACCGCCGATTCGAGGCGGAGTTGCAGCAGCGTCGCATCGTGCCCGACGTCGAGAAGTCCGGGGTGCGGGTATTCGGACGCCACCTCGTCGGCCAGTGTGCGGGTGTGTGCCTCGCACAGCGCGTGGAGGTTGCCGCGCAGCCAGACGAGCGATCGCACGGGCTCACGCAGGGCGAGCGGCGAGTTGTCGGTCAGCTCCAGCACGGCGGGGATTCCGCCGCCGCCGGCGAGCCAGGACAGCGTGGCGGCCGCCGATTCGGTGGGCACCGCGACGACGACGTCGCCGCTGGACCGCAGGTGGTGAACCGACGTGACGGTCGGTGCGCTGCCTTCGACGGCGAGTACCGCGTCCTGGGTCCGTGCGCACGAGCTACGCACACGCTCGGCGGTGGACGGACCGGTGGTCGTGACGGGCATGGAGCCTCCTTCAGGTTTCCGCGATACTGAGGTAACCCTAACCTAATGTGACCGCGTCGGCGATGGCAAGACCCCGAGACGAATCCGGTCCACGAGGTGGGCATTACGGTGGGGAGGTGGCTATACCCCTCTCCCTCGGCGTCCCGCGTTCCCGCGGACCGCAGTCGTTGCTCGCGGAACTTCTCAGCGGGAACCAGGACACGAGCCCGGCCGCAGGCGGCGCACTCGGACCGCGGGTGGTCCCGGCGTCGGCACTGCTCGACGCCGTCGGGACCGACGCCGGCCGCGTCATCGTGCATCTCGACGTCGACCCGTCCGTTCTCCGCACCACCGAGCAGGCGTCCTACGAGGCGGTCCGGTTCCACCTCGACTGCCCCGCGGACCAGCTCGGCGACGCGGTAGTGCTGCGGCTGCCCTCTCCGCTCGCGGTGTTCGTCACCGCAGACGGAAGCGACGACCCCGGTCTCGCCGAGACGGCGCAGCAACTCGCGGACGCCGGCCGCATCCCGGGCCTCGCGAGCGGACACTCGATCGGCGAGGTCGCCGACTTCCTGGCCGTCCTCGCGCACGCGGACGTCGGATACGTGGCGAGGGCCCGTGACACGGGCGAGGTGCTCGCGCTCCTGTCCGGGACCGTTGCGTCCCTTCGCGGCGACGACGTGCGGGCCGCGCTCGCGGCACCGGATCCGACGAGGCTCACCTCGCTGATCCCCGAGGCCGCGGAGGCCGTCCGCGAAGTCCTGCTGGGGGTCGAGGTGCACGACCCGGCGCTCGTCGCCCGTGAGCTGGCGGACGCGGGTCTGCGGTAAACATTCACCGTCAATGCGCCGGAGCGTCGACGCTCGGTGCGTAATCTCGTAGGCGTGCCAAAGATCGCGTATTTCGGACCCTCGGGAACCTTCACGGAGATGGCGCTCGCCCAGATCGAGGCCGCGGGTGCCTTCGACGGCCCGGTCGAGCGGGTGGCCGCGACGAGTCCGCCCGCCAGCCTGGCCAAGGTGCGCGACGGTGTCGTCGACGGTGCCGTCGTTCCCATCGAGAGCTCCGTCGAGGGGGCCGTGGTGCCCACCCTCGACTCCCTCGCCCTGGGCGACCGCCTGCAGATCGTGGCCGAGACCGAACTCGACGTGGCGTTCACGATCCTCGGCAGGGCGGGCATCGAACGGCTCGACCAGGTGCGCACCGTGCGGGCGTACCCGGTGGCGGCCGGTCAGGTGCGAATCTGGCTGGAGGAGAACTGCCCCGGCGCCGAACTCCAGACGGCGTCCTCCAACGCAGGCGCCGCCGAGGACGTGGCGAACGGCCTCGCCGACGCCGCAGTGTCCACCGCGCTCGCGGGCGAACGGCTCGGGCTGCGCAGCCTCGCCGACGGGGTCGCGGACGAGAAGAGCGCCCGCACCCGATTCGTTCTCGTCACCGCCCCGACCCGGGTGCCCGCACGCACCGGCGGCGACCGCACCTCGGCCGTCCTCGAACCCCACAACACCCCCGGCTCCCTCGTCGGTGTGCTCTCCGAATTCGCAACGCGCGGAATCGATCTCATCCGGATCGAATCGCGCCCGGTGCGCACCACCCCCGGCTTGTACCGCTTCTTCGTCGACTGCATCGGGCACATCGACGACCCCCTCGTCGCCGAGGCGTTCCGTGCCCTGCACCGCAAGTCGCACGTGCGGTTCCTCGGGTCCTGGCCCGCGGCGAACCCCAGCGGCCCGCCGCCGCCGTCCGACGAAGACGCAGCGGACTGGATCGAACGAATCCGTCAGGGAGAGAGGGAATCGTGAGCGGCAAGCTGATCCTGGTCCGGCACGGGCAGACCGAGGCCAACGTCGAGCGCAGGCTCGACACCCGGCTGCCCGGTGCCCGGCTGACACCCGAAGGGCTCTCCCAGGCCGAACGGCTGGGCACCGAACTCGCCGCCAGGGCGACGACGGCCGCCCTCGTGTCCTCGCAGGCACTGCGCGCCCGGCAGACGGCGCGCTTCGTCGAACTCGCGTCGGGCATCGCCGTCCAGGTACGGGAGGGATTGCACGAGGCCCAGGCCGGTGAACTCGAGGACCGCAGCGACGAGGAGTCGCACAAGCTGTTCATGAAGACGTTCCACCTGTGGCACACCGGCGAGCTGGACGCCCGGGTTCCCGGCGGGGAATCCGCTCAGGACATCCTCGAACGGTATGTGCCGGTCGTGGACTCCCTGCGGGAGCAATACCTCGACGACCCTGCGGAATCGGGAGACGTCGTGCTGGTCAGCCACGGCGCCGCCATCCGGCTCGTGGCGGCGCAACTCGCCGGGGTGCCCGGGCTGTTCGCCGCCAACAATCATCTGGCGAACACACAGTCGGTGGAGCTGACGCCGCTCGCGGGCGGCGGCTGGGAGTGTGTGCGCTGGGGAACCGTCGAGCCACCGTTCGAGCACCGGGTGATCCCCGGCGCCGACGACCCGATGGGGTGACGTCGTTGCGCGCACCCTGGGGTTGCGCGACGATGGAGGAAACCGTCCTCGAGGAGTGACGGCGGTGGATTGGTTCGTTGGCGATGACTACTCGCTCGGTCGGCTGCTCGTCACCGAGGGGCTCGCCGCGATCTACCTCGTCGCGTTCGTGGCCGCGAGAAACCAGTTCAGGCCGCTCGTCGGAAGCAACGGGATGCTGCCCATCCCGGTCTTTCTCCGCGCCGTCACGTTCGGACGTTCACCGAGCATCTTCCATTTCCACTACTCGGACAGATTCTTCGAGGCGATCTGCTGGACCGGTGCCGGACTGTCCCTCACCGCGCTGCTCGGTCTGACGCAGGTCATCCCGCTCGCGGCGTGCATGCTCGTGTGGTTCGCCCTGTGGGTGCTCTACCTCTCAATCGTCAACGTCTCCCAGATCTGGTACAGCTTCGGCTGGGAGTCGTTGCTGCTCGAAGCGGGTTTTCTCGCGATCTTCCTGGGCAATGCCTCGGTCGGTCCGCCGATACTCGTGCTGCTCGTGCTGAGGTGGTTGCTGTTCCGCCTCGAATTCGGGGCCGGGCTGATCAAGATGCGCGGCGACCGATGCTGGAAAGACCTCACCTGCCTGTACTACCACCACGAAACCCAGCCCATGCCCGGACCGTTCAGCTGGTACTTCCACCGGCTGCCGAAGCCGCTGCACAAGGTGGAGGTGCTCGGCAACCACGTTGCTCAACTGGTGGTGCCGTTCGGGCTGTTCGCGCCGCAACCGGTCGCGGCCGTCGCCGCGACGGTCATGATCGTCACCCAGCTGTGGCTGGTGGCGAGCGGTAACTTCTCGTGGCTGAACTGGACGACCATCGTGCTGGGACTGTCCGTCATCCCGGACAGCGTGTACGCGAAGGTGCTGCCCTTCGACGTCCCGGCCGCCGGCGACTCGGCGCCGATGCCCTTCGTCGTGCTGGTGATCGCGGTGACCGCGCTCGTCGTCGTGTTGAGCTACTGGCCGATTCGCAACATGATCTCCCATGGACAGCGCATGAATGCGTCGTTCAACAAGTGGCACTTCGTCAACACGTACGGCGCGTTCGGCAGCATCACCCGGGTGCGTTACGAGGTGATCGTGGAGGGCACGTCGGACGCACACGCCAGTGTGCGTTCCGAGTGGAAGGAGTACGGCTTCAAGGGGAAACCGGGAGACGTTCGCCGGCGGCCGCGCCAGTTCGCGCCGTATCACCTGCGGCTCGACTGGTTGTTCTGGTTCACGGCGATCTCGCCCGGCTACGCCGAACCGTGGTTCCGGGGTTTCGTCGAGAGGCTGCTGCGGAACGATCGCGACACGCTGAAGCTGTTGCAGTACAACCCGTTCCCCGAGGAGCCGCCGAAACACGTGCGTGCGCGCATGTACCGGTACGAATTCACCACCTGGAAGGAGCGCCGCGAGACCGGCGCATGGTGGAAGCGGCAACCGGTGTAGGTCAGTGGAGCCGGTCGGCCAGCGACTCCAGCGCCTGCCGCAGGCGCTGCGGGGTGCCGGGGCTGAGCGACGACCACGCCACCCCGTGCGCGGAGACACTGGACGAGCCGACGATACGCCCGGCGCGGGTGTCGAAGACCGTGACGGGTCCGCCCACGGGATCGTATCGTCCGTCGCCGTAGACGATTCCGACGATCTCGGCGTAGGTGGTGCAGCCGGCCATCGCGTTGCCGAGGACGATCGCGTCGCCCGCGGTCACCCCGAGTGCGGTGAGGGCGGCCGCGAGCGACTTGCCGTCCCCGCCTTGATCGAAGGCTTCGCCGAGCTGGACCGTGGGTGCGTTGACGACGCCGACGTTCATCGGGTCCACGGCCCCCAGCGCTCCGATCACAGAGGCGAAGATGTCGGCGCCCGCATCCTGGACGACGTACGTGTCGCCGGCGCGCAGGGTCAGCACCGCGAGGGCATCGCCCTGGGAGATGCACAGTCTCGAGATGCTGCCGTCGACGTACCAGCGCAGGGCGATCTCCCACAGCGGTCGGGCGAGAACCCGCAGGCGGTCGGCGAGTTCGGGGTGAACCCCGCCGCCCGAGAGCAGATCCCGGGCGGCGAGGGTGTCGACGGCGCCGCGGAACGCTGCGTCCCTGGCGTCGTACGTGTCGTACCGCGGGGTGGCGTCGACCACCACCGGCAGCACGTCGAGTGCGAGCGTGTCGACGAGATAATCCATTTCGTCGAGGCTCAGGGTCACCGCCGGGAGGGTCGGTACGCCCGGCTGGGTGCCCAGATCGATCACCGTCCGGACTCCCGGTGGTCGGGGTTCGCGCCGATGACCGAGGGAATGACGGTGCGTCCGTCGGAGAAGTGTTCGAAGTTCTTCAGGTAGTCGGGGGTCTCCCGCTCGTCCTCGTCCTGCGAACCCGCCCCGGCCGCGCCCGCTCCGCGCCCGACCGTCATCGGTCCGCTACCGGTGGCGCCGCGCGCCGCCGCAGCCGGGTTCACGTCGGCGCGAACGTCTCCGATCACCCCGCCGGGTGCGGTTGCCGGTGCGCCGGGCCGTGCGCCCTGGCTGCCGTCCGTCTTGCCCCAGCCCTCGGGCAGTGTCGCCCCGCCCGCGGCGCCCGCACCGATCGCACCGACCGAGGTGCGGGCTGCCGCAGCGCTGGTCGAGGCAGAGCCGCCGCCGTACGCGCCGCCCGACATCATCGGCGCACCGCCCACCATCGGGGTGACGCCGCCACCGGTGACCGCGGACAACGCCGCGCCGCCGATGTTGCTCGCCGCCGACGTGGCGGTGGAGACGGTGGTGCCCGCGATGCTGCCGACCTGGGACGCGGCCGTGGTGACGGCCGGGTTCTGGCCGGCGGCCATCAGTGCGGCAGCGGCGGCACGCGTCGGATCGAACTCTCCGTCGGACGGGATTTCGTCGAAACTCCCGACCTCCTTCGAATCGGCCTTGGTGACGATACGAGGGGGCTGCCTGTACGCGCGTGTGAGCGCCAGGATGTTCGACGCGGCCTCGTAACCCTCCATCACGAGCCCGGCGCGAATATCCATCGCGCGGTCCGCGGCTTCGGCGGCCGCGGCGGTGCCGTTGAGCGCACCGCCCGTCGAATACGCGGTGGCCTTCGCGGTCTTCACGGCGACGATCTCGGGGATGCTGGGCATGATGAGCGCGGCCGTGGTGTAGGCGCCCGCTTCGAGCCCCGCCTTCACGGCGGTGTCCGCGGCGAGTTCGGCACATTCGGCCGTCCACACCGTGAACGGCGTGATCTTCGCGAGCGCCGCGACCGCGGACACACCCTGCCAGCCGGCCGCGAGTTCGGCCATCACGCGGACCAGCGTGAGGTTGGCGTCGACGAAGCTCGTGGACAGTGCCGCCCACGCCGCGCTCGCCACGCTGAGCGGCACCGGGCCCGCGCCCGCGGCGAGGGTGGTCGAGTTGACGGTTGCCCCTCGGGGCAACCAGATGACACCTGTCAGTCCCATGGTCATGTCTGGTCTCCTAGTGGTCTCGAGGCGCCGGCCGTCACATGCCCGCAGCGAGGGACGCGCCGAGCGCAAGGTCCTCGGCGACATACAGCGCAGCCTGGGTGCGGAGCGTGTTCGCGGTCTCGCGCATCTCGAGAATGCCCTGGGCGACAGCAGGAGTGAACGTGTTGGCAACGGTGCCGAAGTAACCGGCCGCGTGCAGAGAGACCTCTTCGCTCCCGGACGGGAGCACGCGGATGGCCGCGGAGTTGAGAGCGACCGCTGCCTCGAGACGCGCGGCGAGCGCGTCGAGTTCCACGGCTGCGGCGACAAGAGCTTCAGGTGCGACGTGCAGAGCTGGCATAGCGTCGAACTCCTTCTTGACCTAGGCAGGCGGAAGGCAGTTGCCCCCCGGCAAACGAACTGCATGTGCAGCTGTCCCTACACACTTGGACGCTGCACCGCGCTCTTCGGTTCCCCCCGATCCCGAGAAATTCTTCTCGGGAAAACCGTTCATCCCCAGCCGAGCTCGTGCAAGCGATCTTCTTCTATCCCGAAGTAGTGCGCAACCTCGTGTATCACGGTGACGGCCACCTCGTGGACGACTTCCTCCTCCGAACTGCAGATTTCGAGGAGGGCGTCGCGATAGACGGTAATCGTATCGGGCAGCGATCCGCCGTAATGGCTGTCCCGTTCCGTCAGCGCGATCCCGTGGTAGAGGCCCAGAAGAAACGGGTCCTCGTCGTTGCGGTCGTCGACGAGGACGACGACGTTGTCGATCGCGGCCGCGAGCTGGGGTGGGATCAGATCGAGTGCGTCGCCCACCAATTCCTCGAATCGGTCGGGCGTCATGCTCACCGCCACATCAGTTCCCGGGGACCGGAGCTGCGCCGGGAAGCGGCGTCGGCATCGACCTGCCATCCGGGACCGGCGGCGGCGGCACGGGTGCCGCGCCGTTGATGAGGATCTCGCCCTTCGCCGAACCGGTGATGGTCGAGAAGCCGCCGGCGTCGGTCTCCTTGCCCACCGAGCAGTTCACCCGCCTGCTGCCCGCGAGCCAGCTGTCGAGTTCCAGGTTGTCCCAGAACAGCGTGAGCGTCTTGTTCCGCAGCGCGTCGGCGGAACCGAGGTACTCGTTGGCGGCCTGCGTGCACACGCCTTCGAGATACTTGTCCTGGTCTTCGACGGACGGCATCGAGGCGGGGAACTGGGTGGCCAGATCGACGACGGAGATCACTTCGAAGGCGTGGGGTTGCGCGCAGTCGACGGGATCGGTGGGCACGTTCTGGTTGATTCCGATGCAGGTGCCCGGATCCCAGATGTTGGATTGGTCCTGCTCGGCCACCCTGCCGGTGAACGGCAGCAACGTCCCTGCGGTGCTGGAGAATTGGAGGCCGCACCGCAGTGTGCGCTCGCCCGCCGCCCAGCCGGACTCGCTGGGGAACATGAGACCGACGCTGAACTTGCCGTACGGATCGAACTTCGCGCCGAGGTAGGTGTCGACGGCGGGCACGCAGTGTTCGTCGCGCAGCGCGGCGAACCGCAGCGCACCCGGGTAACGCGAACCCGGACCGAACTCGGCGCCCGGATACACGCTGAGATCCAGCGGCGCCGCCACCTCGAACCGGTGCTCCTCCGAGCAGTCGACCTTCGCGACGTCCTTCCGGTCTTCCTGCGGATCGTTCGACGGAGTCCAGTCGAGGCAGTCGCCTGCCGCCGCCGACGCGAACGCGTCGCCCTCCACCGAACCCGTCGCCTGCGGTCCGGAACCGGGCGAGTGCGTGGGGAGGTTCTCGCTGCGGTTGAAACCGCCGGCGATCGCGAACGTGGCGATCGCCGCCACCACGGCACCTGCCGCGACGGCCGCGAGCGCGCGACGCGTCGTGGTCGCGGACATGCTGCGGGGCGCCTTCTCCGGTTGCCCGGCGTTCTTCGGCTGGGGGTCGGCGCCGTTCGACTGATCTGAGGACATCGATTTCCATAATGCCTGTTCCGATCGTGGAAGCAGAACAACTCCCGCAATCGGCTCGAACCTGGCGTAACTTCGACGACCATGAGTGACGATCCTCAGCACTCCGCCGAGCCGGTGGATCCTGAACTGCAAGAGCTCGCCGGGCGTGTGTTCGACACGGCACGATCCGGCGACGCCGTGTCCTTGGCCACGTACCTCGACGCGGGTGTCCCCGTGAACCTGGCCAATCAGAACGGCGACACTCTGGTGATGCTGGCCGCCTACCACGGTCACGCCGTGGCCGTTCAGGTTCTGATCGACCGCGGCGCCGACGTCGACCGGCTCAACGACAAGGGACAGTCTCCGCTGGCAGGGGCGCTGTTCAAGGGTGAGGACGCCGTTGTGCGGACCCTCGTCGCCGGTGGTGCCGACGCCACGACCGGCCACCCGACCGCCGTCGACGCCGCCCGCATGTTCGGCCGCGAAGACCTTCTGAGCCTGCTGGAACCGAAACCGGAGTGAGCCGCTCCGCGGCGCCCGGTAGGGTTTGAAGCCGTGATTGACCTGAAGTTCCTCCGCGAGAACCCCGACGCCGTCCGCGAGTCGCAGCGCACCCGTGGCGAAGATCCCGCCCTGGTCGACGCATTGCTCGAGGCCGACGCCTCCCGTCGCGCCGCCGTTCTCGCCGGCGACAATCTGCGTGCCGAGCAGAAGGCGTTCGGCAAGAAGGTCGGGCAGGCGTCCCCGGAGGAGCGTCCGGCGCTGCTCGAGGGGTCCAAGGAACTCGCGGCCAAGGTCAAGCAGGCCGAGGCCGAGCAGCACGAGGCGCAGGCCGCGCTCGACGCCGCGCACCGGGCGATCTCCAACGTCGTCCAGGAGGGCGCCCCCGCGGGCGGCGAGGACGACTTCGTCACCCTCGAGACGGTCGGCGACATTCCCACGTTCGACTTCGAACCCAAGGACCACCTCGAGCTGGGTGAGTCGCTGGGGCTGATCGACATGGAGCGTGGCGCGAAGGTCTCCGGCGCCCGCTTCTACTTCCTCACCGGCTTCGGTGCGATGCTGCAGTTGGGAATGCTGCAGCTGGCCGCGCAGAAGGCGATGGCCAACGGCTTCCAGATGATGATCCCGCCGGTGCTGGTGCGACCGGAGATCATGGCGGGAACCGGGTTCCTCGGCGCCCACGCGGACGAGATCTACCACCTCGCCGACGACGATCTATACCTCGTCGGCACGTCCGAGGTCCCGCTGGCCGGGTACCACTCGGGAGAGATCCTCGACCTCGCCGACGGCGCGAAGCGGTACGCAGGCTGGTCGACGTGCTTCCGCCGCGAGGCCGGCAGCTACGGCAAGGACACCCGCGGCATCATCCGGGTCCACCAGTTCGACAAGGTGGAGATGTTCACCTACTGCAAGCCCGAGGACGCCGACGCCGAGCACCAGCGCCTGCTCGCCTGGGAGCGCGACATGCTCGCCGCCATCGGCGTGCCCTACCGCGTGATCGACGTGGCCGGCGGCGACCTGGGGTCGTCGGCGGCCCGCAAGTTCGACTGTGAGGCCTGGGTGCCCACGCAGCAGGCGTACCGCGAGCTCACCTCGACGTCCAACTGCACGACGTTCCAGGCGCGTCGTCTCGGTGTCCGCTACCGCGACGAGAACGGGAAGCCGCAGACGGCCGCGACTCTCAACGGCACCCTCGCCACCACCCGGTGGATCGTCGCCATCCTGGAGAACCATCAGCAGTCCGACGGCACCGTGCGGGTGCCCGAGGCGCTCGTGCCGTTCGTAGGTACGGATGTTCTGAAACCGTAATGCGCCGCACCGAGATTTTGGGAAGGCTACCCTTGCGCGAACGCTGGAATGATGTAACCCTTACCTAATCGAGTTGGTAAGGAGCTCCACATGTTCGTGTGCATCTGCAAGGCAGTCACGGAAGACGAAGTGCATGAGCACTGCGCCGCCGGAGCTGACAGTGCGGATGCGATCGGTGAGCGTTGCGGCGCCGGGTGGGGATGTGGAACCTGCGTCGATCGGTTGAAGGAGATTCTGGAGCGATCAGCCGTCAGCAGCGCGGCCGCGTGACGAAACTGCAGCACAACTGAATCCCGCGATCCACTACATCGCAGATACTGCCAGTGGTACGTTCGCCTCAACCGGGGCGAACGGAGAAGTCATGCGTGGCGACGACGAGATCATTGCTCTTCTCAACGAACAGCTGACCAGTGAGCTGACCGCGATCAATCAGTACTTCCTGCACTCCAAGATGCAGGCGAATTGGGGCTTCACCAAACTGGCGGACAAGACGCGGGCGGAATCCATCGAAGAGATGACGCACGCCGAGATCCTGACCGACCGGATCCTGTTCCTCGAGGCGCTGCCGAACTATCAGAAGCTGCTGCCGCTGCGTATCGGTCAGGACCTGCGTGAGCAGTTCCATTCCGACCTCTCCATCGAGGTCGAGGTGGTCGAGCGCCTGCGTCCGGGAATCCAGATGTGCCGGGAAAAGGGCGATGCCACGTCGGCGAAGCTCCTCGAGGGGATCCTCAAGGAAGAAGAGGATCACATCGACTACCTGGAGACGCAGATCGAACTGATGGACAAGATGGGCGACCAGCTCTACATGGCCCAGCTCGTCGATCAGCCGCCGACCGTCGGCTAGGCCGAAAACCGGATCACTGCCGGGTGAACGTATCCTTCGACGCCGCAGATGCGCCGACGGGTACATTCGCCCGCCGCGGTCAGAGCTTCGTGGACCGCAGCTCGTGTCCCTTGGACGTCTTGCAGCGCCCCGATTCGAGGTCCCACTGCCAGCCGTGCAGGTTGCAGGTGAGGTTGGTGCCGTCGACGACGCCGAACTTCGACAGGTCGGCCTTCAGGTGCGGGCAGCGTCGCTGGATCTCGTACCCGCCGAGTTCGATCGACGCGGAGTCGTCGTGGGCCTCGGCGAACCAGCCGTCGGCGTACGCGATCCGCTCGTCGGTCAGGCACTTGAAGAACGTGTAGAGGAATTCGTTGTACCCGCCGACGCGCCACGCCTCGAAGCGGGTGGACAGGAAGATGGTGTTCACCCAGTCGGGCTCGTCGTCGCGCAGCACCGTGCGCACCAGCTCGGGGGCGATGCGGAAGCCGTAGCGGTACTTGCCGTCCTTCTCGCCGCGCGGACGAACGGTGCGCTGCGGGAAGTCGAGGACGACGGTCTCGTCGCCCATCACCAGCCCGACCGGGTAGCCGATACCGTCGCAGATCAGGTCGGACTGCTTCATGATCGGCTCGAACTTCGCCTTCAGCGCCTCCAGCAGCGGCTCACCCTCGGCGGGGGCCCACGTCGCCTTCTCGGCAGCGAGGACCGGCGCCATGCGCTTCGCCATGTCCTCGATGTACGCGGCCTTGCCGGAGAAGATCTTGTCGACCTCGGCGTCCGGGATCGGGTGCGTCAGCGTCAGCTCGCCACCCTTCAGGTCAGCGGTCGACCCCGGGATCATCAGGATGCCGCCGTCGTTGCCGTGGATCCGCATCTGCTCGAGGAACGTGATCTGGTCGGGGAAGATGTTGCCCTCGTCACCCCGATCGTCGTTCAGGTAGCGCAGCGCGTCGTCGAGGAACACCGGCGGTCCGGCGGACGGCACCACCCAGGTGGCCGCGACCTGCTCGATGTAGCTGCGGCAGCGGTCCATGCCGCGCTGACGCTTCTGCTTGCCGAAGTTGGCCTTCGTCTTGGTGGGGATGTCGTAGACCATCGGGTACCAGATGGCGCCCGAGTACTGCAGCAGGTGGATGTCGATCTTGCCGAACTCGTCGTGCAGGACGTCCATGTCGACGGGGCGTGCGTCGTTCATGTTGAAACACGTGGTCTCACCGTCGGACACCACGAGACCCGAGTCGCCGATCGGACCGTCGGCGGGGGCGCGCAGGGCGATGATCATGATGTCCAGGTCACCCGGCGCGAGCGGAGCCTGCGGAGCGACGTCGATTCCAGCGCCGTTGATCCTGTGCTTGACGGAATCCTCGGTCTCGAAGAACTTGTGGAAGCCCAGCGCCTCGAGCTCCCGCTTGAGGTCCGGCACCGGGTAGTCGGGGAGCAGCACCGTCGCGTCCTTGTTGACGTGCTTGCTCAGGTTCTCCGGGTCGAAGTGGTCCTTGTGCAGGTGCGACACGTACAGGTAGTCGCAGTTGCCCAGGGCGTCCCAGTCGAGCTGGGTGTTGTCCGGGAACGGGAACCAGGACCCGAAGTACGCGGGGTTCACCCAGGGGTCGCACAGGATCGAGCCTGCCTCGGTCTGGATGTGGAATCCGGCGTGTCCGACGCTGGTGACCTGCACTGGTATGCCTCCTGGGAGCTGAGCGACTGTTCCAGAGTAGGCGTTCCCCCCAGGTGAGTGACAATGCGCGCTCCAGCACACATCGCCACTCACGTGCTGTCAGGTCACTTCGCCCAGGCAGTAGCCGTCGGGGCCGATGGACAGCGTGACCTGCCTGGTGCTCGTCGCACCGGACACGTCGGTGACGGGAACGGCCACTTCCAGGTAGTCGCCGCGGACCGGTGTGGCGGTCATCGCGTCGGCGGCGAACGCCGTGGTCCCGGCCAGGACGTCGGGGTCGAGCTGGAGCGGCGGCCGGCCGCCGTTGCCGGTGCCGGACGGGTCCCACGGGCTGAAGCCGGGGCAGATCAGCGGGTAGGCGGTCTCGGTGTCCGCCCTGTTCACCGGCGCGCCCGATTCCCGCGACAGGAATCGGGTGACGGCGTACTCGGCGTCGGTGGGCGTGTAGAAGTCGACGGTCCCGGCGGGGTGGACGTGCGGGCAGGCGTAGCCGGACGCGATCTCGCTGCGTTTGGCGGACACCGTGGTGCCGCCGCCGGTCCACGACACGGCGAACTGTCCGTCGACGCCGGGTTGCGCGAGCGCCTCGAGGATCGCGGACGTGTCGGCGTACTGGTCGGCGGCCTGGGCGGGCGGCAGCGTCCAGCATTTCGCGGGGACGGTGTCGGGCCGGGTGACCAGGTCGGCGGCCCAGGCACGGACGGCGTCGACCGCTGCGGGGTTGCCGGGCACCTCACCGACGATCACCTGCGGCACCGGGGCAGGCGGTGCGGTGGTCGTGGGCTCTGCCGCGGTCGTGGGCGCGGAAACGGTGTCGGCCGGGGGCTCCTCCGTCGGGATGCCGGACTGCGAATCGCACGCCACCCCCGCGCCGAGGATCACCGCGACGACCGGCGCGATGAGCGCCCTCCTGCCCCTGCCACCCATCTCCAGCGCGCCCTTTCTCTCGACTCCCCACCGAATGTCCGTCCCCGACGGCGGGCCAGATCGCGGATACCCGGCTACGCTAGCCGATTGTGGAACCCGTCTACCGAACCGTCATCGGCATTGCCCGCACCGTATTCGCCCTCGAGGGGCTGAAGTTCACGGTCAAGGGCGATCAGCACATTCCGTCGACGGGTGGGGCGGTGATCGCGATCAATCACACCGGCTACATGGACTTCACCTACGCCGGACTTCCGGCCCGCAGGGTGAAGCGGTACGTCCGCTTCATGGCGAAGAAGGAAGTGTTCGACAACAAGATCTCAGGCCCGATCATGCGCGCGCTCAAGCACATTCCGGTCGACCGGGCCGCCGGTTCGGATTCGTACAAGGCGGCCGTCGACTTCCTGCGCCGCGGCGAACTGGTGGGCGTCTACCCGGAGGCCACCATCAGCCGGAGCTTCGAGATCAAGGAATTCAAGTCGGGTGCCGCGCGCATGGCGATCGAGGCGAATGTGCCGATCGTCCCGGTGGTCATCTGGGGTGCGCAGCGGGTGTGGACCAAGGGGTTCCCGAAGCGGCTGGGCCGCACGAACACTCCCATCTCGATCGCCGTCGGCGAGCCGATCCAGCCGTTCGAACCCGCATCCGAGCTGACCGAGAAGCTGCACGCCACGATGACGACGATGCTCGCCGACCTCCAGCAGGGCTACGACCACCCGGCCGGCGAGTACTGGGTGCCCGCGCGCCTCGGTGGCAGTGCGCCGACGCTCGACGAAGCGAACAAAATGGACGCTGCCGACGCCGAGGCGAAGGCGCAGTCCCGTCGGGCCCGGGAGACCGGTAGCTAGAGAAGGTGGCGGTGGAGCCTGTCTACACGGCTGTCGAGTCGACGGCCAAGGCGTTGTCCCTGTTCCAGGGGTTGAGGGTGACGCGAGTAGGCCTCGACAACATCCCCACCGAGGGTGGTGCGGTGCTCGCGGTCAATCACACCGGATACCTGGACTTCGTGCAGTTGGCACTGGCGGTCGGTGCGGTGGACCGCAAACTGCGGCTCATGGCCAAGGTTGAACTCGCGAACAACAGGGTGATGGCGTTCCTGATGCGCGGGTGCGGGGTCATCCCGGTCGACCGGACCGCCGGCGCCGGTGCCTACCTCGCCGCGGTGGAGCGGCTGCGCGAGGGCGAACTGGTGGGCGTCTACCCGGAGGCGACCATCAGCCGGAGCTTCGAGATCAAGGAACTGAAGTCGGGTGCGGCGCGCATGGCGATCGACGCCCGGGTGCCGATCGTGCCCGTCATCGTGTGGGGCGCTCAGCGAATCGCCACCAAGGGGCAGCCGAGACAACCTGGGCGGCATCGTTTCCCGGTGACCGTCGAGGTCGGCAGGCCGATCGAGCCGCGGGAACCGGCGGAGGCCCTCACCGACACCCTGCACACGGAGATGGACGCGATCCTGCGCCGGGTGCAGGACGGATTCGACCATCCGGCGGGCGCCTACTGGGTGCCCCGGCGACTCGGCGGCAGTGCGCCGACGATCGAGGAGGCCACCGAGATGGACCGCCGCGAAGCCGAGGAACGCCGGGCCCGGTAACGGCCGCCGGTCGGCGTCGCGGACCCGGCAGGCAGAATGGCTGGGTGAGCCCAGACCGACCGAGCCTTGTAGCGTCCGATGTCGACGGCACCCTGATCGGGGAGGACGAGCGCATCAGCGCCCGCACCCGCGACGCCGTCGCGTCGGTGGTCGCGTCGGGAACTCCCTTCGTGCTGGCCACCGGCCGGCCCCCGCGCTGGATCCATCCCGTGGTCGAGGGCCTCGGTTACGCGCCGCTCGCCGTCTGCGCGAACGGCGCCGTCATCTACGACAGCGACAGCGACCGCGTGCTCAGCGCCGCGACCCTCGACGTGGAGACTCTCACCTGGCTGTCGGAGATCGCGCTCCGCGTGCTGCCCGGCGCCGGGCTCGCGGCGGAGCGCGTCGGGGTCAGCGCGCACGACGCCGCGACACCGCAGTTCGTGAGCTCGCCCGGGTACCAGCACGCCTGGCTCAACCCCGACAACACCGAGATGTCCGAGAACGAGGTCGTCGCGGCCCCCGCGGTGAAGCTGCTGATCCGGGTGCCAGAAATGTCCAGTCAGGCGATGGTCGACGCGCTGGCGCCGCACATCGGTCGCCGGGCCGACGTCACGTTCTCCACCGACAACGGGCTGATCGAGCTGTCGGCGTCGGGAATCACGAAGGCGTCGGGTCTCGCGCTGGTAGCGGAACGACTCGGCGTGACGGCGTCGCGGATCGTGGCCTTCGGTGACATGCCCAACGACATTCCGATGCTGAACCTCGCGGGCCGGGGTGTCGCCGTCGAGAACGCGCACCCCGACGCCAAGGCCGCCGCCGACGAGGTAACGGCCACCAACTGGGACGACGGGGTCGCGAAAGTACTCGAGCGCTGGTGGTCCTGAGACCACCAGCGCCCGAGAGGGTGAAACCCGATCAGCCGGCCGGTACCGGTGCCGGCTCGACGGGAGCAGGAGCGGGCTCGGCTGGAGCCGGCGGAACCAACGCCGGGTCCGCGGGCGGTGCGACCGGAGCTGCGGCATCGACCGGGGCACCGTTCGCGTAGGCCTCCGCGTAGGTGTCGTTGTAGGTCTTCAACACCTTGGTGACGATGCCGGTGATCTCGTTGAAGATCAGCGAACCGTTCTCGAAGTCGGTGCGCAGACCGCCCGGGATCGCGTACTCGTCACTGGTCGGCAGGCCCAGTTCGCCGTTGTCGGCTCCGAGGTTCTGCCACGTCTTGAAGATCTGTCCGAGGACCGCCCACACACCGCCGTTGGGCGAGGTGAAGATGGCGCCGTTGGCGAACTGTGCGCCCGAGTTCCCGGCCTTCGCCTGCAGCAGTCCGCTGAGGGCCTGGCCGAGCCGGCCGGTGTCGCCGCCTTCCGCCACCCACTTCTGGGCGACCGGCGACGGGTCGGTGAGCCGCAGCAGTTCGTTGACCAGGGCGGGGAGTCCGGCGCCGAGGCTGGAGCTGGCGTCCGTGCCGGGTCCGCCGGAGGGCGCCGGAGCCTCACCCGAGGGTGCGTCCGAGGCCGGCGACGCGTTGCCGCCACCGAGGCTGGCCGCCGCGATCTGCCGGATCTCGTCCATGTGTGAGTACGCCGCGTCGCCCGGGCAGGACGTGTTGCCGACATCGCGGTGCGCGAAGATCACCGGAAGATCGACCGCCTCACCCTCCGCGTAGGGAGTGAATTCGGTGCCCTCGGAGTACATCGTCGTCTCACCGAGCGGGTCGAGTCCGGCCTTGCCGAGCTTCCAGCCCAGGAACTTGCCGACGGCGTCGAGGGTGGCCTGCGGCGGATCCTCGGACGAGAAGTCGCCCATCATCGCGACTCCGGTGGTGTTCTCGTTGAACCCGCCGGCGTGCGCGCCCTGGACCGGACGGTCGAGACCGCCCGCGCGACCCTCGAAGATCTGGCCGTACTTGTCGACCAGGGCGTTGTAACCGATGTCGCACCAGCCGAGCGTCTGCGCGTGATAGGCGTAGATCGCGCGGACGATCTCCGCCGATTCGGCCTTCGAGTAGTCGTTGGCTCCCGCGGTGTGATGCACGGTGGCACCGCCGATGAAGTCGTCGTAGTCGGGATCCTGGCACCGGATGGACTCGTCGGCGCCCCACTGCTGGCGGCTGATGACCTTGGGACCGCCGCTGTCGAGCGGGCTCGCGATGTCGCCGAGCGTCGCGTCGCCGGGGCCGCTGCCCGGTTCGATGAGTACGGCCGTGACGTCGTCGGCGCCCGCGCGTGCGGGCTGCTGCCGCAACGGCGTGTTGACGGCGGCGGGGGTGTAACCGAGCGGTGCGGCCCCGGCGGCGGCGGGAGCCGGCGCGGGAGCAGGGGCTTCGGGTGCCGGGGCGGGAGCGGGAACCGGGCCGGGCGCGGGTGCGCCTGCCGGTGCGGGCGTCGAGGTGGGGGTCAGGATCTGGATCGCCTTGGTCAGCCCGACGTAGACGGGTTCGGTGGCGACCCTGCCGTCCGACGCCGTCTTGTCGGTGCGGCGCGTGTCGATCATGTCGGGGGAGACCCATTGCCCCCACGTTCCGTCGGCCTGCAGCGCACGGACCTTCGACTCCGCGGACGCGAGGGTCTCGGAGGTGAGCGCCACCATGCTGAACGGGGTGTCGCGGGACAGTTCCTTGACGATCGCGCCGGGCTGCTGATCGGCCGGGGGCAGGATCGCGGGGTCGGAGACGTCACCCGGGGCGGGGATCTTCAGTGGGATCTGCAGGCTCGGTATCTGGATTCCGCCGGGGAGCTGCACGTTGCTGGGGATGTGGAGGTACGGCGGGATCTTCAGGTTCCGGAGGTCGCCGATGTTGACGTCGGGCAGGGGCAGCCCGGTCAGTTCCTTCAGCGGAATCACGATGTCGGGGATCTGCGACAGCACTACCTGGGCGATCTCGGTGGACACGGCGGAGTTGGAGGTTTCGTTCGTGGATTTGACGTCGGAGGGTGCGCTACTGATGCCGTAGACCGCAACGGGACTTGCGACAGCCAGAGCGGCGACAGCCCCGAGGACGATCGAGGGCTTCGGTCGACGGTGCGGCAAGGGGGACTCTCCTCAGTTGTAGTTTCCTGCGAGCGACCTCGCGTGTCTGCAACTCGTGATACTTGTGTGACTGAAGAGGCTGTTGTTGCTAACTCCAACCACTCTTGCCACACTAGTCCCACAGGTCCATAACGCTCAACCTTACATTGAGACTTTATCTCGAATTTCCCGGACCCGCTGAGACGAGGTGCACGCCCCGTCTCAGCGCTCGTTGTTCAGCGATGAGGAGTGCACTGATGGCGAAGACCGAATTCGGGGTTCGTGCAGGTAGACCTGCCTGGACCCGCAGGAGGCGGTACATCGCGGGCCCTCCCGCCCCGCGCGGATTCAAGGCAAGAGTCCTGCGCGCGTCGGCGCTCGGCATCGCACCCGTCCTCGTCGTCGGCGCCGTCACCGGCGTCGTCGTGCATCTGCGCTCCTCCGGCCAGGACATCCGGGCAACCGTCGCCTCCGACACGCCGTTCACGCTGTCCGGGCACGGCAACGGCCACGGCCGCGGAATGGGCCAGTGGGGCGCCTACGGATACGCGAAGGATCAGGGATGGGCGGCCGAACGCATCCTCGGCCACTACTACGGCGGCACCACACTCGGCACCCTCGCCGACGCACAGATCAGCGTCCGGCTGCAGGCGCGTGACGATCAGCCGCTCGACGTCTACTCCGACGCCGGCGCCGTCGTCGCGGGCAAGCCCATCGGACCGGGGGAGGCCGTCCACCTCACGCCGACCGCCGACGGCGGCGCCAACGTCGTGGTCACCCGCGGATGTGCAGGCGAGGTCCTGTGGCAGGACGCCACCGACCACCCGTGGGTGGACCCGATCGACCTGACCCCGGACCGTCCCGCGAACGAGCACCTCAAGCTCTGCGCCGGTGACACCCCCTACCGCGGAGCCCTCGGGGTCGCGCTCGACGGCGCCGCCGTGCGCACCGTCAACGTCCTCGACATGGACGACTACCTCCTGGGTGTCGTGCCCGCCGAGGCGAAAGCCGGCTGGGCCGACACCGGTGGGGCCGAGGCGCTTCGGGCGCAGGCCGTCGCGGCCCGCTCCTACGCCGCCGCCGAGAACCGGGAAGAGTACGCGAAGACCTGCGACACCCAGAGCTGCCAGGTGTACGGGGGTTCCGCGAAGGAAGACCCGCGGACCACCGACGCCGTCCGTTCCACCAAGGGCATGATCCTGACGAAGGACAACAAGCCCGTCGCCGCCGAATTCTCTTCGTCGACAGGTGGATACACCGCAGGCGGCGAGTTCCCGGCCGTCGAGGACCAGGGCGACACGGTATCGCCGAACCACGACTGGACCGTAACCCTCACCGCGGGCGACATCGCGTCCGCGTTCAACGTGGGGGAACTCGAATCGTTCGAGGTGGTCACCCGCAACAACTTCGGAGTCGGCGGCGGACGCGTCACGGGTGTGAAGGTGGTCGGATCGTCGGGCACCGCCGAGGCGACGGGCGCCGAGGCGAGGTCGAAGCTGAAGCTCAAGTCCGACTGGTTCACGGTCGGTGACGGACTCGGCGTCCCCGCGCCGCCGGCCGCTCCCGAGCCCGAGTCCACCCTCGCGTCCGCGGGTGAGGACGAGGACACCGTCGGCACCACCGAGGGTTCGCCGATCGCCGAGAAGTACAAGGAACTCGGCGGCGTCAACAGCACGCTGGGAGCGCCGATCGGTCCCGAGCTGATGCTGCCGTCGGAGGCTGGGAAGTTCCGGATGTACACCAACGGAACCATCATCTGGACGAAGAAGCTGGGCGCGCAGGTGATCGACGCCAGTGTGCTGCGCGAGTGGTTACCGACGGGCGGCAGCTAGCCGGAGCAGAGCGGACCGGTCCCCTCGAGCACGGCGAGCATCCCGTCGACGGACTCGCCCCAGCCGAAGTCCTCGGCCCGCCGCCGGGCCGACGCCCGGCGCGTGCGCGAGGGGATCGCGAGAATGCCGCTCACCGCTTCGGCGAACGCGGGACCCCGGTCCCGGGCCAGGGCGCCGCAGCCGGGTGTGATGATCTCGGCGAGCGCCGACGACTGTGACGCGACCACCGGGGTGCCCGCCGCCAGCGACTCGAGCGCCGACAGGCAGAACGTCTCGTGCGGTCCCGGCGCCAGCGACACGTCCGCCGACGCGAACAGCGACGCCAGGCGGCCCTTGTCGCTGATGAACCCGGTGAAGTGCACGGGGAGCCCACGCGCCCGGTACTGCAGCGCCTCGCGCCGCGGCCCGTCCCCGGCGATGACGAGCCGGGCGTCGTGACCCTGCCGCCGCAACAGCCGGACGGCGTCGATGCTCCGTTCCACCTGCTTCTCCATCGACAGCCGGCCGCAGTGCAGAAGGAAACGCTGCGCCGGGTCGGCGAACGAGTCGCGCATCACCTGGTCGTGTTTGCCGGGGTGGAACATCGTGAGATCCACACCGAGCGGAACCCGGTGCAGGTTTGGGGCCCCGATCCGGGTGAACTCCTCGCTCGCGAAGTCCGTCGTGCAGACGACGGCGTCGTAGTTGCGGGCCATCCGTCGGTTCGCGACATCGGCCCAGCCGCGGGCCACGCGGCGCGGAGCGAGCTGGCCGAGCAACCGGTCGAGGCGTTCGTGTGACACGACCACACTGCGCACCCCGCGATCCCGGGCCCAGCCCCCGAAACCGCGCAGTGTGAGCCGGTCGGACACCTCCAGGACGTCGGGCCGCAGACCGCTGACGACGTCGGCCACGCGCCGCGGATTGACCACGCGATAACCCCCGGTCGCGGGGATGACGGGAGCAGACCGGGTGATCCGCAGGACCCCGCTCGGCAACAGCTCCTCGCAGTCGCGCTGACCTGGGACGACGAGGATCACCTCGTGGCCGCGTTCGACGTACCCCTGACCCCAGTTGTGGAGGGCGGTGCGAAGCCCACCCGACCGCGGTCCGTAGAAGTTCGCCAGCTGGACGATGCGCACCCGCTCATCAAGCGCGATCGCCGCGTCGGCGGGAACAACGAGGCCTGCAGAACCAGTGAATACAGGGAGAACTCCTCGTGTGTGCCGAGGGGGTGCTTGCCCCCCTTGGCCGCGCACGGGCGGCGGAGTCGCTTACCCTGGTTCATCGTGACCGCTGCAACCCCAGAGACAACCGCCCCTGGCCGGTACGACCTCATCGTCGTCGGCTCCGGATTTTTCGGACTGACCGTCGCCGAGCGTGCAGCAACACAGCTGGGTAAGCGTGTGCTGGTGCTCGACCGTCGTCATCACCTGGGCGGAAACGCCTATTCGGAGGCCGAGCCCGAGACCGGCATCGAGATCCACAAGTACGGTGCGCACCTGTTCCACACCTCGAACAAGAGGGTGTGGGACTACGTCACCCAGTTCACCGAATTCACCAGCTACCAGCACCGCGTGTTCGCGCTGCACAAGGGGCAGGCGTACCAGTTCCCGATGGGGCTGGGGCTGGTGTCGCAGTTCTTCGGGCGCTACTTCACCCCGGACGAGGCGCGGAAGCTGATCGCCGAACAGTCCAGCGAGATCGACTCGGGGTCTGCGTCCAACTTGGAGGAGAAGGCGATCTCCCTGATCGGGCGGCCGCTGTACGAGGCGTTCGTGCGCGACTACACCGCCAAGCAGTGGCAGACGGACCCCAAGAACCTGCCCGCGGGCAACATCACACGACTGCCGGTGCGGTACACGTTCGACAACCGCTACTTCAACGACACGTACGAGGGCCTGCCCGTCGACGGCTACACCGCGTGGCTCGAGAACATGGCGAAGGACCCGAAGATCGAGGTCCGGCTCGAGACCGACTGGTTCGACGTCCGCGACGACCTGCGCGCCGAGAGCCCCGACGCCCCCGTCGTCTACACCGGCCCCCTCGACCGCTACTTCGACTACTCCGAGGGCGAGCTGGGCTGGCGCACCCTCGACTTCGAGACCGAGGTACTCGAGACCGGTGACTTCCAGGGAACCCCGGTCATGAACTACAACGACGCCGACGTGCCCTTCACCCGGATCCACGAGTTCCGCCACTTCCACCCGGAGCGGGACTACCCGAAGGACAAGACGGTCATCATGCGGGAGTTCTCGCGGTTCGCGGAGAGCAAGGACGAGCCGTACTACCCGATCAACACCCCCGACGACCGCGCGATGCTCGCCGCCTACCGCGACCGCGCGAAGGAGGAGATGGCGTCGAGCAAGGTCCTGTTCGGTGGCCGTCTCGGCACCTACCAGTACCTGGACATGCACATGGCGATCGCCAGCGCGCTGGCGATGTTCGACAACTCCCTGCGTCCGCACTTCGAATCCGGTGCGGCCCTCGTGGGGGATGCCGAATGAGCGCCCGACATCTGCTCGAATCCGAGAAGGTCACCGAAGACGCCCCGTTACTCGGCAAGTCGCTGCTGCAGCGGGTGATCCTGCCGCGCGCCGGCGAGCCGCTCGACGTCCGCACCCTCTACCTGGAGGAGGCGAAGACCAACAGCCGCCGCGCGCATTCGCTGTCGCGCACGTCGCTGTCGGTCGGCGCCGAGGCGGAGGCGTCGTTCTGCACCTACTTCAACGCGTTCCCGGCCAGCTACTGGCGCCGGTGGAGCACCCTGAACTCCGTGGTGCTGCGTCTCGAGCTGTCGGGGCACTGCCGCATCGACGTGTACCGCTCCAAGGCCGACTCGTCGCGCATCCACGTCGAGGGCCGCGAGTTCCAGGACGGCGACGCCGCGCTGGAGTTCGAGATCGAACTCGCCCCGTTCGAGGACGGCGGCTGGATCTGGTTCGACATCACCACCGACACCGAGGTCGTGCTGGAGAGCGCCGGCTGGTACGCGCCGGTCGACGCCCCCGGTGCGGCCACCGTCGCCGTCGGCATCCCCACGTTCAACCGGCCGACCGACTGCGTCAAGGCACTGACGGCGCTGGCGTCCGACGAGCTCGTCATGGACGTGGTCAAGGCCGTCATCATCCCGGACCAGGGCACCCGCAAGGTCAGGGACGAGCCCGGCTTTACGGAGGCCGCCGAAGCGCTCGGCGACCGGCTCGCCATCCACGACCAGGCGAACCTCGGCGGGTCCGGCGGCTACAGCCGGATCATGTACGAGGCGCTGAAGACCACCGACTGCCAGCACATCCTGTTCATGGACGACGACATCGAGATCGAGCCCGACTCGATCCTGCGCGCACTGGCGATGTCGCGGTTCGCGAAGTCGCCGATGCTCGTCGGCGGACAGATGCTGAACCTCCAGGAGCGCAGTCACCTGCACTCGATGGGCGAGGTCGTCGACCGCAGTATTTTCATGTGGACGGCCGCACCGAACGTCGAGTACGACCACGACTTCTCCCGCTACCCGCTGAGCGACCGCGAGAACTCCCGGCTGCTGCACCGCCGGATCGACGTCGACTACAACGGCTGGTGGATGTGCATGATCCCGCGGCAGGCCGCCGAGGAACTCGGTCAGCCGCTGCCGCTGTTCATCAAATGGGACGATGCCGAATACGGTCTGCGTGCCCGGAATGCCGGCTACCCGACCGTCACCATGCCCGGTGCCGCGATCTGGCACATGGCGTGGAGTGACAAGGACGACGCCATCGACTGGCAGGCGTACTTCCACCTGCGGAACCGGCTCGTCGTCGCGTCGCTGCACATGCCGGGCAACGGCCGTGGACTCGTGATCAACACCGTCAAGGCCACGATCAAGCACCTGCTGTGCCTCGAATACTCGACCGTCGCGATCCAGAACCAAGCCATCGCCGACTTCCTGCAGGGCCCCGAGCACATCTTCGAACTGCTCCCGACCGCGCTCGGCAACGTCCACGCGATGCGCAAGGAGTACCCGGACGCCGTCGTGCTGCCGTCGTCGACGAGCCTGCCGATGCCCTCCGGTGAGGAAGTCGGCGCGGTCGGCCTGCCGACGAACCCGCTCGCGAAGATCGTGCGCCTCGGCAAGGGCCTGGTCCACAACGTGAAGCCCGCGCACGAGCAGCACCACGAGCGTCCCCAGCTCAACGTGCCCACAATCGACGCGCGCTGGTTCCTGCTGTCGCAGGTGGACGGCGTCACCGTCACCACCGCGGACGGGCGAGGAGTGGTCTACCGCAAGCGCAACCCCAAGCTGGCGCTCGCGCTGCTGAAGGAAGCGATCCGGCTGCGCCGCGAACTGGCCCAGCGGTTCCCCGAACTCAAGCGCGAGTACCAGGACGCCGTTCCTGCGCTGACCAGTAAGGAGAGGTGGGAACGTGTCTTCGGCATCAAGTGAGATCCAGATCCTGCAGGCCGTCCAGTCGACGATCGCGAGCCGTCCCGGCGTCGTCTCGACCGCACGGGGTATGTCCCACTTCGGTGAGCACGCCCTCGGGTGGGTGGCCGTTGCCGGCATCGGCGCGGCGCTCGACAAGCCTCGCCGCCGGCAGTGGGCGGGAGTCGCGGTGGGTGCCGTCGGCGCCCACGCGGCGTCGATCGTGATCAAACGCATCGTCCGCCGCCCCCGGCCGAACGACCCGTCGATCCAGGTCAACGTGTCGACGCCCAGCAAATTGAGCTTCCCGTCGTCGCACGCGACGTCCACCACAGCGGCTGCCGTGCTGCTCGGCCGTCTCACCGGGCTACCCTTGCCTGCGTTGTTGGTACCGCCGATGCTGCTCTCCCGGCTCGTTCTGGGAGTGCACTACCCGACCGATGTGCTCGCCGGATCTGCCCTGGGGGCCGCCTCTGCGGTCGCGGTGCTGAAGGCCGAGCAGAAGTTTGGAGAGAAATGAGCGAGGAACCGGCCGTCGTCACCGGACCCCCGACATCCCTGGCGGCAGGCATCGTCAAGGCTGTCCGCCCGCGTCAGTGGGTCAAGAACGTCCTGGTACTCGCAGCTCCCATCGCAGCGGGCACTGCGACGGAATCCGACGTCCTGCTTCCCGTCGCACTCGCCTTCGTGGTGTTCTGCATGGCAGCGTCCGGCATCTATCTCGTCAACGACGCGATGGACGTCGAGGCCGACCGCGCGCACCCCACCAAGCGATTCCGCCCCATCGCGGCGGGTGTGCTCCCCGTCAACCTGGCGTTCGGGATGGCGGTCGTGCTGCTCGGCGGGTCGCTCGCCCTGTCGTTCCTCGCCAACTGGCAGCTGGCGGTCGTGATGGCCGTCTACATCGGCATCCAGCTGGCCTACTGCTTCGGTCTCAAACACCAGGCCGTCCTCGACATCTGCATCGTCTCGTCCGGGTTCCTGCTGCGTGCCATCGCCGGTGGTGTCGCCGCAGAGATCGCACTGTCGCAGTGGTTCCTGCTCGTTATGGCATTCGGTTCGCTGTTCATGGCGGCCGGTAAGCGGTACGCCGAACTGCAGCTCGCCGAGCGCACCGGTGCGAAGATCCGCAAGTCCCTCGAGAATTACACCACGACGTACCTGCGTTTCGTCTGGACGCTCAGCGCCACCGCGGTCGTGCTCTGCTACGGACTGTGGGCGTTCCAGCAGGACGACCTGAAG
Organism: Rhodococcus sp. NPDC127593; assembly: GCF_042671975.1. Taxonomy (NCBI): domain Bacteria; kingdom Bacillati; phylum Actinomycetota; class Actinomycetes; order Mycobacteriales; family Nocardiaceae; genus Rhodococcus; species Rhodococcus sp. NPDC127593. Next base: position 41,914 of record NZ_JBHXWI010000026.1, on the reverse strand, counting down.
GCCACCAACTGGTACGCCATCTCCATGGTGCCGTTCACCATCGCGATCCTGCGTTATGCCGTGGACGTCGACGGCGGCGAGGCGGGGGAGCCCGAGGAGATCGCGCTGGGCGACCGCGTGCTCCAACTCCTCGCGATTGCCTGGATCGGAGTGGTGGGTGTCGCTGTCTACCTCGTCTGACTTGGTAGGAGGCGCCGAGGACTCGGACGCCGCCGCGGAGCGGACCACCGAACGCCACCGGAAGGCCATCCTCTCGAGGGTGGTCTTCCTCGGGGGTGTGGCCATCTCGGCCCTCCTGATGTTCTGGGGCGCCTGGGAACGGAGATGGATTGCCGACGACGGCCTGATCGTGCTGCGCACGGTCCGCAACCTCCTCGCAGGCAACGGTCCGGTCTTCAACTCGGGCGAGCGTGTCGAGGCCAACACCAGCACCGCGTGGACGTACATCGTCTACGCGTTCAGCTGGCTCTCCCAGGCCCGGCTCGAATACGTCGTCCTGACGATCGCGCTGATCCTGTCCACGGCGGCGATCGTGCTCGCCATGTTCGGCACCGCGCGCCTGTACCGCGGTGGGTCCTTCGCCGGCGGCGGCACGCTGTTCCTGATGCCCGCCGGTGTGCTCGTCTACATCGCGGTGCCCCCGGCCCGCGACTTCGCGACGTCGGGTCTCGAAAGCTGCCTCGTCATCTTCTGGATCGCGCTGCTCTGGCTGCTGCTGGTCCGATGGAGTCAGGCGGCCACGCCGTCCACCACCTCGGTGCTCGTGCTCTCGTTCATCGCGGGCATGGGGCCCCTCGTGCGCCCCGAGCTGGCGATCCTGGGTGTGCTGTCGCTGGCGATGATCTTCCTCGCGCCCGGTCTCACCTGGGTGGTGCGCGTGGCGATGGTGTTCGTCGCCGGCATCGTTCCGGTGGGCTACCAGATCTGGCGCATGGGCTACTACGCCCTCCCGTACCCCAACACCGCGGTGTCGAAGGACGCCGGCGGCGCCAAGTGGTCGCAGGGTTTCGCCTATCTCTGGAATCTGCTCGGCCCGTACCTGCTGTGGCTGCCGCTGGTTTTCCTTTTCGCCGGCGCCGTGATCGCCTGGCGCGGCCGGGACAAGTCCATCGAAGATGGTGTTCGTCACACCGAGGGGAATCGGCTGACGCGCCTGCGCGGATGGCTGCGGACGCAGAATGCCGTCGTCGTCTTCATTCTCGCGAGCGGGCTGATCCTCGGTCTGTACTCGTTGCGCGTCGGCGGCGACTTCATGCACGGCCGCGTTCTTCTCCCCGTTCTGTTCTGTTTCATCGTTCCCGTCGCCGTAATTCCTGTGCGAATTCCGGACCAGGTGGCGTGGGGGCGTAACAGGGAATCGTCGATTTTTCTCGCAATGGCTTTCCTGTGGGTCGGCACCGTCGTGTGGGCATTCTTCGCGTCGAACACGACGGGAATGCCGGAAGGTGTCGTTATCGGACGTTCCGGAATTGTCGACGAACGCGCCTTCTACGTTCTCAACACCGGTCATGCGCACCCGATTCGCGCGGACGATTATCTGGACTACCCGCGGATGCGCGCCATGGTCCAGACCATCTCGGACACCCCCGACGGCGGCCTGCTCATCCCGTCCGCCGACTACACGTACTGGTTCGTCGTTCCTCCGCCCCTTCCGATCCCGGACGGCGGCGCAGGCCACACCGTGTACTTCCTGAACCTCGGCATGACGAGCATGAACGTCGGCCTCGACGTGCGGGTGCTGGACCAGATGGGTCTCGCCTACCCGCTGGCGGCGCACACCGAGCGGTTGGACGACGGCCGTATCGGGCACGACAAGGCCCTCTACCCCGACTGGGTCGTGGTGGACACGGGAATGATCGACAAGCACCCGTGGATGCCCGGATTCCTCGACGAGGAATGGGTGACCGAGGCGCGGGTCGCGCTCACGTGCCCCGAGACTCAGGACCTGCTGACGTCGTACCGGTCGGAACTGACGTGGCCGCGATTCAAACAGAATTTCAAGGATGCGCTGCATTTCGCGAGTTATCGAATCGAGCGAGTGCCCGCATATGAAATTCAGCGATGCAATCTCGAGCCGCCCCTCCCGGAACCGGCCAAATAGGGCGAAACGGGCCGGGCGTGTGTCACTGCGGCGTCCCGGGCAGATCTCGATGTCGGAACATCAGATCTCGTTTGTGTAACGCGGGAGCTGTCGGCGACGATGTACGTCGATGATGAGTCATCGTTGACGGTGGTCTGGAAGTTCCCCGAAAAGCGCTCCGCGAGCGTTTGTCAGGGAACTTTGTGTGACATACAGTCCACCAAGCGCAGTGTGACTTGGAAGAGGTCCGCTGCCGACCCGGCTTCAATGCCCGGGCCGGCAGGTCGCCTGTTCCCCGACGGAATCCGCCGGAGCCGCCCAGTTGGCGGAGTCCGCAGACGAAGAGAGTGAGCAGTATTCATGCGTTTTGCCAGACCGAGGTTGTCTCAGCGCCTCAAGCAGCGTGCGATGGCCATCGGCGCCGTCGCACTGGTACTGCCTGTGGGCGCAGGAATCGCTGGTGGAGCCGTCGCCGCAGCAGCACCGACGCACGCGGGTCCCGCCAAGACCGCGCCGGCTGGTGGCTACGAGGAACTGTGGGTTCCCTCTTCCATGGGACCGATCAAGGTCCAGGTCCAGTGGGCAGCCCGCGGCGGTAGTTCCGCGCTGTACCTGCTCGACGGCCTGCGCGCCCGCAACGACCGCAACGCGTGGAGCTTCGAGACCAACGCGATCGACCAGTACCGCAACGACAACGTGACCCTGGTCATGCCCGTCGGTGGCGAGTCCAGCTTCTACTCGGACTGGTACTCGGCGAGCAACTTCAACGGCCAGCCCGTCACGTACAAGTGGGAGACGTTCCTGACGCAGGAACTGCCCGACTTCCTGGCGAACTACGGCGTCTCGCGCACCAACAACGCCGTCCTCGGCCTGTCGATGGGTGGCAGCGCCGCCCTGACCCTCGCCGCATACCACCGTGACCAGTTCAAGTTCGCCGGTTCGCTGTCCGGCTACCTGAACATTTCGGCTCCCGGCATGCGTGAGGCGATCCGCGTCGCGATGCTCGACGCCGGCCGCTTCAACGTCGACTCGATGTGGGGCCCGCCGTGGAACCCGGCGTGGCTGCGTAACGACCCGTTCGTGTTCGCGCCGCGTCTGAACGGCCTGTCGATGTTCATCTCGGCTGCCAGCGGTCTGCCCGGTGAGTTCGACCACCCGCGCGCTCCGATCGACTACTACAACACCGCCAACGGCATGGGCCTCGAGGCTCTCGCCCTGGCCAACACCCGCGCATTCCAGGTGCGTCTGGCCACCCTCGGTGTCCCGGCCACCTTCGACTTCCCCGCCAACGGCACGCACTCGTGGCCGTACTGGGGTTCGGAGCTGTTCAAGGCGCGCGGCCAGATTCTGGACACACTGGGCGCCTGGTGATCTGACACCACCTTCGTGGCGAAGGCCGCCCCGCCGATCCGGCGGGGCGGCACTCGTGCGCTCCGGAGTGCATGTGCCCGGACCGGGAACGTGAGGGGAAACCCTGGATTGCCTTCCCCCGGGAGTGCACAACGGAACGTTTTGTCAGTAAGGTGATCCCGTCGAGACGCCACCCGCGCAGCGAGCGCTGCGCGGGTGGCGTCTGTACGTGAGATTTTCACGAGAGTTATCGAGAGGTTGCCGCGGCCGCGGCGCGAGACGAAACAAGCGGAGGGAAGACGAGTTCATGCGAGTTGGGGGTTCGACGAGAACAAGCGGATGGGCCAGGCGTACCGCCGCCGCAATTGCTCTGGCGGTCGCACTGCCACTGGGCGTGACCATGGTGGGCGGAGGCGCAACCGCATCCGCAGCCTTCGACCCCGCGGCGCAGGACTTCTGGGTCGATTCCGCCATGGGACCGATCAAGAGCCGCATCTGGCGTGCCGCCGACGGCAACACCAACCGGGTCGTCTACCTGCTCGACGGTTTGCGCGCGCAGGACGATCTGAGCGGCTGGGAGGTCAACACCGACGCGGGCCCGTTCCTCGCCTCGCAGAACATCAACGTCGTCCAGCCGGTCGGCGGGCAGTCCAGCTTCTACTCCGACTGGTTGTCGAACTCGAACCTCAACGGCCAGAAGACCCCGTACAAGTGGGAGACGTTCCTCACTCAAGAACTTCGCGACGCACTGGCGAACCGCCTCGGGTTCCAGTCCACCCGTAACGGCGTCATCGGCCTGTCGATGGGTGGCAGCGCCGCCCTGACCCTCGCGGCCTACCACCCCGAGCAGTTCAACTACGCGGGCTCGCTGTCCGGTTACCTGAACATCTCGGCTCCCGGCATGCGTGAGGCCATCCGCATCGCGATGCTCGACGCAGGCCGTTACAACGTCGACGCGATGTGGGGCCCGCCGTGGAACCCGGCGTGGCTGCGCAACGACCCGTTCGTGTTCGCGAACAAGCTTCGTGACAACAACACCCGCCTGTGGGTGTCGGCCGCCAACGGCATTCCCGCTCCCGGCGGAGCCGCACCGACCGGATTCATGGACGTCTTCAACGCGAGCACCGGTGCGAGCCTCGAGGCACTGTCGCTGGCGAACACCCGTGCCTTCCAGGTCAAGATGGCCACCCTCGGCGCGAAGAACGTCACCTACAGCTTCCCGCCCCGCGGCATCCACACGTGGCGTTACTGGCAGCAGCAGATCCACGATCTGGCCGGCGACCTCGGCAACACGATCGGGTAGCTCGGAAGTAACAATTGCACCAGCTGTAACAGCGCGGCACTCCCACTCGTCTGTCGTTTGCGTGTAGAAAGAACCGGAACGCGAGGCCGTGCTCCGTGTTGGTCTCGACGCGCAGAGAGAGAGTGAACGTCATGCGAGTAGGCCTGTTCAGGGCAGAACGTCAGCGTTCGTCTGCCGGAAATGTTCGAAGGCGAACGCTGGCCTCGCTTGCCGCTGTGCTCGTGGTGCCGGTGGCGGTCGGGTTCACCCAGACCGCCACCGTCTCGGCTGCGCCGGTCGCCCATGCGGCGCCCGCCGCCGCGCAGGCTCCGGTGGCCACGCAGGCCCCGGGCGGCGCGACGATCCATCACGTCGACTGGCTCACCGACCGTCGCGTGGCGATCTGGATCAACTCTCCGTCGATGGGCGTGCCGATCCAGGTGCAGATGCTCCTTGCGCGCGACTGGAACTCGAAGCCCACCGAGAAGTTCCCGTCCGTCTACATGCTCGACGGTCTCCGCGCACAGGACAACGAGAACGGCTGGACCCTCGAGACCGACGCCGAGTCGTTCTTCGCCGACAAGAACATCAACGTCGTCCTCCCGGTCGGCGGCCAGTCCAGTTTCTACTCCGACTGGGTGGCCCAGGACAACGGTCAGAACTACCAGTGGGAGACGTTCCTCACGAAGGAACTGCCCCCGATCCTCGAAAGCGACTGGCGCACCACGCAGACGCGCGGCGTCATAGGACTCTCGATGGGCGGCACGTCCGCCATGTTCCTGGCGGCACGCAACCAGGGATTCTTCAAGTTCGCCGCGTCGCTGTCGGGCATGCTCACCACCACCGCGCTCGGTATGCCGCAGGCCGTCGCCTACGCGATGAGCGACGCGGGCGGGTTCGACGCGGACGCGATGTGGGGTCCCCCGACCAGCTCGGCGTGGGAGGAGCACGACCCCTACCTGCTGGCCGACAAGCTCAAGGGCGTCAGCCTCTACATCTCCAGCGGTAGCGGAACCACGGGCCCGTACGACCAGCCGTCCGGAATCCCGGGCGTCAGCACCAATTACGCGGGTATGGGGCTCGAAATCCTCTCGCGACTCACATCCCAGACCTTCGCGACCAAGCTCAACAAACTGGGCATCCCCGCCCAGGTCAACTACCGGCCGTCCGGCACACACTCGTGGCCGTACTGGCAGTTCGAGCTCCACCAGCTGTGGCCGCAGCTCGCCGGCGCCGTCGACGTCGAACCCGACAAGCCGGTGTGCACCACAGGCGGTTCCATCGCCGGGGTCGCCGGTGCGAACCCGTGGATCGGCGACTGCCTGACCCCCGAGTACAGCCTCGCGGGCGGAACGGTCCAGGACTTCCGCAACGGCCGGATCTTCGCCAAATCCGACACCGGCGCACAGCCGGTGGCCGGCGCCATCGGCGGCGTCTACCAGGCGACCGGTGGTCCGGGCGGGCCGCTCGGCTACCCGACGACACCCGAACTGGGCACCCCCGACGGTCGCGGTCGCTTCAACCACTTCGAGCACGGGTCCGTGTACTGGTCGCCGCAGACCGGGGCGCACGCCGTCCGCGGTGCGATCCGCGACGAGTGGGCACGTCAGGGCTGGGAGGGCGGACCGCTCGGATACCCGGTGGCCGAGGAAGTTCCCACGCCCGGCAAGGACGGCGCGGTGCAGGGCTTCGAGATCGGCGCCATGTACTTCAGTCCCGCGAACGGCACACACAGTGTGCAGGGAATGATCATGGGCAAGTACGCCGAACTCGGTTACGAGGGTGGGTGGCTCGGATTCGCGAAGACCAGCGAGATCGCGGTCAAGGACGGCGGCCGGTTCAACCAGTTCGAGGGCGGCAACATCTACTGGAGCCCGCTGTCGGGTGCGTGGGCCGTCGAGAACGGACCGATCTTCGACGCGTGGAAGAGCGCCGGGTACGAGGGCGGCCGGCTCGGGTTCCCGATCAGCGACAAGTTCGCCATCCCCGGCGGCGTCCAGCAGAACTTCAAGACCGGTTACGTCACAGTGGTCGACAACAAGGCCGAGATTCACTGATGGCCGGAAAGCACTAGAAATCTCACGCGCAGCGGGCGGGGCCGGGTCCGGCGGACCAGGCTTCCGCCCGATCTGCGTCTGTACCCTGTCGAGAGACAACGACTTGGAAAGCAAGGACGGAAATAGATGCCGCAGCACTCACGTATCAGCACCACCTTCCGACGGGCGATCGCGGTAGGCGCGCTCGCCGTCGCAGCAAGCGGATTGTTGGTCGGGTGCGGTAGCGACGACTCCACGGCCACGTCGAACCCGTCCACCAGCGCCACGACGTCCGCTGCGGCGTCCAGCTCCGCCGAGAGTTCAGCGTCCGCCGCGCCCAGCGCGAGCGCCTCGGCCTCCGCCTCCGCGCCGGTGACCAGCCCGGGTCAGGCGGCGACGGCGCCGCCGGAGCAGCCCGAGGAAGTTCCGGGCGATTTCCCCGGCCCCAGCGAGGTCCCGGTCAGTACCGAAGGCCAGAAGTTCCTCGACGCGCTGAAGAGCAAGGGCATCGAGCCGGCCGCCGACGGCACCATGGCCGTGAGCACCGCCGACTTCATCTGCCAGGCCAAGGCCGAAGGCAAGAGCGACGCCGAAGCGATGGTGTTCGTCACAGCGATGGTCGGCACCGAGGCGTCCGCTGCCGGTCAGGAACTGACCCAGGAGCAGGCGACGGCCAACGCCCAGACCTACATGGATGTCGCCCACGCGACCTACTGCAAGTAGACGCCGATGTCGTTGACCGGGCGCGGAACGCGGAAGAAGAAGAGCAGCCTCCTGCGCAAGCTGATGGTGCTGATCGTTGTCCTGCTGGTGATTCTCGTCGCAGTGATCGCGCTCTGGTATCTCCTCGCCGGGCGGCTGCCCAAACCGATCCCGACCCCGCCCGGTCCCGAACGCCCCAACGCCCAGCCGGCGAGCTGTCCCGACGTCCAGGTGGTGGTCGTCCCGGGCACGTGGGAGTCCAGCCCGACGGACGACCCGTACAACCCGTCGGCCAATCCGGCGTCGCTGATGCTCAACGTGTCGCGGCCGCTGCAGGAGCAGTTCGAGTCGTCGCGCGCCGACGTGTACACGGTTCCGTACGTCGCGCAGTTCTCCAACCCGGTCGCCTTCCCGCCGGACGGGCAGCAGTCGTACAACAACAGCCGCGGCGCGGGCACGGCCGCCACCAACGACATCCTGATCCGTCGTCACGCAGAGTGCCCCCTGACCAGCTTCCTGCTCACCGGATTCTCCCAGGGCGCGGTCATCGCCGGCGACGTCGCGTCGAGTATCGGTGCAGGTGACGGTCCTGTTCCGGCGGATCTCGTACTGGGTGTCGGGCTCATCGCCGACGGTCGCCGCGACCCGGCCACCGCGACGAATATCGGCCAGCCGGTCACCGGCGTCGGAGCCGAACTGTCGCTGGCCGGTCTGCAGATCCCGGGAATCACCATGACCGGTCCCCGCCCCGGCGGTTTCGGTGGTCTCACCGACCGGGCGGTCGAGATCTGCGCCCCGACGGACGGAATCTGCGACGCCCCGGCGCAGGCGTTGAAACCGAGCAACTGGATCGGAAGCGGTCTGCGTCTGCTCGAGTACAACAACAACCCCGTCCACGCGATGTACAACTCGTACGTCGTCGACGACTCCGGCACGACGGCCACACAGTGGATCGCCGGATGGGCTGCCGAGAAGATAGAGGCCGCCCCGACCCCGGCCCACAGTTGATTTTGTGGCGGATGGGTTCACCGTGGTCGGTGAGCCGTGAAACGTCCCAAACAGATAGGCGAGACGCGTACTGGCCGGTAGTGTGCGTTTCTCGGCACCGGTAGAGTGCTGCACGTTGCGGCATCACCGGTGCCCGACCCCACCGATGTTCACGTCCTGAAACGCGGGCGTTTCACCACAGGAGAAGCTATTCATGAGTTCCGACGCCAGCTCGTTGCGTAAGTTCCGATTCGCGGCAGGCGGAGAGGGCAACGCGGACGAGGGCGGCGCGCGTCGGTTCGTCAAGCTCGCGCAGAAGGCCGAGGAACTCGGGTTCGACAGCTTCATGATCCCCGACCACCTGGGTAACCAGGTGGGACCGATCGCCGCTCTCGGAGCACTCGCGATCGCCACGGACAAGATCCGGCTCGGCACCGCCGTCCTCGCCAACGGCTTCCGGCACCCGGCGATCCTCGCCAAGGACGCCGCCACCATCGACGTGCTGTCGGGTGGCCGCCTCGAACTCGGCATCGGCGCCGGCTGGATGAAGGAAGAGTTCGACAAGGGCGGCATCGCCTACGAGCGCCCGGGCGTCCGGATCGCCAAGCTCGAGGAGACCCTGCAGATCCTCGACGTCTTGCTGCGCGGCCAGGAGTGCAACTTCGACGGCAAGTACTACCAGATCAAGGGCCTGACGGGCAGTCCGCGGCCCCGTCAGGGCCCGCGTCCCCCGATCGCCGTCGGCGGCGGCGGCCCCAAGATGCTGGCGCTCGCGGCCAAGTACGCCGACATCATCTCCGTGGCGACGCCGACCAGTAAGGAAGGCAAGCTCCTGCTCTCGGGTGTCACGCTCGAGAAGACGATGGAGCGCGTCGACCGGATCCGGGAAGCTGCCGGTGACCGGTTCGACGACATCGAACTGAACTGGACGATCACCACCATCGTCATCACCGACGACCGTGAGCAGACCGCCGAGATGGCGCTCGCCGCACTCGATCAGGGCTTCCCGCCCAACATCGAGGTCGACACCAAGCTGTCTGTCGAAGACATCCTGAGCTCGCCGTATCTCGCGATCGGAAGCTTCGAGGAGATCGCCGATCAGATACGTATGGTGCGAGAAAAGACGACAATGTCTTACGTCGGTGTGTTCCCCACACAGATGGATGCGTTCGCGCCGATCATCTCGCAACTGAAGGGCGAGTAGACGCAGCGAACCGAGGGCGGCGATGCCAATCTGTAACATATCGATGGTTTGGAATCGATGAACTTATTCGGGTGAGTGGCGTGTTACGTCATTCCCCGCGAGTTGTACAAGATCCGATTCGGCGAAGGAAGTCTGGGGCGCAGTCATGCCGGTGCATGCCTGTGTGATCGCTTCGGAGGAGATGGAATGAACGCGAAGTTCGATGATTTTATCGACGAGAAGGGCCATATCAGGCTCGAATCGGGAAGCACGCTGGTCGACTACGTCCAACGGCACACCCGGGAGAACTCGGACGAGCTGGCATACCGCTACATCGACTATTCGCGGGACAGAGACGGCGAAGCGCAAGAGCTGACCTGGGAACAGTTCGGCCACCGGCTGCGCGCCGTCGCGGCTCGCCTCCAGCAGGTCACCAAGCCCGGCGACCGTGTCGCAGTCCTGGCGCCGCAGGGTCTCGACTACGTCATCTCCTTCTTCGCCGCCATCCACGCCGGAACGATTTCGGTGCCGCTGTTCGACCCCGACGAGCCCGGCCACACCGACCGTCTGCACGCCGTCCTCGGTGACTGCACGCCTGCCGCCATCCTCACGGCCACCTCCTCCGCCGCGGGTGTTCGACAGTTCTTCCGGTCCCTCCCCGCCGCCCAGCGCCCCCGCATCATCGCCGTCGACGCCATCCCCGACAGCGTCGGCGAGTCCTGGGTGCGCCCCGAGATCGGTCTCGACGACGTCGCGTACCTGCAGTACACGTCCGGCTCCACCCGTGTGCCCGCCGGTGTGGAGATCACGCACCGCGCCGTCGGCACCAACGCGCTGCAGATGGTCGACTCCATCGAGCTCAACGAGAACTCGCGCGGCGTCACGTGGCTGCCGCTGTTCCACGACATGGGTCTGCTGACCGTCATCCTGCCCGCCCTGGGCGGCAAGTACATCACCATCATGAGCCCGCGCGCGTTCGTGCAGCGGCCGTACCGGTGGATCAAGGAACTGGCGGCGGTGTCGGACGGTGCCGGCACGTTCGCGGCCGCACCCAACTTCGCGTTCGAGCACGCGGCCGCTCGCGGTCTGCCGAAGAGCGGTGAGAGCCTCGATCTGAGCAACGTGATCGGTCTCATCAACGGCAGCGAGCCGGTCACCACATCGTCGATGCGCAAGTTCAACGAGGCGTTCGCGCCGTACGGTCTGCCGAAGACGGCGATCAAGCCCTCGTACGGCATGGCCGAGGCCACCCTGTTCGTGTCCTCGACCCGGCACTCGGACGAGGCCCGCGTCATCTACGTCGATCGCGACGAGCTCAACGCCGGTCGCGTCGTGAAGGTGGACCAGGACGCCGAGAACGCCATCCCGCAGGTGTCCTGCGGTTACGTCGCGCGCAGCCAGTGGGCCGCCATCGTCGATCCGGAGTCGCGCATCGAGCAGCCCGACGACCGGGTCGGAGAGATCTGGCTGCACGGTGAGAACATCGGCATCGGCTATTGGGGCCGCACCGACGAGACCGCCGAGACGTTCCACAACAAGCTCACCAACCGGCTCGCCGAGGGCAGCCACGCGGAGGGCACGCCCGAGGACGCCAACTGGATGCGGACCGGCGACTACGGCGTCTACATCGACGGCGAGCTGTTCATCACGGGCCGCGTCAAGGACCTCGTGATCGTCGACGGCCGCAACCACTACCCGCAGGACCTCGAGTACTCGGCGCAGGAGGCGAGCACCGCGCTCCGCCCCGGCTTCGTCGCCGCGTTCGCGGTCCCGGCCAACCAGCTGCCCGCCGTGGTGTTCGAGAACACGCACTCGGGTCTGAACTACGACGCGGGCGACTCCTCCGAGCAGCTCGTGATCGTGGCCGAGCGCGCACCGGGTGCGGGCAAGGCCGACCCCCAGCCCATCGCCGACACGGTGCGGGCGGCGTTGTCGAGCAGGCACGGGGTCACCGTGCGCGACATCCTGCTGGTGCCCGCGGGCTCGATTCCTCGTACGTCGAGCGGCAAGATCGCCCGCCGCGCGTGCAAGGCGAGCTACATCGAAGGCACCCTGCGCGGCGGATACACGCAGACGGCCTTCCCCGATAGCGTTTCCGAATAGTCCACTTCCTGACGGGTAGCTTGGTGAGTTGATGGCTGAAAAAGATGATGACCGGGTCGGGGCGAGCGAAGCGACGGGGAATGCCACCGGCAACACCGGTGACATGACGGTCGCGCAGCTGCGCGAGTGGCTGCGCAACTGGATTGCCGACGCAACCGGGCAACCGGTCGGTCAGATCACCGACGACCGCCCGATGGAAGAGTTCGGTCTGTCGTCTCGCGACGCCGTCGCGCTGAGTGGCGAGATCGAGGAATTGGTCGGCGTCACGCTCACCGCGACGGTCGCCTACCAGCACCCCACCATCGCGTCGCTGGCCACCCGCATCATCGAGGGCGAACCCGAGCAGCTCGACGACTCGGCGGACGCCGCGTACTACGCGTCGGTGCCGACGTCGGACGCGCACGACATCGCGATCGTGGGCCTGGCCTCGCGCTTTCCCGGCGCGGGAAAGACTCCTGCCGAGATGTGGCAGATGCTCGCGGAGGGCCGCGACGGCATCTCCGACCTGCCCGAGGGCCGCTGGGAGGAGTTCACCTCCGACCCGCAGATCAAGGCCGCCGTCGAGAAGGCCAACACGCAGGCCGGCTACCTCGACGACGTGAAGACCTTCGACGCGGAGTTCTTCGCGATGTCCCCGCTGGAGGTCGCGAACGTCGACCCGCAGCAGCGCCTCGCGATGGAACTGACGTGGGAAGCCCTCGAGCATGCCCGCATCCCGGCCAGCGAACTCAAGGGTGAGCAGGTCGGTGTGTTCATCGGCAGCTCGGCCAACGACTACCAGCTGCTCGCGGTCAGCGACCCCGTCCACGCGCACCCGTATGCGCTGACCGGTACGTCGACGTCCATCGTCGCCAACCGGGTGTCCTACTTCTACGACTTCCGCGGACCGTCCATCGCCCTCGACACGGCCTGCTCGTCGTCGCTCGTAGCGGTGCACCAGGCGGTGCGCTCGTTGCGGTCCGGTGAGTCGGATCTAGCGCTCGCCGGCGGCGTCAACATGCTCGTCGCGCCGCCCGCCACGCTGGGCTTCGACCAGCTGGGTGTGATGGCCCCCAACGGCCGCATCAAGGCATTCTCCTCCGACGCCGACGGCATGATCCGCGCCGAGGGCGGCGGCCTCGTCGTCCTCAAGCGTCTCGAGGACGCCGAGCGTGACGGCGACGAGATCCTCGCGGTCATCGCCGGTAGCGCGGTCAACCAGGACGGCCGCTCCAACGGGCTTGCGGCCCCGAACCCCGACGCGCAGGCCGACGTCCTGCGCTACGCCTACCGCGACGCGGGCATCAACCCGGCCGGCGTCGACTACATCGAGGCGCACGGCACCGGCACCATCCTCGGCGATCCCATCGAGGCCGACGCACTCGGACGCGTCGTCGGTCGTGGACGCGCCGACGACAAGCCCGCGCTGCTCGGCTCGGCCAAGACCAACTTCGGTCACCTCGAGGCCGCCGCAGGCGCCGCTGGCCTGATCAAGGTCGTGCTGTCGATGCGGGAAGACACCCTGCCGCCGACGCTGAACTTCGCCGGACCCAATCCGTACATCGCGTTCGACAAGGCGCACCTGCAGGTCATTCCCGAGGGTGCGGCGTGGCCGCGCTACACGGGCACGGCCGTCGCCGGTGTGTCCGGGTTCGGTTTCGGTGGCACCAACGCGCACGTCGTCGTGCGGGAGTACACCGGACCTGCCGTGGACGAAGCGGCCGAGCCTGTCGACACCGTCGTTCCCGCCGAGGAAGCGGTGGTCGAGACCGTAGAGGCTGTCGAGCCGACGGTTGTGCTCCCGGTGTCGGGTGCGTTGCCGTCGCGTCGTCGTCGTGCCGCCGCGGATCTGGCCGACTGGCTGGAGACCGAAGAGGGCAGCACCACTCCGCTCGCCGATGTCGCGCGCTCTCTGGCCCGCCGCAACCACGGCCGCTCGCGTGCCGTCGTCCTGGCGAAGACTCGCTCCGAGGCCGTCACCGGACTGCGCGCCATCGCCGCCGGGAAGCCCGGGCAGGGTGTGTTCTCGGCGGATTCGCCGTCGTCGAAGGGCGCCGTCTGGGTTCTGTCGGGCTTCGGTTCGCAGCACCGCAAGATGGCCAAGCAGCTCTACCTGGAGAACCCGGTCTTCGCCGCGGCCATCGACGAGGTCGACGCGCTGATCGAGGACGAGGCCGGCTACTCCATGAAGGAGAAGTTCCTCGACGACGCGATCGACTACGACGTCGAGACCTCGCAGGTCGGCATCTTCACCATCCAGATCGGGCTGGCGGCCCTGCTGCGTCACCACGGCGCCGAGCCCGAGGCCGTGGTCGGACACTCGATGGGTGAGGCTGCCGCCGCATACATCTCGGGTGGTCTGCCGCTCGAGGACGCGGTGCGGGTGATCTGCGCCCGGTCCCGCCTCATGGGTGAGGCCGAGGCCACGCTCGAGGGCGACGACATCCGTCTGATGGCGCTCGTCGAGTACAGCGCGGCCGAGATCGAGACCGTTCTCACCGACTTCCCGCACCTCGAGGTCTGCGTGTACGCGGCCCCGACGCACACCGTGATCGGTGGCCCCGAGCCCGAGGTCAACGCCATCGTCGCGCGCGCCGAGGGCGAGGAGAAGATGGCCCGCGTCCTCAAGACGAAGGGCGCCAGCCACACCTCCCAGGTCGATCCGCTGCTGGGCGAGCTGGCCGCGGAATTGGCGGGCATCGAGCCGACCAAGCTGAAGCTGGGCGTGTACTCGTCGGTCGACCAGGACACGTACTACCGCGCCGGCCACGAGCCGATTCACCGCGAGGAGTACTGGACCAAGGGTCTGCGCCACAGCGTGTACTTCACCAACGCCGTCCGCCTCGCCGTGGGCAGCGGGCACACCACGTTCGTGGAGTTGGCGCCCAACCCGGTGGCACTGATGTCCGTGGCCGCCACCGCATTCGACGCCGGTCTGCACGACATGCAGCTCATCCAGACGCTCAAGCGCAAGGAGGACGAGCCGCTCGGTGTCCTCGCCGCGCTCGCGCAGCTGTACGTGCACGGGCACGCCGTCGACCTGTCGTCGCTGCTCCCCGAGGGCGACTTCGCGTCCGTTCCGCGCACCGCATGGATCCGCAAGCCGTACTGGGTGGAGACCCGGATCGATTCCAGCGGCAACACCCGTGTCCCGGGTGCGCACGTGTCGCTGCCCGACGGCCGCCACGTGTGGGAGGTCCAGGCCGGCGCGGTCACCGACCTGCCTGCACTGGTCACCGCCGCCGCGTCGCAGGTGCTGTCGGACGTGACGCTCGCCGCATCCGTTCTGCACGCCCACGCGCCGGCGGAGGGAACGCTCACCACGACGCTCAACCCGCATCCGGGTGGCGCGTCGCTGCAGGTACACGCGAAGAGCGGCCCGCGCTTCACGCTGCTGTTCGACGCCGCCGTCGCGTCCGGCGAGGCTCTGCCCGAGCCCGTCGTCGCGGCCCCGGTGCAGTCGACCTCCCCGGTGGAGGAGCTGCCCGAGGTCGTCGAGGACATCGGTGAGAGGTGGGACCCGAACGGTTCGCAGACGCTCGAAGACCGTCTCGCGCTGATCGTCGCCGAGTCCATGGGCTACGCCCCGGAAGACCTGCCCGCCGAGATCCCGCTCATCGAGCTGGGCCTCGATTCGCTGATGGCCGTCCGCATCAAGAACCGCGTCGAGTACGAGTTCGACATCCCGCAGCTGCAGCTGCAAGCCGTCAAGGATGCGAACCTCATGGAGGTCGCCAAGTACCTGCGTTACGCGGTCGAGAACCGCGAAGAGGTGCAGGCGCTGGCAGACAAGCAGAAGGCCGAGAAGGAAGCGGAGGAGGCCGCGGAGGCCGACCGTGACTCCGAGGCCGCGGAGGCCGACCGTGACTCCGAGGCCGCGGAGGCCGACCGTGACTCCGAGGCCGCGGAGGCCGACCGTGACTCCGAGGCGGCAGAGGCCGACCGTGACTCCGAGGGCGCCGTGTCCCCGCTCGACGCCGAGGACACGTCCGTGGAGGCCGAGGCCGAGGCGATCCTCGCGGCCACCCCGGTCCAGGAGACGGTCGCAGCCCCCGAGGCAGCCGCCGTGGACGGCAAGGAAGCGGTCGCCGACGCGACCGGTTCCGATGTTCCGCCGCGCGACGCCGCCGAGCGTCTGACGTTCGCCACGTGGGCCGTCGTCACCGGCGAGTCCGCCAAGGGCATCTTCAATACGCTGCCGATCCTGAACGACGAGACGGCCGAGAAGCTGGCGGTCCGGTTGTCGGAACGCGCGAACGGTGAGATCACGTTCGACGACGTCCTCGACTCCACCACCATCGAGGAACTCGCCAACGTGGTGCGCGGATTCCTCGAGGATTCCGGCAAGATCGACGGGCTGGTCCGCGCGCTGCGGCCCCGCCCGGAAGGATCCGACGCCGTCCCCGTGTTCGTGTTCCACCCGGCCGGTGGTTCGACCGTCGCGTACGAGCCGCTGCTGAAGCGTCTGCCCGCGGGCACGCCGATGTACGGGTTCGAGCGCACCGAGGGGCCGATCGAGGTCCGGGCGGCCGAGTACCTGCCGTTGATTCGCGAGATCCAGGGTGACGGACCGTACGTGCTGTACGGCTGGTCGCTGGGCGGTGTGCTGGCCTACGCGGTGGCGAAGCTGCTGCGCGAGTCGGGCGCGGACGTTCGGATCGTGGGCCTGATCGACACGGTCATGGCCGGTGAGAAGGTCGAGGACACCCCGGACGAGATTCGCAAGCGCTGGCAGCGGTACGCCGCGTTCGCGAAGAAGACGTACAACGTGGACTACCCGCTGCCGTACGACAAGCTCGCTGCGGCGGAGAGCGACGAAGAGCAGATCAAGATCCTCACGGAACTGCTCAAGCTGAGTGGCACCAAGATTCCGGGCGGAATCATCGAGCACCAGCGCACGTCGTGGCTCGACAACCGGGCCATCCAGACCGCCGAGATCGAGCAGTACGACGGCGACGTCGTCCTGTACATGGCCGACCGCTACCACGACGACGTGATGAACCTGGAGCCCGCGTTCAAGACCCGGAAGCCGGACGGCGGCTGGGGCGAGGCGGTGAAGAACCTGGAGATCATCCATGTGGGCGGCGATCACATCCAGATCGTCGACGAGCCGTACATCTCGAAGGTCGGTGCCGACCTCACCAAGAAGCTGGCGGCGATCCAGGCCGCCGGAACCGGAGCACATCAGTGACCACGACAACCGCAGAGAAGCTTGCCGAACTGCGCGAAAAGCTCGAAACGGCAAAGGAACCCGCGGGCGAACAGGCGATCGCCAAGCGCGCGAAGAAGGGCATTCCGAGCGCGCGCGAACGCATCGACATGCTGCTCGACCCGGGAAGTTTCATCGAGGTCGGCGGCCTGATGCGCCAGCCCGGTGATCCCAACGCCCTGTACAGCGACGGCGTCGTCACCGGCCACGGGACCGTCGAGGGACGCCCCGTCGCGGTGTTCTCCCACGATCAGACCGTGTTCGGTGGATCCGTCGGCGAGATGTTCGGCCGCAAGGTCGCCGCGATCATGGAGTTCGCCGCCAAGATCGGCTGCCCCTGCGTCGGCATCAACGACTCCGGTGGAGCCCGGGTGCAGGACGCCGTGACGTCGCTGGCCTGGTACGCGGAGCTCGGCCGTCGGCAGGAGCCGCTGTCGGGGATGTGCCCGCAGATCTCGATGATCCTCGGCAAGTGCGCGGGCGGTGCGGTGTACGCGCCGATCAACACCGACGTCCTGGTGGCTACCGAGGAGTCGTACATGTTCGTCACCGGACCCGACGTGGTCCGGAAGATCACCGGCGAGGACGTCAGCCTCGAGGAACTCGGTGGCGCCCGGAACCAGGCCCAGTACGGCAACCTGCATCACGTGGCGGCCGACGAGAAGGCCGCGTTCGAGTGGGTGCGCAAGTACCTCAGCTTCCTGCCGTCGAGTTGCATGGAGAAGCCGCCGGTGGTCAACCCGGGTCTCGAACCGGAGATCACGGACTCCGACCGCGACCTCGACACGTTCATCCCGGACGCCGACAACGCCGGTTACGACATGCACGACATCCTGCTGCGGATCTTCGACGACGGCGAGTTCCACGAGATCGGCGGGCAGGTTGCGCTGAACATCATCACCGGCTTCGCTCGCGTGGACGGGCGCACCGTCGGGGTGATCGCGAACCAGCCGCTGGTCGCGGCGGGTGCGCTGGACGCTCAGGCCTCGGACAAGGCCGCGCATTTCATCCGCATCTGCGACGCCTTCGACATCCCGCTGGTGTTCGCCGTCGACACGCCCGGGTTTCTTCCCGGTCTCGAGCAGGAACGGATCGGCGTCATCAAGCGCGGTGGCCGGTTCATCTTCGCGTTCGTGACGGCGACCGTCCCGAAGGTGACCGTCGTGATCCGCAAGGCGTACGGCGGCGCGTACGCCGTCATGGGCTCGAAGCAGTTGGGCGCCGACATCAACTTTGCATGGCCGACCGCCCGCATCGCGGTGATGGGCGCGGAGGGTGCTGTCGACCTCATCGGGCGTAGGCAGATCGAGGCCGCGGGCGAGAACGCTCCCGCCGTCCGCCGGCAGCTGATCAACTTCTACAACGAGAACATCGCGACGCCGTACATCGCGGCGGAGCGTGGCTACATCGACGCCGTCATCGAGCCCGCCACCACCCGGCTCGAGATCCGTAAGGCGCTGACGATGCTGCGTGACAAGAAGGTGCAGCGCAACCCGCGCAAGCATGACTTGATGCCTCTCTGATTCGCTGCCACCCGCTCGCCCGATGTCGCACAGTCTGATTGCACCACTGTGACATCGGGCGCGGCAGGGGCTCATGCCGACCGCAGCTTCGGTTCGGTGTGGACGAACACCGGCGGCCGGGGGCGTGACGCCGCCAGCGTCTGCGCCGCACGGAGATCCGCGAGCACCGTCGCCGGGTCGGCCTGTATCTGCTTCGGCAAGTGCGTCACGACGATGATTCCCTCGCGCTGCATCCGCGCCCGCCGCCTCATCGTCGCCTCGTGGAGTTCGGGCGAGAAGTGGTACTTCAGCGAGTCGATCTCCCAGGCGACGGCCACGTCGTCCAGCCAGCCGTCGGGACGGGCGATCCACAGCCCGGCGGCGGACAGCACGTCCACGTTGTGCCGCATCGGCGCAAGACCGCTCGTCGCATACACCTTCTGCGCGTGAACCTCGGCGACGGAATGCGCGTCTTCGCTCAGTTCGCGCAGGACCGCCCGGGGCAGGCGGCTCCCGCGGTCGCTGCCCTGCGCGAGTTCGCGCACCAGTTCGTCGACGGTCACGTCGCCGCGCTGGATGCCGCCGGCGAGGAGCGCCCGACAGCTGTCCGCCTGGGGCGTGCGACGTCCCGCGTCCAGGAGGCTGCGCGCCGGGGGAGCGAGCCGCAGGAGCCCCCGGTGGACGGGTGCGGGCATGCGCCACGTCCGCTCGACCTTCACGTACGACCAGTCCCGGCGATGCCGGGTGGACGGGATGAGCAGCAGCACGTCGTTACGGGACGCCGGCGAGGTGTAGCCGTATGCGGCGAGGGCGGCGTGACCCGACAGCAGCGCGTCCGGACCGCCGTATTCGAGCGCCGCCAGATTGCGCTGCAGCGTCGTCGGCGGCCCGTTGTGCAGCAGGACCACGCCGGGGAGGATCCGCTGCCAGGGACCGCCGTCGGTGCAGCGTGCGGAGATGGTGCCCTTCGCGACCCCCAGCCGCTCCAGGGTGGCCGCCCGGACCACACCGTCGCGGCTGACGGCGGCTATCGCAGAGAGATCTTCGGCCCAGGTTCCTCGTCGCATGGGTCCGAGCATGCCGTGGGCGAATCGGACCGGCGCCCGAAAGCCCACGTCGGAAATTGCCCTGTGGATGGACGGAAGGTTGTGGACAACTCCGCGGGCCGCGCAAGCAAGCTGGGCCTACGGGCTGCTGTACACCCGCAGGGTGCCCGGCTTCCACAGTCCGGACCGGGTGGCGGTCTCGGTGTCGACCGTGGCCGCGGTGGCGTCCGGGTAGTACCGGTTGAAGCGCTCGAGGGAGCCCCAGTCGCGACCCCAGTCGTCCCGCATGTAGGTGGGGATGGCGGTGGCGCTGGCGAGCAGTTCGGTGAAGCCGAGGGGGCCACCGTTCTCCGGGGACTGCCAGGTGTCGGTGGAGCTGACGGCCAGCGGGCGGTCAGGGAGGATGCGGTAGTTCGGCATCTCCGCGACACCGTACTGGTGGTCGAACGGGCGCTGGCACGGGAACTGCAGTCCGACGGCCCAGTCCAGCAGCACCGGCTGCGAGCTGCCGATCGTCGAGTTGAGGGTCTCGAGCTTCGGAACCCGCGGCGGGGTGAAGGCCAGCCACTGGTCGCCGGTGAGGTTGGGGTCGTTGGCGACGATCCGCACGGAGTCGGCGTCGGGGGACAGTTCGCTGATCGGGACGCGCAGGTTGCGCCAGGACGGTGCGGGCCCGATGTCCTTGGGCAGGTAGGTGCCCTGGGCCTGGACGGTGCCGTCGGGCTGACGCTTGCCGTATTCGAGGAGCAGCGACTGACCGTAGGTGAGGGCGCCGGTCGAGTCGACCGACCAGATGCGGCCCGCGGCGGACATGACGATCAGCGGGGTGTCGTCGCTGCGCTCGGGGAGTGCATACCAGCTGGACGACAGCGTCGCCGGTTCCTGCACGCCTTCCTGGTAGCTGCCCATGACGGGTGTGGTGCCGGGGTCGAGTCCGAACGGAAGCTTGGCGGTGCTTCCGTTGACGCCGACGTTTCCGGTGCCACCGCTGGTTCCGGCGCTCGATCCGGTCTCGAAGGTGGGCCCGACGCTCTGGTTGTCGGTGTTGCCCATGCCCTGCTTGACCTCGACGTAGTCGGCGGTCAGGTCGGACGGCACGCCGTTGGGGGAGAAGCCGACGGGATCGGCTCCGCCGAGCGGGTCGGCGGGGTTCGCCAGCGGCTGCGCGGGATCGTTGATGGGTGTGAGGTTTCCGCCGTTGGTGTCGCCTTCGACGAGGACGTCCTCGGCGAGTCCGCACGTCTGCCCGGTGAGGGAGTCGAAGTTCGACCGTGCCAGGGAGTACGCCGGGTACTGGGAGACGGCGCCCTTCAGGAGCGAGAGGACTTCGAACAGCACCATGATGCCGGCGACGACGGTGAGCGGGGCGGCCGCGAATTTCCTGATCCGCCTGCCCTTCTCGGTGTTGGCGCGGGCGGGTGGCGCGGCGAATCCCTCACGCAGGTACTGCCAGGCGGCCAGTGCGACGGCCAGCCCGAACAGGACGAGGAAGAACGTGTTGGACTGGCGGCCGCCGATGGAGACGGCCTTGTCGAACCACGGCACGCCGTAGCTCGAGACGTACCAGTAGCCGTTGATGCCCGCGAACGTCAGGGCCAGCATCAGCAGCAGGCCGGCGAGGAAGATCGTGCGGTTGCGGCGCGACCGCAGCGCGGACGCCGACACGGCGACGGCGGTGAGTGCGGCCAGGGAGCCGGCGATGCCCGCGTACGCCCCGAAGTGGTGGGTCCACTTGGTGGGGTTGAACATCATGAAGAAGATCGTGCCGAACACGACACCGAGCAGACGCCACGACGGGCCGGTGGCGGCACCGGGAATCCGCTTGCGGCGCAGCAGGATGAACAGCGTCGTCAGCAGGCACAGGATCATCGTCAGGAACGCGAAGCGGCGAGCCACCGAACCGTCGACGGTCGGGACGAAGAGGTAGTAGTAGCGCAGGAAGTCCTTGTACCACTCGAGGTTCGGGCCGATCAGGGTGCGGACCCGGGTGGCCTCCATCACCGCGGCGACCGTCTGGTCGGCGAACACGACCACCAGGACGATCGTGCCCGCGGCCACGATCGGAGCCAGCAGCGGCAGCGTCCCCACCTGGCGGTGGCGCTTGACGACGATCCGGACGAGCGGGCGGGCGCCGGCGAGCAGGGCGGCCACACACATCAGTCCCGTCGGGGCGGCCGCGAGAGTGAACGCGCCGATCAGGACGGCGACAGCCGCGGGGAGAAGACGTCCGGTCGCGATGGAACGCTCGATGGAGCACCACGTGAGCAGGGCGCCGAGCGCCACGATGGGCTCGGGCCGCAGGCCGTTGTTGTAGGGCAGCCAGAACGCGAGGAAGACTAGTCCGCCGGTCCACAGTGCGACCTTGTTGCGCCGGACGGACCGGCCGAGGCGGGGAGCGACCTCCCGGCTGATCACCATCCAGCACAGGATGCCGGCGATGAGGGCGGGCAGTCGCATGAACGGGCTGGCCGTCGAGATCTTGGCCATCGCGGCCAGCACGTCGTAGTACCAGCCGAACGGCGCCTCGGGGACACCGAACCAGCGGAAGTAGTTGGCCATGTAGCCGGCGTGGTCGGAGACCCGGGCCATGGTGAGCAGGTAGCCGTCGTCGGACGTATTGGCGCCGATGAAGTGCCACAGCACCAGCGTGCCCACGACGATCGTGTCGAGTCCGGTGAACTTCCACCAGTGCGACGGCAGGAAGTTGCGGTGCCCGCGCCCGTCCGTGCCGTCGAGGCGGCCGAGGGCGACCAGCGCGATGGCCGTGGCGAGGAGGGCCACGATCATGGCGACGAGCTTGATCAGCGTGGGGCTCGACGAGAACCGGGAGTCCACGTTCATCGTGAACGACAGGCCCGCCGGCGCCGCCCCGTCGCGGAGGTCGCTGAACACGCCCACCACCTGCGGGCGGAGGTCGCCGGTGAGGGAACCGGCGATCGGGTCACCGGTCGGAGTGGTCAGACCCACGAACTCGGCGGACGTCGCGTCGATGTTCGACGTGATGCGGATCTCGGTGCAGGCGCCCGACTGCACCTGTGCGCGCGGTGCCGTCGCGATGGTGACGTTGCGGTCGAGCACGTCGACGGACTTGTCCGACACCCGCACGAACATCGCATTCAGTGCCGCACCCTCGCCCTGCGCGGGGGCGGTGGCCAGCAGGATTCCGCCCTGCGGGGGGAGCCCGGCCACCGCGGAACACGGGATCGCCGCCGACAGGTCGACCGGGACCTGCGACATCAGCGGTGCCTCGAGGTCGCCGACGACGCCGTTCTCCGGCCAGTTCACCGCAGCGGTGGTCTGCTGCACCGGCATGAACGGAGTTGCCACTGCCAGCACGAACCCGATGAGGCCGGTGACGACGGCGATCAGGCGAGCGGTCCGGTACTCACTCCGCCGGTCCTGGCGAGCAGGCGGCGAAGTGGATTCGGGATCGGAGACGGAAGTTGTCAGAGCGTCGGGCACGGTTGTCGATGGTATGTCAGGAACCTGAGTAGGCATATTGCCGCCTACCAGAGGGTAGGGGCACTTCTAGTAGTAACGCACCGGTCCGGCCGACCAGGTACCCGACCTGGTCACCTGTTCGGATTCGACCTGCGCGGGCGTCGCCGACTCGTCGAGCGGTGTGTACCGCTCGAGCGAGCCCCAGTCGCGGTCCCAGTCGTTCGACAGGTAGGTGGCCAGGGTGCTCGCCGACAGCAGCTGGTCGGTCCAGCCCAGTGGGCCGCCGCCGAACTTGTCCTGCCAGGCATTCGTGGACTCGGCGCCGATGCGGTCGGGGAGCACACGCCACTGCGGGACCTCGGCGACGCCGTAGCGGTGGTCGAAGGGGCGCTGGCAGGGGAACGCGAGGCCGACGGCCCAGTCGAGGAGCACGGGGTCGCTGGAGCCGACGACGGTCTGCAGAGTCTGCATCGTCGGCACCCGGGGCGGCGTGACCGCCAGCCACTGGCCGGGGTCGGTGTCCGGGTCGTCCGCGACGAGCCGGACCGTATTCGCCTCGGCGGGCAACTGGTCGAGCGGCACGCGCAGGTTGCGCCACGACGGGGACGGCCCGATGTCGATCGGGTCGACGGTGCCGAGCGCGGTGACGGACCCGTCGGGGCCGGTGACCCCGTACTCGACCTTCAGGCTCTGGCCGGGGGTGACGACGCCGTCCGCGTCGACCGACCGGATGCGTCCGGCGGCCGAGATGGTGAGGATCGGTGCGTCGTCGCTGCGGTCGGGCAGCCCGTACCAGCCGGTGGTGAGGGAGGCGGGTTTCTGCTCCCCGCCCTGCTGGTAGCTGCCGAGAACCGGGGTTCGGGCGGGATCGAGGCCGAACGGCAGCGTCACGGTGCTGCCGTTGACTCCGGCGGTGGCCTCGGTGCCGCCGCCGGTGCCGGAGCTGGTGCCCGTCGTCGTCTCGTCGGTCTCGGTGTCGACGGTGTTGGCGCCGCCGGTGGCGATCTTCTCGGAGTCGGCGGTGAGGTCGTCGGCGATGCCGTTGGGGGTGAAGCCCTCCGCGGAGGTCGTGCCGAATGCGCCTGCGCCGTTCGGGTCGGTGACCGGGGTGAGCGGCTGCAGCAGGGCGGCGGTGGGGTCGGTCTCGACGAGGACCTCGTCGGCGAGCGCGCACGAGTTGCCGGTCACCGACTCGATGTTGGCCTTCGCGATGGAGTAGCCGGGGTACTGCGCGACGGCCCCCCTCAGCAGTGACAGCACCTCGAACAGGACGACGGCACCGGCCGCGACGGTCAGCGGCGACGGCGCGAGCATCCGGGCACGCTTGCCGTTGGGCTTCTTGCCGCTCTCGTACGGTTCGCGGACGTGGTACCAGGCGGCGAGGAGCAGCGTGAGCACCGTGAGGCCCAGGAACAGTGTGGAGAAGCCCTTGCCCGCGATCATCGGCGGCTTGTCCCACCACGGGACGCCGTAGCTGGACACGTACCACCAGCCGTTGGAGCTGGTGAACGCAACCGCGAGGATGAACAGGACACCCGCGGCGAACAGGGTGCGGTTCCGTTTGGAGCGGATGCTCGCGGCCCCCACCCCGACCGCGGCGAGCACCGCGACCGAGCCGGCGAGACCCGCGTACACACCGAAGTGGTGCGTCCACTTGGTGGGCGTGAACATCATCAGCAGCAGTGACGCGAACACGATGCCGAGGATGCGGCGGGACGGTCCGATCGCGGTTCCGGGCACCTTCCCCTTGCGCAGGATCAGCATCACGCAGACCACGACGCACAGCAGCATCACGAACACGCCGAATCGGCGGGCCAGCGAGCCGTCGGGCGAGATCCCCATGAGCGAATCCCAGCGCAGCCGCTCGTCGAACCACGCCACGTTGGGGCCGAGGGCGGTGCGGACGCGCGTCGACTCGAGCACCGTCGCCAGTGTCTGATCCGCGAAGACGGCGACCATCACGACTGTTCCCGCGGCGAGGATCGGCAGGATCTGGGACGCGAATCCCACCCGGTGGCCCCGTGTGATCACGATCTGCAGGATCGGCCGCGCACCCGCGATCAGGGCGGCGATACAGATCAGGCCGGACGGTCCGGCCGCGAGGGAGAACGCGGCGATGAGCACGGCGACGGCACCGGGGAGTAGTCGTCCGGTGGCGATGGCGCGCTCGATCGAACACCACGTGAGGAGGGCGCCGAGCGCGATCACCGGTTCGGGGCGCAGCCCGTTGTCGTACGGCAACCAGAACGCCAGGAAGACCAGTCCGCCGGTCCAGAGGGCAGTTCTGTTGCGGCGCACGGCCACCCCGAGGCGGGGAATGACCTCCCGGCTGATCACCATCCAGCAGAGCAGCGCGGCGAGGAGCGTCGGCAGCCGCATCCACATGCTCGCGGTGCTCACCTTCGCCAGCGCCGCGAGGAGTTCGTACGACCACCCGAACGGCGCCTCGGGGACGCCGAACCAGCGGAAGTAGTTGGCCATGTAGCCGGAATGCTCCGACACCCGCGCCATGCCGAGGAGGTAGCCGTCGTCGGACGTGTTGGCGCCGACCACGTGCCACAGCAGCAGCGTCCCGATCACGACGGCGTCGACACCGGTGAACTTCCACCAGTTCGCGGGCAGGAAGCGGCGGGCGCGGCGGCCGTCGATGCCGTCCACGCGGTGCAACGCGTACAGCGACGTCAGCGTCGCGAGGACGCACACGATCATCGCCAGCAGTTTGAGCAGGGTGGGGCTGGACGAGAATCGGGAGTCGGGGTGGACGTGCACGTTCAAACCTGCCGGCGCCGCCCCCTGCAGGTCGGTGAACAGGCCGACCATCTGCGGACGCTGATCGCCCTCGACGGAACCGGCGAGTGGTTCGGCGGTGCCCGTGATCTCGGCCGACGTCCGCCGGTGGTCGGACGTGACGGTGAGGGCGGTGCAGCCCTGGAGATCCGCGGCGTCTGCCGAGATCAGGGAGATGCCGCGAATCGTGACATCGACCGTGCCGCCGGCGCCTCCCTTCACGACGAGGCCGTTCTTCTCGAAGTCGGGCGCCCGATTCGGGAGCGTGGAGACGACGGTGCCGCCGTCGGGTCCGAGTTGCGTGAACACCGTGCAGGGCACGTTCACCTGCATGTCCAGCGGCGTGTACGAGACCAGCGGCGCCTCGACGCTGTTCAGGGTGCCGTCCTGCGGCCAGTCGATCGTCGCGGCGTCCTGCTTCACCGGCAGGAACGGGGTGGCCAGCGCGAGCACGAACCCGATCAGGCCGGTGACGATCGCGATGAGCCGGGAAGTGCGGATGGTCCGAAGGTCAGGCAGCGGGGGTTGGGACGGCACAGAACGATGTTAGGCGATTGTGGCTCCGCCACCCGTGAGTACTTGTTAACGCCCGGCGGTTAATAAGTACTCACGGGACCGAAGGTCACGACCGCGGCGACGTCGTCGAGGGAGAGGTCGAGAACCCGGGCGACCGCGGCGATCGTGAAGAACGCGGGTGTCGCTATGCGTCCGGTCTCGATCTTGCGCAGGGTTTCGACGGAGATGCCCGCGTCGAGTGCGACCGCGACCATGCTCATGTCTCCCCGCGCGGATCGCAGCAGCTCACCCAGCCTCTGCCCGCGTTCGAGTTCCTCTGCTGTCAACGGCACACGCACCATGTGTCATATAGTAATACCGGTATAGAAATTGGATCCAGGCGTGGAGGGTGAGTCGTGGTCGAGTTGAAGACGGCGGCCGAGGTGCAGGCGATGCGCGCGGCGGGCCGGGTGGTGGCCGACGCTCTGGCCGCCGTGCGTGAAGCGGCCACGATCGGGGTGATGCTCCAGGGCCTCGACGCGGTCGCCGCCGCAGTGATCCGCGACGCGGGGGCGGAGCCCCTGTTCCTGAACTATCACCCGAACTGGGCGCCCAGCCCGTTCCCCGGGGTCATCTGCGCGAGCGTGAACGACGCGGTGGTGCACGGAATTCCCGGCGAGTACCGACTTCGCGACGGTGACCTCGTCAGCATCGACTGCGGCGCCAGACTCGCCGGCTGGTGCGGGGACGCCGCCGTGAGTTTCGTCGTGGGAACGGCGGACCCGGCCGACGTGGCACTCGTCGAGGCCACCGAAGCCGCTCTCGCGCACGGCATTGCGGCCGCCCGGCCGGGAAACCGGTTGGGCGACATCGGTGCCGCAATCGGACTGTTCGCCCGCGGCGCGGGGTACGGGATGCTCGCCGACCACGGCGGGCACGGCATCGGCAGGCAGATGCACGAAGATCCGCACGTGCCCAACGAGGGGCGCGTCGGCAAGGGAATGCTGCTGCGTCCGGGGATGGTGATCGCGATCGAACCCATGCTCATCGCCGACGGCACCGACGACTACCGGCACGAGGCCGACGGCTGGACGCTCCGCACGGCGACGGGCGCCCGTGCCGCGCACAGCGAGCACACCGTCGCCATCGGTGAGGACGGGCCGGAAGTGTTGACGCGGTAGGGCTTTCCTATGTCAGCGCTCGCACGTCCCACACCCACACCCCGTCGACCGGCTTCGCGGGCGACCCGACGAGCTCCTGGACCGTCTCGCGCAGAACGCGATCGTTCTGGGTGTGCGGTAGAACCAGGACGTCGGCGTTCCAGAACTTCAGGTCCGTCAGTGCCTGGGCTTTCGTCGACTCGTCGATGGCAGGCACCTGGCCGGACGACTGTGCGGACGCGAGCAGCAGCGCGGTGGGGCGGTCGTCGGGCCCGTACTTACCCCGCTCCTCGCTGCCGGCCGGACCGACGAAATACCCACCGGCGATGGGGAATCCGAGATCCTGCTCGGTCTGCCAGCGCAGCATCCGCGCGTTCTCCGGGGAGGGGAGCGGCACCGTGACGACCGAGCCGTCGGTGACGTACTCCCGCCACGTGCCGTCGGCGAAGAAGCTCGGTGCGGTGTCGCGCTGCACGACGGCGAGCGGGGTGGGCGTCAGCGGAAGCAGTGCCACCGCGAGCCAGCCGACCCACAGCAGGGTGGTGGTCCGCTGACCCTCGCGGGCGGACGCCAGGGCGCGGTCGGTGCCCAGCGCGAGCAGCAGGGCAGCGGCGGGCAGGCAGCCCATCGCGAAGCGCGATTCGAGAACGGATTCGAGGAGCGGCAGGTGTGAGATCAGCGTCCACGGCAAGGGAATTCCGGTGTCCCAGCCGCCGATCGTCAGCGACGTCCCGAGCGACAGGACGCCCATCACGGCCACCGTCGCGGCCGCGGCGCGAGCCAGCGGCATGCGCCACAGCCACAGGGCCGACAGGCTGAGGAGGATCAGCAGGGGCCAGCCGAAATACGCGTTCTCCTCGGTGGCGTTCATGCTGAACTCGGCGGACCCTGGCTCGCCGGCCAGCGAAGACGTCGGAAAGCTGGTGAACGCTTCGGTGTCGTTGCCGACCGGGCCGTGTTCGATCGCCCGGTAGCTGTCGGGTCCGAAGAACTGCCACCACAGGGGCACGGCGGCGATGGCCAGCGCGATGCCGCCCGCGATCGCGAAACCCTTGATGCTGCGCTTGGCCGCAACGAATGCCGCTCGCGGACGCGACGCCGCGAAGGCGGCACCGAAGACCGCGAACGCCAGTGCGTAGATCAGCAGAGGTTCTTCGCCGAGGAATATCTGGTAGGCGATCAGCAGGCCCAGTACGATGCCGTCGCGCACCGAGCGTGCCCCGCTGCCCAGTCTGATCACGGCCAGCGCGATGAAGGGCAGCAGGAACAGGGCGACGAAGTTGGGGTGCCCGTTGGTGTGCGAGATCAGGGCGGGTGCGAAACCGCACAGGCCGCCGCCGACGGCGGCCGCGAGTCGCGACGACACGACATGCCGCGAAAACACCCAGTACCAGGCAATTGCCGTGCCCGACAGGCCAAGTGTGAGCGCGAGGGTGAAGGTGACGTTCGGTCCGAACAACAGCGTGACGGGCGCCAGCGGAATGCTGATGCCGAACATCGCCGTGTTGCCCATGAGGTTGACGCCCAGCGGGTAGTTCTGCAGGTCGCTGGAGAGCGGATTCTCCAGATGCACCATTGAGCGGGCCGCGACCGCGAAGAACCACTCCCACATCGTCTGGTCCTGGCCGCTGCGCACCAGATAGCCGGTCCCGAGGTGTTTCCACTGGCGGGCCAACACGAATGCCGCGAGGCCGACGTAGAAGACGACCACCGCGGCATCCGCCGGGTGCGGCCGGAGACGGGAGCGGAGAGGGCGAGCGGTGGTGCTGGTGCTCTCTGCCTGCCGAGTGGTCTCGACCTGGGTGAGTATCTCAGTCACGCAGCAGCGCCTCCGGTTCTCGGGTCGATGTCAATCGTCCGAGGGTACCGGAGGTCGCTGAGAGCTTCCTGGGTTGCATTCGCGTGATTGTTGCGTGTATCACATCAAGTTGATTTGTGAACTTCTGATCAATACAGGGATATTCTCCTGCCCCACTGGTTACGCTCAGCATGCTTTTTCGTATCGGTTGCAGTGCACTCTGAATGGGGTCGGCATGACGGACATCAGCACATCTCGATTTGGGTACAAACGGTTTACACGGACAGTCGCAGTCGCAGGTATTGCGGTGCTTGCCATGGTCATGGGCAACGGCACGGCCTCGGCCGGCGTGGACAATTCCAGCTCCGTGATCGACGCAAAGGGAAATCGCATCGAAGTCGTGCAGGGCGACACGGTGTATCAGGTCGTACCTCCGCTGGACGGCGTACCCACCAGCGTGGAGTTCTTCCACAACGGTTACGCCGGGGTCGCCATCACCGGACCGAACGCGGAGGAGTTCGAGGGAACTCAGCTCACCGTCGGCTATCAGATCGGTTACCCGGTCGCACTGGCGGGCGCGACGATCGTCCTGAACACGCCCGGACTCGGGTTCGCGATCGGGTCGAGCAACGGAATCAACCTGGGACTCGTCCCGGACTTCACGCTGGACCTGAACGCAGGGACCAACGCGGAACTTGCCGGTGACATCATTCCGTCGCAGGAACTCGACATCGACCTGGAGCCCGGTGGAATCACCACCGTTCCGATCCTCGAGGGTCAGGAGTTCGACGGATCGGCGGCTGTGGTCAGGATGCAGGGAGTTCATGGCTCCATCTCCGGTGCTCTCGGGCCGGTCACCATCCGTCCGTACGCTATGGCGGTCACTTCGAACGGTGACACCGTGATGACTTACGGTGTGCCGCAGAAGCTCAACTAGGCAGCCCGCCCGACAGGGTGCCTGACAGGGGTCGCCGGACTGATGTCCGGCGACCTTTGTCGACTGACATGGACGGCGATGTCGCCTGTGATCCACACGGCGGCACCGAGCAAGGCGATCACGAAAAGCACCCAGTGCCCGACGTAGACACCGACGATCGTTCCGATCGTCACGGCGAGTCCGGCATGCACGACCACATCACCGCCGGCGGTGCCGAGAAGATAGTCTTCGGCACCGCTTCCGGCACGTCGAGGCTCCTCTGCATCCGGCATGACCGCTCCTCGCGACGACCCGACAATTCCCCTCGGGGAACGGAAAATACCCGCTTCCCTGATTGGGTGCGGAATTCCCGCTGTAGGGCGAGATAAACTTGAACAGACCGATCAGTTTCTTGTGACGACCACGAACGGTCCGGTCTCCGACACCGTGAATCGCGGGTCGTCGAACAGTTCCTTCGGGAACGTGACGGTGTAGCGGCGCACGTTGGGATCGTTGGGATACACGTCCTCGGCGAGACGCAGCGTGTACCCGTCGGGGCCCTGGCGGAACACGAACGCGTCGGGGGCGCGCCACGGTGCCGCGTCGAGTGCGGCCACCAGCTGATCGGGCGTCTCGAGCTCGCTCCACTCCGCGATCACCCGTGCGCGTCCGGCGAAGTCCGCCAGGGGATTCGAGTAGTGCGACGTCAGTGCCTGGAACCCGAGGTAGGGGTAGAAACTGAGGAAGCTGGTGTCGGCGGTGAGGACCACGGTGTCGTCGCGGTCGCGGGGGACCTGCGCCTGGACCAGTTCGTCGACTGCGGCGTAATGGGCGGCGGCGCCCGGTGGGCGCTGGTCGGCGCGTTCGCCGTTGCCGTCGGTGTCGGTGTAGGCGACGGCGATGTCGGAGTCGAGGAACTTGGGGATGTTCTGGACGAACGACAGCGCGCCCAGCACGCCGATCACCAGGACCGCCCCCTTGACGCGCGGGTTGTCGCTGGTCGCGAGCACGAGCCATCCTGCGAATTCGACGAATCCGAAGACACCTGCCGCGCCGAGCAGGACGATCAGCACAGGCTCGAGCCGGAACGAGAGAAGGGTGCTGCCGAGCACCGTGAACGCCATCGACAGCAGCGACCACAGGTAGATGGCCACCACCCCGACGCCGAGTGCCTGCGCGCGCCGCGACGTCGACGCGCGGGCGACGAGCCAGATGGTGCCGAGCAGGCACAGTGCCCCGGTGAGGGAGAAGTGGATCATCGGCAGCGGTAGATGCGCGCCTGCCTCGGGCAGATAATGCAGCGCTGTTCCCGACGCCGCGGGCGAACCGCCCACGACCTTCAGCAGATACGGTAGCCAGACGGTCAGTGCGAGAAGCCCGGACACGGCGGCGATCACGATCAGCCGGACCAGCGGATCGATCGCCGCCCGCCACGACTTCTGGGCGCGTATCCGCAGGGTCGCGGCCAGCAGTGCGAGCAGGGTGATCGCGAAGGCGGCGAGTCCGAGATACAGGGTGTAGAACGTGGCTGCGAGGCCGAGGAACAGTCCGGTGCCGATCACGGCGCCCCAGCCGCCGCGTCCGTCGACACGATTGAGCCCGCCCCAGGCGAGGACGAGTGCGGGACCGATCAGCAGGGTGATGACGGCGCCGTACGGTTCGGGTGACCCGTAGGCCAGAACGAGTGCCGTGGTCGCGAGGGAGACGACGATGGCCAGGTCGTGGCGGATCAGGTTGCTCCACAACACCAGTGCCACGACGGCGGCGACGGCGAGTGATCCGATCGCGTACGGCTTGAACGCTTCCCAGCCGTCCATGCCGAGGAGGTTGGCGACGCGCCCGCCCATCCAGAACCAACCGGCCGGGTAGTACGGCGGCAGGTCGGCGTACGTCATGTCGCGCAGCGCCGCCGAGTCGGTCAGCCGCGTGAGGTACTCGGTGCGGAACTCCTGGTCGACGGAGACGCCGTGCAGGTAGAGCTTGGTGGCTGCGAGAGGCAGACCGAGGGTGACGGTCACGAACCCGGACAAGCTCGCCCACGACAGCAGCCGGGCGAACCGCGGAGCCCGGTGCAGTCGCACGAGCAGCACCGACACCGCGATTCCCACGATGGCTACGACCTGGCCGACCGTCGTGACGGCCTGGGTCACGTTGGACGAGTTGAACGCCGGCCACTGCACCCGCGCGAACGCGAGCAGTCCGACCGCCGCCACCACTGCGGCCACGACGGCCCCCAGCAGCATTTCGACAGCTGTCGACAGGGACCGTCGGGCCGGTGCTACGTCTGCTTCCGTCACAAGGGCGAAGCTTAGATGGGCAGCTTCTTGAAGATCGGTCGCGGGATGTGCCGCAGGATCATCATCACGTAGCGGAAGGCGCCGGGCGCCCACACGAGTTCCTTGCCCTTCTCCGCCGACGTGACGGCGAGCTTGGCCACGTCTTCCTTGTTCACGGTGAGCGGGGCTTCCTTCACGTCCGCGGACATGCGGGTGCGGACCTGGCCGGGACGGATGACGAGGACGCGCGGACCGAACTCACGCAGTGCCTCACCGAGTCCGAGGTAGAAACCGTCGAGTCCGGCCTTGGTGGATCCGTACACGAAGTTGGAGCGGCGCACGCGCTCGCCTGCGGCGGACGACATGGCGATGATCTGGCCGAAGCCCTGTGCCTTCATCTTCTCGCCCACGAGCACGCCCACCGACACCGCGGCCGTGTAGTTGACCTCGGCGATCTGGACGGCCTTGCGCTGGTTCTGCCACAGTTCCTCGGCGTCGCCGAGCAGGCCGAACGCGACGATGGCGACGTCGACGTCGCTCTTGGCCCACGCTTCGTCGATGACCTTCGGGTGGCTCTCGGTGTCGACGGCGTCGAAGTCGATGACGTCGACGGCGTTGGCGCCGGCCGCCTTCAGCTGGGCGACGGCGGCATCGCGACCGGGATCACCCGGCAGTGCGGCGAGGATCACCCGCATCGGCGCCTTCTTCAGGTACTCCGCGCAGATGGCGAGGCCGATCTCGGAGGTGCCACCGAGCAGCAGGAGAGTCTGGGGGTTCCCGACAGCGTTGATCACTAGAGTTCCAACCTTCTGGACATATCGGAGGCGAAGACATTGGTGGGGTCGTACTTGCGGCGGGTGGCGATCCACTCGTCGATCCGCGGGTACATGGCGTGGAAGGTCTCGGCGGTGGTGCGCGAGTCCTTGGCCGTGTAGAGGCGGCCGCCGAACTTCAGGACACGCTTGTCGAGTTCGGTGACGAACTCGTTCAGGCCGGGCTTGATGCGGAAGTCTACGCAAATGTTCCAGCCCGGGATCGGGAAGCTCAGCGGGGCCTGGTTGCCCTCGCCGAACAGCTTGAACACGTTGAGGAACGAGTAGTGCCCCGACTTCTGGATGTCGCGGATGATGGCCTTGAACTCCTCGACCGCGGTGGTGGGCACCACGAACTGGTACTGCAGGAATCCGTTCGACCCGTAGGCGCGGTTCCACTCACCGAACATGTCGAGCGGGTGGTAGAACTGCGTCAAGTTCTGAACCTTGTCGCGGTAGGTGCCGGACTTCCGGAACCACAGCTCGCCGATCATCGAGAAGTTGAACTTGTTGGCGAGGCCGTTCGGGAAGACGTCCGGGAACGTCAGCAGCTGCGGGGCGTCGAACGCGAGGGGGTTCTTCTGCAGCTTGGCCGGCAACTGGTCGAGTTTCGCGAGCGAACCGCGGGAGATCGCGGCGCGGCCCAGCTTCGGCGGCGCCGCGATGGCGTCGAACCAGGCGCTCGAGTACTCGTAGTTGGATTCGCTGCCGTCGCTGTGCAGCGCGATGGTCTCGTCGAGCGTCTGGGTGACGTCGCCGTCGGCGATGAAGTACGCGGTCTCGGTGGGTGTCATCTTGATGGTGGCCTTGAGGATGATGCCCGTCAGGCCCATGCCGCCGATCGTCGCCCAGAACAGTGCGCCCTTGGGGTCGTTGCGGCCGCCCTTCGGCGTCAGTGTGCGCACCTTGCCGTCGGCGGTGAGCAGGTCCAGCGACACCACGTGGTTGCCGAAGCTGCCGGCGCTGTGATGGTTCTTGCCGTGGATGTCGGAGCCGATGGCGCCGCCGATGGTGACCTGCCGGGTACCCGGCAGCACCGGAACCCACAGACCGAACGGCAGGGCCGCCTTCATCAGCTGGTCCAGGTTGACGCCGGCGTCGACCTCCACCAGGTGGGTGTCGCGGTCGATGCGGTGGATCTGGTTCAGCGCATTCATGTCGATGACCAGGCCACCGGCGTTCTGCGCCGGGTCGCCGTAGGAGCGGCCGAGGCCACGGGCGATCACCCCACGCTGCAGGTGAGCGGGCTTCGACTCGTTCTGCTCCGCGACCTGGGCGACCGCTCGCGCGATCACCTCCACGTCGGGAGTGGACAGCACCTGCGCGGTGGTGGGCGCGGTGCGTCCCCAGCCGGTGAGGGTGCGGGTCTGTGTGGGGAGCGCCTGGGTGGGCGTCTCTTCTGCTGTCGTGGACATCGAGGTAGAGGGTACCCGGACGCCGGCCCTGCGGGCCCCTGCGTGCATATCGACCGCGGGCGGTCGACAAGTACTCACGGGGCGCTAGCCTCGTCGTCGTGTCAGAAACCCAGCCGAGTCACGAGCACGAACCGCACGTTCCGCTCCCCGTCGAGATCCCCGTCACCGAGAACATCGCGGACGACGCACTGGACCTGAAGACGCAGATCATCCGTTTCGTCCTGACCGGTGGATTGTCGGCGATCGTCGACTTCGGCCTGTACTTCCTGCTGTTCGAGGTGGTCGGGCTCCCCGTGAACGTGGCGAAGTCGATCAGCTTCATCGCGGGCACCACCACCGCGTACCTGATCAACCGCCGGTGGACGTTCAAGGCCGAACCGAGCCGCGCCCGGTTCGTGGCGGTCGTCATCCTCTACGCGGTCACGTTCGCAGTCCAGGTGGGCCTCAACTGGGTGATGTACCACGCATTCCCCGACGAATGGTGGCGTCTGCCGCTCGCGTTCGTCATCGCCCAGGGCACGGCGACGGTCATCAATTTCGTCGTGCAGCGCGCGGTGATCTTCAAGATCCACTAGGACCGCTGCCGGCAACCACACGGCAATGCCCTGACGGGTGCTGCGATGACCCCGATCCGGGTGTTTCGGTAACGACTCAGCAACTTCTCTGGCGCTGCAGGCGTGTTCGGTGAGAATCGATCAATGCTGATTGTTCTCGACACCTCGGCCGTCACACGAGACGCGCGCTTCGAGACGTTCGTCCGCGACGCGCTCGACCAGGGCAGCCGGGTACTCGTTCCCCGCCTCGTCCTCGTCGAGGTCGCACCCCGGTACCAGCGGGAATCCGTCGCGATGATCGACGCCCTCACAGTCCAGGCGCGGATGTACGACCGGCTCGGGCTCCGGGAGGACCTGTCCGTCTTCGTGGACGCCGCCCGGGCGAAGGCCGACGGGTACGTCGACTCGCTCGCCCGGCAGCTGGAGGCGATGGGCTGCGACGTGATCGAGCCGGCGCACGCATCGCACCTCGAGATCGCCGGTCGCGAGTTGCAGCGTCGTCGCCCGTATGTGGACAAGAAGCGGCACGGCTACACCGCCACGGTGAACTGGCTGACGGTCCTGGACATCGCCGATCGCCGCCCGTCCGAGGACGTGGTGTGGGTCAGTGCTAACTCCCGGGCGTTCGGTAGCGGCGAATCCTCGACGTGGCACGACGAGATCTGGGCCGAACTGCAGGAACGTGGTCTCGGGCACCGGGTGCGGTGGGTGGTCGAGCTCGACGACGTGGAACTCCGCGAAACCGATCTGCCCCGCCGCGAGCGGGTCTTCGAGCCGGTTGTCGCGCCGCTGCCCGTGGCCGCGGTGCCGGCTCCGCTCCCGCCCCGGGCGCCCGTAGCAGCTCCCGACCCCGTGGAACCCCCGGCTCCCGCCCCGGCCGCGGCGCTTCCTCCGGTGCACGTGGCACGACCCCGGGTGGCGCCGCAGCGGATTCTGCCCTCGGGCAACGCGGACGCCGTCGGACGCCGCGGCATCGGCAGGATGATGGGTGGCCGCAAACGCAAGGTCACCGTGGTGGAGGAGCTCGACGACCTCGATTTCGGCTGAGCCGACCGCCGAAATGGCCCACTTGCCACGCCCGCGATAACGATTCGGGCAAAGGGGATAACGACTTGGGGCCGAAGGCACCATGAGTGACACACGACGGTGGCGGGTACTCCAAGGTTGAAGTTACGTATCCGTCAAAGGCGACGGGTATCGGCGACCAGGGGAGAAGGCATGAAATCTGTGCCGAACGACCGCAAGCCGTCCGCGCAGCAGCGGAGCGGGACACCGACCGTCCAATATCGTTCGGGGGCGAGGCTCGCGGGGCCGAGTATCGAATCCCAGGTTCTCTACCAGGCGTGCAGGTGGTTTCTCCGGCCTGTGGTGCGGATGGCACCGATCAACGAATCGGCGATTCGCAGGGCCGCGTTGCTGGACATGGCGGCGGGGATCCGTCCCGCTTCCGGTATTCGCCGCCAGAAGGTGCGACTGCCCGGATTCGACGCGGAGATCGTGCGCGCGCCGGGGGTGTCACCGGATCTGAGTGACGGCGTCGTCCTCTACCTGCACGGCGGCGGCTTCCTGTGCTGCGGGTTGAACACGCACCGGCCGGTGGTCGCGACGATCGCGAAGCTGACCCGGCTGCCGGTGATGCACGTCGGCTACCGGCAACTGCCCGACACGAACATCAGTGGTTCGGTCGACGACTGCCTGACGGCGTACAAGTGGTTGCTGGAGAACGGAGCCCGCGCGGGCGGGACGGTGTTCGCCGGTGATTCGGCGGGTGGGTTCCTCGTCTTCGCGACTGCGCTGAAGGCCCGCGAGGAGGGCGTCGATCTGCCCGCCGGCCTGGTCGGACTGTCGCCGCTGCTGGACCTGGACTGCGCCGACAAGCTGGTGCACGCCAACGCCGCCCGCGACGTGTTCGCGCCAGTGGAGGCGCTCGTCACCATCGGCAAGCTCGGCGGCGAGGTGGACGGCGTGCTCGACCCCGCGCTGTCGCCCGTGAACGGGGCTCTCGAGGGTCTGCCGCCTGCGCTGCTGGTCGCCGCAGAAGGCGAGGTGCTGCGGTCGGATTCGGAACTGATGGCGTATCGGCTGAGCGCTGCGGGTGTTCCGACGACGCTGCAGATCTGGGACGGCCAGGTGCACGCGTTCCCGGCGTTGTGGCCTGGTCTGCCGGAAAGCCGTGCGGTGCTTCGGCGTATCGCGCGATTCGTCGCGATGCGTGTGCGGCCGGAGGACGGTGTCGCCCGGGACAAGACGGCCTGACTACCGCGGCGGGCCTTTCTCGAGCACGATCGTCGTCGATCGCTGGTGTCCGCTCTCGTCGAACCAGCGCACCGCGACCTCGTCGCCGGGGTGCCGTCCGATCATGTGCTCGCTGAGATCGTCCGAGGACCGGACGGGTGTTCCGTCGAATTCGGTGATGACGTCTCCGATCTCGATACCCGCGTCGTCGGCGGGGGTGCCGATGCTGACCCAGAGCACTTCGGCGCCCCGATCGTCGTCGGTGACGCTGATCCCGAGGAGAGGGGTATCGCCGATGTGCACGGTGGCGGACGTGGTTCCGGCGCGGACCTGATCGACGATCGTCATCGCGGTGTCGATGGGCACCGCATACGATCTCGGCTGGGTGGGAGCGGGTTTCGCGGGGTCGGAGTCGGCGTTGCCCGCAGTGTTGACACCGATGACAGCGGCGGTGGTGTCGACGAGGGGGCCGCCGGAGTCGCCGGGACGTACCGCCGCGTCGATCTGGATCAGCCCGTTCAGTCGGTTCCGGGAACCGTCGGTGGAACTGCGGGCGGTGATCGACTGCTCGACGTCGGTCACGAACCCCCGGGCCGCCACCGGAACTCCGCCTCCTTCCGCGTTACCCACCGCGGTCACCGGGTCACCGATGCCGACGGTGGTGTCCTTCGCGAGGATCGCGGCCGGGAGGTCGCTCGCGCCCTGGAGTCGGAGTACCGCGATGTCGCGCGAACTGTCGTACCCGAGGACGTCCGCGACGTACTCCGCACCGTTGCCCAGGCTCACCGCGCTGATGTCGAGGGCGCCGTCGATCACGTGATGGTTGGTGAGGACGACGCCGTCGGGGGTGAGCACGATCCCCGTTCCCGCGGTTTCGACGAGGCCCGAATCCGCGACGAGGGTGACGATCGCCGGGATCACCCTGGCCTCGACCTCCTCCGGGGCCAGGACCACGGGCGGGGGCGGGGGAGGCGCGGCGGGCTGGGCGACCGTCGCCGCGGGCGGTCCCGGTTCGCGGACCGGTGGTGCGCTCAGCAGCAGGCTGCCGATCACCGCCGTGGCCAGGGCGAGGACCGCTGCGGCGCGGGGCGTCGTCATGCCCGGTTGTCGTCGTCGCGGAGTCGATTCAGGACTGTTTCAGCGACCCCCAGCCGTGCCAGGTGTCGATCTCGATCCAGGCGCTGACCCGTTTGCGGTCGCGGACGGGGTACGGCTTGCCGGTGTAATGCGTGGCGAGGCGGTCGATGTCGGCGAGTTCGCCGTCGTCGACGAATTCGGTCACCCGGCCCTGGACGCTGACGTGGGTGATCCAGTCGTCGGGGTCCATCGCGGTGAGGCTGACGCGGGGGTCGCCGCGCAGGTAGTCCAGGCGTCGACGCTCGGCGTCCATGTTGACCATTACCTTGCCGTCCTCGAACAGGTACCAGGTGGCCACGGACACGGGCTGGCCGTCGGGTCGGATGCAGGCGATGGTGGCGTAATTGGGCCGAGCGAACATCTCGGCGGCTTTCGGTGTCAGAGGTGGCTTCGACATGTCCGAAAGATACCCCGGGGGCCTTCGGCTCGGTGCGTGGTTGACGAGTCCGAGCCCTCGTCAACCCCGCACCGGGCAGGCGGCCGTGGACTCGCGGACGACGAGGGTCGGGGTGAACGAGAGCTGCTGGTGGCGGTGGGTGTCGGGGTTGTTGACCTGATCGAGCAGGAGCTCGGCCGCCGCTCGACCCAGTTCGTTCCGCGGCTGGGCGACGGATGTCAGCGGCACGGCCGCGCCGGCGGCGTAGTCGATGTCGTCGTACCCGACGATCGCGAGGTCTTCGGGCACGCGCTTGCCGTGCTGGATGAACTCCTGGAGCACACCGAGTGCGAGCAGATCGTTGGCGCAGAATGCCGCCGTGGGCCGCTCCTCCGCCGGCATCGCGAGAATTTCACGGGCCGCGTGGGTGCCGGCCTCGATGCTGAGGGATCGGGTGGCGACGGTGCGCATGCGTGTGCTCGCCGATTCCGCGACGGCGCTGAGCGCCCCGTCCCGTCGGTCGCGGACCTGCCTGATGCTGTCGGGCCCGCCGACGAACACGATGTTCCGATGCCCCTGCTCCATGAGGTGGCGAGCGGCGATCCGGCCGCCGTGGACGTCGTCGACGGCGACGGAGGATCGGCCGGGTGTGCGGGACCCGCGGTCGAGCAGGACCACCGGTGTGCCCTGGCGGTCGAGGTTGGCGAGCATCGGGGTGCTCTCACCGGTGGGGCAGAGCAGGATCCCGTGGACGCGTTGTTCCATGAGCTGGCCGAGCTGCCGGTTCTCGCGTTCTTCCGATTCGCCGGTGCTGATCATGACCATCAGCAGCTCGTTCGCCTCGGCGACCTCCTCGGCTCCGGACGCAACGTCGACGAAGAAGGGGTTGCGCGCGTCGAGGACGACGACGGCGAGCATCCGCGACTGGCCGGCGCGGAGTTGGCGGGCGGCGTCGTTGCGGACGAAGCCGAGCTGGGTGATGGCCGCATGCACTCGTTGACGGGTCGCCTCGGACACCAGTTCGGGGTGATTGAGCACGTTGCTGATCGTCCCCATCGAGACGCCCGCGAGCGCGGCGACCTCGCGCATGGACGCTGCCATTCGATTCCCCCTTCAGCCGGCTCGTTCGACCGCGCACATTCTCGTTCGACCGCGCACATTCTCGTTCGACCGCGCACATTCTCGTTCGACCGCGCACATTGTCGCGTCGGTCGTTGCCCGAGAACGATCCGGCGCTCTTGAATCGCTTCAGACTCAGTATCGCCGTCCGCGGTGGCGGAATCAAGACCGGCTCCCAGGCGAGACGATGAGAGACGGGTAGTAATGGACCTGGCGTGCTTTTATAACGATAAGGTCACGGTGGTGACCGGCTTTGCCAAACCTCTTGACTTGTGGCGTCAATCACTTCTAGCTTCATAAACGAGAAATGAACCGTTTCAATCGGAGGTGCTGAATGAGCGTCCCCCCTGCGGTGCCGTTGCTGGAAGTTCGGGACGTCACCAAGTCCTTCGGCAACGTCGCTGCTGTTCAGGGTGTGTCGTTTCCGCTCTACGGCGGCGAGGCACACGCCCTCGTCGGAGAGAACGGTGCAGGCAAGTCGACCATCGTGAAGATGCTCGCCGGCGTGCACGGCCCCGACACCGGATCGCTCCTCGTCGGCGG
The DNA here is from genome assembly GCF_042671975.1 of Rhodococcus sp. NPDC127593. Classification (NCBI taxonomy): domain Bacteria; kingdom Bacillati; phylum Actinomycetota; class Actinomycetes; order Mycobacteriales; family Nocardiaceae; genus Rhodococcus; species Rhodococcus sp. NPDC127593. The sequence goes on along the minus strand of NZ_JBHXWI010000026.1, from coordinate 1,391 downwards.
CGAGGAAGTGTCGCTCGGGTCGCCCTCGGATGCCAAGGCCCGGGGCATCGCGGTCATCTACCAGGAGCCGACCCTGTTCCCCGACCTCACCATCGCGGAAAACATCTTCATCGGCACCCAGCCGCGGGCCCGGTTCGGGATGATCGACCGCGGCGCGATGAACACCGCCGCCCGCGCACTGTTCGACCGTCTCGGTGTCCCGATGGACCCGGACCGGCTGGCCAGCGGACTGTCGATCGCCGATCAGCAGCTCGTCGAGATCGCGAAGGCGCTCTCCACCGACGCCAACGTCATCGTCATGGACGAGCCGACCGCGGCGCTGTCCGGCAACGAGGTCGAGCGGCTGTTCAAGGTCGCCCGGTCCCTCTGCGCGTCCGGTGCGGCGGTCATGTTCATCTCACACCGCTTCGAGGAGATCTTCGCGCTGTGCCAGCGGGTCACCGTGATGCGCGACGGACGGCACATCTCCACCGCCGAGCTGGCGGGACTGACGGTCGACGACCTCGTCCGCAGCATGGTCGGCCGCGACCTCGGCGCGCTGTTCCCGAAGATCGACGTGGAACCGGGCGCCGTCGTCCTCGAGATCGAGAACCTGTCGCGAGCCGGGGTGTTCTCCGACATCAGTTTCCAGGTCCGGGCCGGTGAGATCGTGGCGTTGTCCGGGCTGGTCGGTGCCGGCCGGTCCGAGGTCATGCAGTCGGCGTTCGGTGTGGACCCCCGCGACAGCGGAGACGTCCGGGTACGCGGCAAGAGCCTGCGCAAGGGCAACCCGAAGGCCGCGATGCGCGCCGGAATGGCGCTCGTCCCGGAGGACCGTCGCCAGCAGGGCCTGATCCTGGACATGTCGATCGAGCGCAACGCCACATTGACGCGGTCGTCCGCTCTCGCGCGGTTCGGCTTCCTCGTCGGGGGACGTGAGCGTCGGTCGGCATACGAGTGGACGAAGAAACTGCAGACCAAGTACGCGCGCATCACCGACCCCGTCGGCGTGCTGTCGGGTGGCAATCAGCAGAAGGTCGTGCTCGCCAAGTGGATGGCCACCGCGCCGAGCGTCCTGATCGTGGACGAGCCCACCCGCGGAATCGACGTCGGTACCAAAGCCGAAGTGCACCGGATCATCTCGATGCTCGCCAGTGAAGGCGTCGCCGTCGTGATGATCTCCTCCGAACTGCCGGAGGTGCTCGGAATGGCCGATCGCGTCCTTGTGATGAGGGAAGGACGAATCGTGTCGGAACTGAGCAGGTCCGAGGCCGACGAGGAGAAGATCATGTTCGCTGCAACGGGTTCGGAGGCCGCCGCATGAGTTGCCCTGTGTCAAGCCGCCGGTTGTTGGTGGGCGATCAGTCGTTGGAGGGCGCCGTGTTTGTCCGGGTCGTAGGCGAGGTTGTCCT
>NZ_JBHXWI010000025.1:0-146075 GCF_042671975.1 Rhodococcus sp. NPDC127593 | reverse complement strand
CCATCCTCCACCGCCGCCGCCGCTAATACAAAGCAGCCAACGCCTGACGGGTAGTTCCATACGTGAGTGGCGATGCGTGCCGGGGCACGCTTCGCCACTCACGTGTCAGGTGAGGTTCACCGTCGCGAAGATGTCGCCGGTCGGCTGGGTGGAACCGCCGGGCGGCTCCACACTGAATCCGAGCGCCGTGGACTGGTCGATGTCGTTCACGACCGCGGTTGTCGACGGTGAGACGTCATCGGCTTCCATGATTCCCGCGGACACCGGCTCGTGGGACGGTCCGAGCAGCCACATCTGATAGACGGAACCGGACTCGGGCGGTGGGACGTCGTTCATCACCAGCACTCCGGCGTCGACGTCCTTGGAGTACACGACGGTGGCCGAACCGCCACCGGCGATCGGTGCCACCGCCGTGCGGACGTCGTCGGCCGCGAGGATTTGTGCGGGCACGGGTTGGCCGTCCTCGCTCTGCAACTGCTGGGCAACGGTGATGCCACCCACGGCGAGGACGATCACCGCGGCCGCCGCACTCAGCGCCGCCACGAGACGCCTGCGCTTGCGCGCACGAACCTCGTCCAGTGCTATCGGTGCGGGCGCGGCGGCAGTGCCGGGCAGTGCATCGAGGATGCGCCCGAGCAGGTAGTCGGGCGGATCGACCGCGGTGGACGCGGACTGGGCGGCCATCGTTTCGTGCACGCCGCGGACGGCGTTGTCGAATTCGAGGCGAACATGGGGCGGTGCGCTCTGGACCTCGGTGTCGATCTCGCGACGCTGCTGATCATCGACCGCGTCGAGGGCGTACACCTGAGCGAGGTCGAGGATTTCGTGCTGGGACTCATCCATCGGACTGCACCCCCAGACATTGCTTGAGCCTGATCAATCCGTCTCGAATTCGTGATTTCACCGTGGGAAGCGCTACGGACAGCCGTTCCGACACCTCTCGGTACGTCAGCCCCCCGTAATACGCGAGGACCACGGTTCTCTGCTGGACTTCGGTGAGCGTGCCGAGGCAGTCGACGACGTCGCTGGTGTCGCCGCGTCGGGTGACTTCTTCCGACACCGCGTCGAACGGTCCGTACCAACTCGACGCGCCGTAGGCGGCCTCCCGTTCGGTGCCGGACTGCTCCGACCGCACCCGGTCGACGGCGCGGCGATGCGCGAGGGTGATCAGCCACGACAGCGGCGACCCCTGCTTCGGATCGAATTTCTCCGCGTTGTTCCAGACCTGCAGGTACACCTCTTGGGTGGTTTCCTCGCTGTATCCGGGATCGCGCAGGACCCGCAGCACCATGCCGTACACCCGCGCGCTGGTGCGTTCGTAGAAGTCGCTGAAGGCATCCCGCTCGCCGTGTGCGATACGCGCCAGCAACGCCGTCAGCGTCACGTTCTCCGTGTCCCTGTCGACGCCAGTCATCGGCCCATTCCGTTCATCGATCCACAGCGTCTGCGTAGATCTCATACTATCTGCCAATGGTGTGACGATTGTTGGAGATCGACGTGTGTCACGGCTACCCGCATCACCGTTCGGTGGTGCGGGTTTGACCGTGTCCCACACCGACGCTTGGGATGCAGGAACATGCTGTTTCGGAGTCACCCCCATCCGCGGTGTTGCGGTGGGCAGGCTGCGGCGGACCCGGCGATGCCGCGGCCTGCTCGGCGTGGGACCGTTCTTGTCCCGGGACTTGCGGACCGGCGCGTGCTCGGCGACCCGGATCGTGGGCAGCCGCCCCCGCCGCCGGGTCACCTTGCCTTTGCCGAGCAGCGCCCGTTTGGCCAGGTTCACCCCGGCGACGTGGTCGCGGTTGCCGCCGACCAGGCAGCGGGAACACCACGCGGTGTGATAGCCGCCGGGACGGGCGAGCGGTTCGTCGCAGCCCGGACATTGCGCGGACGATCCGCGGGCCGGCACTGAGACCACCGCGATTCCCACACCCGCGGCGGTGTGCGCGAGGGCGGTAACTGCTTTGCGGCGGGCGGACTGCGCGGCCCGGTTGTTGTTGACCCGTCCGTGTCCGCGGGTCTCGAGGGTGGTGAGGTCCTCCACCCCGATCACCTGCGCGCCCGCCGCGGCGGCGTAGTCGGTGACCTGGCGGGCGAAGTGGAACGCCAGTTCCCGGTTGATCTTGCCCCGTTTGACGCCCACCGCAGTCCGGTGGTCATTCAGGACGGCGATCTTCGCCTCTAGTTGGGCGCGGGCCTCGGGTGGGGCGGTGGCGGCCAGCCGCGTCAACCGGGCCGCCTTGCGGTGCAGCAACTGCCCCTCGGCCTGTAGTCGCGCCAGTTTGATCCCGAGGCCGCGGTCGTCGTAGGTGAAGCCCCGATAATCCGAGGACAGCCCGTCCGAGTTCTCGATGGTGATGGCGGCGGCACCGAGGGTGGACGGGGACCAATCCACCCCGACCGCGACGGTGGCCGATCCCAGGTCACCGGCGGGGACGAGTTCGGTCGCCGCGCACCGCCAGAGTAGACCCCGGCGGTCGAGGACGAGGGTCGGCAGATGCCAGTCGGTAATCGCCCGGTCGAGCAGGTGCCCGGGGATGGCGGCGGTCAGCCGGACCCACCGCCACTGCGCCCGCCCCGCCGGGGCCGGGCATGTCGGTAGCTTCACCGTCAACACCAACTCACGCTCTGTCGCGGTGATCTGCGCGAGCTGCCGATCGGCGGCCGACAGCCGGGCCATCGCCGCGACCTGTGGTGGTCGCTGGATGTCGGTGATCCGCAACCGCGCCGACTGCGCCCCGTCGGTGCGGCGAGAGTGCGCGACGAGCTGGCGCCGTACTCCCCGGGCGAAACCCATTGGCACCCAGTCCGCAACGGCGGTGGGCGGGGTTATCCGACCGGTGGCCGGGTCGAACCGCTCAGACAGCGCCGCGATCGCCGCATCCCGATAGGCCAGGGTCCGCAGAGACGCCATGACCTGCGCCGTCACCACCCTGGTCACGCGCGAGGGCACGTAGACCCCGTCCGCGTAGACCGGATTCCAGCCCAGGCGGGCCGCGGCGACATGTCCCTGTGCGGGCAGCCTGCGGCCCGCACAGTCCCGTCCGGCTGCGAGCACATCGAACGTAACCGGCTGCCACAGCCGCGCCGTCAACTCGCCGCCGGCGGCCTCGATCAGGTCGAGCAGCCACCTCACCCGGGTGTCGACGTCGTCGAGTCCGACCGGTTCGCCGGTCGCGTCGTCGACCGCCACGTGGACGCGGGTGGTGAACGCGAACTGCCGCGGCGCAGTCGATCCCGGCCCGCTCATGCCGGCCGATCGGGCGACTGGCGCAACCCGAAGGAACTCGGGCTCATCCCTCTCCCGAGAAGAGCCGCCGCCGCCCGACAAGCTCATCGATTACCTCCATTCCCCACGGTCTGCTACCCCACCTCTCGCAGGGCCTCGACTATAACGCCGACCTCCGACAAGTACTGCTCGATCCGGGCCACCGGCGAACCGGGGCAATCGATCCCGCCACATCGCACCACCGCGTGCCGGCCCACGGGCCGCGTCGTCGAGCATCCGCCTGCGCCCCGCCCGCTGCTCCCCTGGGACACGGACCACGATCCCGGTGACGCCGAGATCTCGCACCAATAGCATTATCCCGCAACATTTGTCCTGATCTGTCAACGACACCTCCTGCCCTGCCGAACCCGGCACCCGGCACCCCAATACCTCCGCCATCTCCGGAGTCGCTCCCGCACAACCCGATACAGTCCTGCCGAGATAGGAGCCCTGGTCCGCGGTCGCAGAGTTGGTGACCCGAACCCGCGCGCCGAGACGGCAACCGACTCTCCGTCGGCGCCCTTGCGCACCCGACGACTGGCAGCCCACGAACTCCGCAGCCACCAATTCCCGGTCATAGACAGGGGCAAAAACTGATCGAGCGTATTCGGATCGTTTGGCAACAGCTGAGAGCCTAATAGCAGGTTGCGGCCGGTGTGGCCACGTCTGGATCCGAGGGGGTGCGAGCGATGCCGGCATGACACTCACCGCTTCGGCGGCAAGGGGAGGAAGTAGCTGGTTCGCTGCTGGTATTCGGGGTAGCCGGGACGCTGCGACATCGACTTCTCGAGCAGTTTCGCCCCCGTCGCGAACACCAGGAAATACGTCATGACCACGGGAGACAGCACGGTGACGGCGCCGGGCCACACGCTCGCCGCGATGAGCCACAGGCCCCACCACACGCAGGAATCGCCGAAGTAGTTCGGGTGCCGCGTCCACGCCCACAGTCCGACGTCCATGATCTCGCCCTTGTTGGACGGGTCCGCCTTGAACGCTTTCAACTGGTGATCGCCGACCGATTCGAACACGACACCGACTAACCACAGGAGGACACCGAGCACCCCGACGACCGCGCCGATACCGGATGCGGACCCGAGCACGGCCGACACCTGCAGCGGCAGCGAGACGAACCACTGCGCGAGTCCCTGCGTGAGAAAAATCTTCCTGACGACGACACCGGGCGAGTCACCGCCTGCCCGGTCGAGCATCTCCACGTAGCGCGGGTCCTCGCCCTTGCCCGCGGACTTGGCGTACATGTGCCAGGTCAGTCGCAGACCCCACACCGCGACGAGCACCGCCAGCAGCCAGCGGCGCAGTGGGTCGCCGTCGCCGATGACGGCGGCCACGAGCGCCACCAGGACGAAACCGAGGCCCCAGGACACGTCGACGACGTTGTAGCGTCCGATCCGCCGGCCGACGAGGAACGTCGCGGCCTGGAGTACGGCGAGCACCAGAACGCTCGCCGCGGTGACGGCGCCGAAGTCGGACCAGTCGAATCCGTTCATCGGAGCACGCCGGATCCCGCGGAGTCGACCCGCACGGCGGGCATCATCGACTGACCCGCCGCGGTCGGCTTCACGGCCAGGATCTGATCGACGCCCATGCGGCCCTGCTCGAAGCTCATCCCGCCGCCGACGAGGTACAGCCGCCACACCCGGGCCATCTCGAGCCCGACCATCTCGACGACGTTGTCCCAGCGGGACTCGAACTTCTGCAGCCAGGCGTCGACGGTCCAGACGTAATGCTCGCGAAGACCGTGCACGTCGCGCACCTCGAGCCCGGCTCGATCGAGGTACGCGACGCTCTCTCCGACGGGACGCATGGTCATGTCGGGAGCTATGAACGACTCGATGAACGGGCCGCCGCCGGGATGGCGTCCGGTGCGCGACATCTGCTGGATCAGCACCCGCGCACCGGGCTTCGCGTTGTCGTACAGGGCCTGCGCGTACCGGGCGTAATTCTTCTCGCCCACGTGCTCACCCATTTCGAGGGAGGCGACGGCGTCGAACGGGCCGTCGGGAACCTCGCGGTAATCCTGCAGACGGATCTCGACGCGGTCCTGCAACCCACGCTCGGCGATCCGCTTGTCGATGAACACCTTCTGCTCACGGGAGATGGTGACACCGACGACCTGTGCGCCGTATTCGGCTGCGGCGTGGAGGCTCAGCGATCCCCAGCCGCAACCGACGTCGAGTAGCCGCATGCCGGGTTCGAGACCGATCTTGCGGCACACCAGGTCGAGCTTGTCCCGCTGGGCGTCCTCGAGTCCGTAGTCCGAATCCTGCGGCGTTCCCGGCGCATTCCGGGTGAAATAGGCGCACGAGTAGGCCATCCGCGGGTCCAGGATCAGGGCGTAGAAATCGTTGGAGAGATCGTAGTGGTGGCTGATCGCGGCGCGGTCCCGCAGCACGCTGTGCAGCCGGCCGCGGATGTTCGCCTGCGTGGTGGGTGCGGGGAGCGGCCCGCCCACGACTCCCAGCTTCGCGGCGACGCGCAGCACCTTCGCGACGGACGACGGACTCGGCCGGACTCCGCCGAGCCCTCGTTCGCGGGCCACCGCCCACACGTGTGCCAGGGCCTCGCCCAGGTCGCCCTCGACGTCGATCTCACCCGTCACGTAGGCCTGTGCGGCTCCGAGTTCCCCGGGGTTCCACAGCAATCGGCGCAGGGCGTCGGGGCTGCGCAGCACCACCTTCGGCGCCGTCGGCGGGCCGGCTGTGCTGCCGTCCCACGCGGTCAGATGCACGGGCAGTTCGCCGCGGACGAGCGGACGCAACGCCTTGTCGAGTTCGGCGGCAACGGTCACGGTCAGGCTCCCGTCTTGTCGAGGACGAGCTGCTGGACGTCGATGTAGCCGGAGCGGAACCCGGCTTCCGAGTAGCAGAGGTAGAAATGCCACATGCGACGGAACGTCTCGTCGAATCCGAGTTCCTCCGCCTGCGAGCTGTGCGCGGCGAACCGCTCCTTCCACAACCGCAGCGTCTCCGCATAGTGCTGTCCCATGCTCAGGCGTTCCCGCAGCCGCAGTGCGGTGTGTTCGGCGGTGACGGATTCGATCGCCTCGGTCGACGGGAGGAATCCGCCCGGGAAGATGTACTTGTGCACCCAGGTGTAAGTGTTGCGGGTCTGCAGCATCCGATCGTGCGGCATGGTGATTGCCTGCAGCGCAACCTTTCCACCCGAAGCGAGGAGTTTGTCGAGCACCCGGAAGTAGGTGGCCCAGTACTGATGCCCGACGGCCTCGATCATCTCCACCGACACGATGGCGTCGTACTCGCCGTCGACGTTGCGGTAGTCGAGCAGGTCGATCTGCACGGTGTCCGCGTGGCCGGCCTCGGCGACGCGCCGGCGGGCGAGGCTCTGCTGTTCGCTGGACAGCGTCACCGAGCGGACGACGGCGCCGCGTTCCGCCGCCCGGATGCACAGTTCTCCCCAGCCCGTCCCGATCTCGAGCAGCCTGGTGCCGGCACCGACGCCGGCCTCGTCGAGCAGCCGATCGATCTTGCGGCGCTGCGCGTCCGCGAAATCCTCCCATTTCGGGGTGACCTGTGGGACGGGTGCCCGCAGGACCGTCACGTCCCGCACCTGCCCCACCCGGGTCGGGGTCGACGAGAACAGTGCGCTCGAGTACGTCAGCGTCTCGTCCAGGAACGTCTCGAACATCTCGTTGGACAGGTCGTAGTGCCGGGAGATGTTGGAGCGGGTGTTCTGCTCGGTGTTGCGTTCCTGGGCGGGGTGCTTGGCGACATAGAGTGCGCGCAACCGCTGCAGCGGGCGGGGAATGAGGGTCGCCATCCGTGAGGCGAACACGCTCAGCACCGCGGCGAGATCCGGCGACGTCCAATCGCCGGCCATGTACGACTCACCGAAACCGATAAGACCGCTCGTCCCGACCCGCCGGGCGAACGCGTCGGGATTGCGGATGATCATGCGCGGCAAGATCTCCTGTTCCCGGCGAGCCCCCACCAGGGCGCCGTCCGGGTACTCGATGCGGACGTCGAGGTCGGCGGCCGCGCGGCGGAACAGGCGGTCGGCGACCTTCGCCGACACCGAGGCACGCAGACCGGTCGGCACGTCGGCCAGACCCGGCCAGATCCGGTTGTCGATCCGCGGATCCTCGCCGGTGAACACGAGGTCGGCGGTACTCACGGCAGGCGATGCGTCCATATCGGTGTCCTTGTTCCTTCTCACAGAACTGTCTCCTTCTGCCGGCCGTCGGGCCGAGCCGTGACGGGGAGTCCACGGGCCCACAAAGTGATTCCCTGGATGCGAATGCGAGCCGACACCACGAGAGGTGCCAGGGGAGTGCGTAGTTGAGTCCTCAAAACCGTGCGGTGGGTGGCGGGCTGCCGCGTCCCTCGCACCGTCGCGGTGAACGGGGCGTGCCCGTCCCGGTGGAGCACCACGTTCAGCGAGAGCGTGCCGCCGGGCTCGGGGAGCCGCAACTCGTAACGGCCGCTCACGTCGTTGAACGGTGAGACGTAGAACTGCTTGTCCACCTCGGCGTGGTCGCTCCTGTCGGGCCGGATCAGGTAGCTGTGCCGCTGACCATAGGTGTTGTGGACCTCGGCGATCACACAGCGGAGGCTGCCGTCGACGTCGTGGCACCAGTACACGCTGAGCGGGTTGAACACGTAGCCGAGCACGCGCGCGTTGAGGAGCGCCGTCACCGGCCCGCCGCGAAGGTCGACTCCGTGGGTGGCGAGGAACGCATCCACCCTGGCGCGCAGCGTGTCCGCGCCGGCGCCGGGGTCCGGTTCGAAGTGGTCCTCGGCGCGGAATCGGGCGAACGGACCGAGCCAGCCGGGAAGGCGGGGAAGGTCGTCGACGTCGACGTACCAGCTGTAGCTCGAATACTCGAAACTGTTGCGGACAGGTTCGATGCGTGCGTGCCGGATCGTCGTCGAGTAGATCGCCGGCGCGGTCACGACACCGTCTCCCGTTCGCGGTGTCGTCCGGCATGCGTATCCCACGATCCGCCGATCCGTTCGGCGGCGCGCAGACCCGACACCGCCCCGTCCTCGTGGAACCCCCAGCCGTGGTACGCGCCCGCGAAAGCGAACGTGCCGGAACCGAGTTCGCGCAACCGCGACTGCGCGGCCACGGAGTCGGGGGTGTAGACGGGGTGCTCGTACGTCATCTCGGCGACGACCTTCGACGGGTCGACGAGGTGCTTCCCGCCGAGCGTGACGAGGAACCGCCGGTCGCGCACCGTGTCCAGGCGCATCAGCCGGGTCATGTCGTAGGTGACGATTACGCCCGTCGCATCTGTGCTTGGAGTCAGGTAGTTCCAGGAGGCCCGGGCCTTCTCCGCGCGGGGGAGCAGCGACTCGTCGGTGTGCAGCTGAGCGTGATTGACCGAGTACGGCATGGCGCCGAGTATCTCGGTCTCGAGGTCCGAGGCGTCGCCGAGCAAGGCGAGCGCCTGACGGGGGTGGACGGCCACCACCACGGCGTCGAAGTACCGGACGTCGCCGCGGCCGTCGACGACGCACGCGCCCCCGTCCGGAGTGCGTTCCATCTGCTGCACGGGAGTTTCGAGAAGTATCTCGTCGAGGTGTGCCGCCACCTTCTCGACGTAGCGGGCCGAGCCGCCGGTCACGGTGCGCCACGTGGGTGACCCGAAGACGGTGAGCATTCCGTGGTGCTCGAGGAAGGTGAACACGTAGCGGGCCGGGTAGTGCGCGGCCGTCGTGGGATCGCACGACCACACCGCGGCGACGAGCGGCGTCATGAAATTCTCGACGAAGTACGGGCTGAAACCGTTGCGGCTGAGGAACTCGCCCAGCGACTCGTGCGCGCTCTCGTCTTCGACGGGGGTGTCGAGCACCGTGCGGGCGCAGCGGTGGAACCGGAGGACCTCGCCGAGCATCCGCCAGTACCGAGGCCGGGCCAGGTTGCGCGCGGTGGGGAACAGCCCGCGGATCCCCTTCGCGCCTGCGTATTCGAGCCCGTTCACGTCGGAACGGATCGACATCGACATGTCCGAATCCTGGGTGGCCACGTCGAGTTCTGCGAACAGGCGCAGCAGGGTGGGGTAGGTGCGGTCGTTGTGCACGATGAAGCCCGTGTCGACGTCCACTTCTGCGCCCGAGTCGAGCGTCAGGTGGTGGGTGTGGGCGTGGCCGCCGAGACGGGCGTCGGCCTCGTAGAGGGTGACGCGATCGTGGCGGGACAGAACGTAGGCGGCGGTCAACCCTGCGACGCCGCTGCCGATCACCGCGACGTTCCTGCGTTCGAGCTTCTCCGAATCATGCATGGCGACCTGCTTTCCGGTCAGTCGGTGCGGCCACGACACCTTCCGCAGTGAAGGCGTCGAGAACGAAATCGGCGGTGATGCGATGCCACCACCGAGGCCGGGTGAGCATGAAGTGGCCGGCTGCTGTCAGGGGAGTCCACGAGGCGTTCACCCCGCGAGCCAGCGCCTGCTCGGTCTGGACCCGGGAGGAGGTGGGATCCGTCCAGCGGTCGGCGGTTCCGTGCGCGACCATCAGGCTGCGGTCGGCGGGCACCAGTTCGCCGTCGGACTCGGGCCACCAGGGCGCGAGCGCGGCGACCGCCCGGACGTTGTCGAGGGCGGCGAGGTGGGCGGCGGCGCGGCCGCCCATCGAATGCCCGACGACGGCGACGGGGACGTCCCCGAACCGCAGCCGGGCTCGCTCGACGGCGACCCGGGCGTCGTGCACCGGGCTGGCGTCGGGGGCGTTCCATCCGCGGACCCGGTACTGCAGCCGCTCCACGACGATTCCGTGCCGCCCGAGCGTCGACCTCAGAGACCAGGCCATCCAGGTCATGCGCAGATTCGACAGGTGCCAGCACCGCGAGGGCGCCTGACTGCGTGGTTTGCCGCCGGGCAGTACGAGTACGTACGCCGGGGCGGTGGGTGAGCCTTTCTCCATAACCGTTATTCGGAGCTGAGTTTGCGTCGGATGGGCGCACCCGCAACCGCTCACGTGAGTGGCGAAGCGTGCCCGAGCACACCGTGGCACTCACGTGGGGCACGCGAGAAGCCCGGCGGCATCGGTGTGGAACCGATGCCGCCGGGTGCGGAGAACTGTGAGACGAGGGTGCCTACTGGGGCATCAGGACGGAGTCGACCAGGTACACCGTGGCGTTGGCGGTCTGGACGCCACCACAGATGACGCCGGCGTCGTTGACCTTCAGGTCGTCGCCCGAACCGGTGACGGTGACCGTGCCGCCCTCGACGGTCGTGTGCTGGCCGTCGATGTCACTCGGCGCGATCTGGCCGGGAACCACGTGGTAGGTCAGGACCTTGGTGAGCAGCGCCGGGTCGGTCTCGAGGGTCTCGATCGTGGCCGGGTCGACCTTCGCGAACGCGGCATCCACCGGCGCGAACACCGTGAACTGGCCGCTGTTCAGCGTGTCCACCAGGTTGACCTGCGGGTTGAGCTGACCGGATACGGCGGCGGTGAGGGTGGTGAGCAGCGGGTTGTTGGACGCGGCCGTCGCGACCGGATCCTGCGCCATGCCGCTGACCGAACCGGCACCGTCCGGCACCGTCTTCGCGTACTCGGCGCACCCCGGACCGACCAGGTTCGCGGCGGGATCGGCCATCGCGGACGAGGTCATCGAACCGGACGACATCGACTCGGACGTCATCGCCTCCGAGGCCGAGCCGCTGCTGCTCGACGAGTCGCTGTCGTCCGACGAACACGCTGCGCCCAGCAGGACGAGGGACGTGCTCGCTGCGACTGCCAGAACTCGTGTGGTGATGTTCATGGGTTATTGCCTCTCTCCGGTGTGGGTGCGGATGAGCACCATCGACAGACATTCGGAGCGGTCTCCCGAACGGATGGGTCGAGGTTTTCCCGGATCGACCCATCCGATCCGGAAGAGGCGTCGAATGCCCAGAGAGACCGCATGATCGTGAAAGGACTCGAGATGACACTCTCGAAGGCACGTGGATTCGCCGCAGGACTGCTGACCGCCACTGCGGCCGCGGTGCTCGCGGCGAGCCCGGCACAGGCTCAGCCCGGTGCGCTCGCACCCGTCCAGTCCCTCGACGTCCCGAGGTACCTCGGCACGTGGTACCAGTTGGCCGCTGTGCCACAGCCGTTCAACCTGGATTGTGCGCGGGACACCAGGGCGACGTACGGGCTCGTCGACCCGTCGAACGTCAGCGTCGCCAACTCGTGCACCACCTGGGCGGGAGGGACGAACGGAATCAACGGCAATGCGCGTGTCAACGACCCGGTCACCAATGCGCAACTCCACGTGAGTTTCCCGGACGTGCCGTTCCAGAGTTCACCGGACGGTCCCACCAACTATGTGGTCACCTACATCGCCGACGACTACTCGTGGGCGCTCGTCGGTGACCCGGCACGGGCTTCGGGTTTCGTCCTCTCCCGCAACCCTGCGGTCGACGACGCGGGGTGGAAGCGGATCCGGCAGGTGGTGGAATCGCGTGGCTACAATTCGTGCCTGTTGCTGACGTCCCCGACCACCGGTGGCCGAGAAGGAATTCAGCCGCTCTGCACGGTCTGACGGGCTGCGGAGCCGGTGATGTTCTCCATCATGCCTTTGAAGATGATTCCGTGGAACGGCAGGATGGAATACCAGTACAGCCTTCCGGCGAGGCCTTTCGGGAAGAAGATGGCCCGCTGATCGAGTCGGGACCGGTCGGAATCCACACTGCGGACGCGCCATTCGAGCCACGCCCCGCCCGGTGCCCGCATCTCGGCGCGCAGTCGGAGCAGCGACCCCCGGTCGATGCGTTCGACCCGCCAGAAATCCAAGGGGTCACCGGTGTTGAGCTGCTTCGGGTTCCGGCGTCCACGGGTGAGCCCGACACCGCCGACCACGCGGTCGAGCCAGCCGCGCACCGACCACGCGAGTGGGAACGAGTACCAGCCGTTCTCACCGCCGATGCTCTCGACGACGCTCCACAGCGTTCCGGCGTCCGCGTCGCAGTCCTTGGTACGTTCGTCGGTGTAGACGACCTCACCGGCCCAATCGGGATCGGACGGCAACGGATCGGACGGGGCGCCGACCGGGGACGCACTGGCCCACGTGGTCTCCACCTCGCCGTTGTCGATGCGCCGCAACGCTAATCGCACGGCGTCCCGGTACGTGGTCAGACCTGCCTTCGGCGGTGGGATGACGTCGTCGATGTCGTGCTCGGAGGCGACGGCGTCGTTGTGGAGCGATTCGATCAGCGCCCGGCCGAGCGAGCGGGGGATCGGGGTCACCAGACCGATCCACAGACCGGCGAGCTTCGGGGTCAGCACCGGGAGGACGAGGATACGACGCTGACGCAGACCGGCGACCTCGGCGTACGTCTGCATCATCTCGCCGTAGCGGATGACGTCGGGGCCGCCGATGTCGAACGTGCGACTGCGCGGCAAGGGTGCCTCGGCCGCGGCGACGAGGTAGTGCAGCACGTCGCGGACCGCGATCGGCTGGATCTTGTTGTTCACCCACCGCGGGGTGGTCATCACGGGGAGCCGGTTGGTGAGGTGGCGGATCATCTCGAACGACGCCGATCCGGAACCGATGACCACCCCCGCCTGCAGAACCATTGTGGGAACACCGGAGTCGACGAGGATCTGCCCCACCTGTGTGCGGGACCGAAGGTGCGGAGAGAGGTCCACCGCGTCGGGATGCAGTCCGCCGAGGTAGACGATCCGGCCGACACCGGAGGTGCGGGCCGCCTCGGCCACGTTCTCCGCGCTGACGCGTTCGGCCTCCTCGAACTCGTCCGAACCACCCATCGAATGCACGAGGTAGTAGACGACGTCCACGTCCGCGAAAGCGGCAGAAAGGGATTCGGGATCGCTCAGGTCGCCGCGGGCGATCTCGACGTCGGACGCCCACGGGACGTCGGTCAGTTTCTCGGGTGAACGCACCAGCACCCGCACGCGGTAGCCGGCTTGCGAGAGCCGGGGAGCGAGGCGTCCGCCGATGTATCCGGTGGCACCGGTGACCAGTGCACGTAACTGCGTCATTCCCACACGCTACTCGTCGTTGTCACCGCCTCGCCCGCTATCGCGGCTAAGGTCGGGTCATGGGCATCGTGCATTCGAGCGTGGTCGAGGCCTCGCGGGACGAGTTGTTCGCCTGGCACACGCGGGCCGGCGCGTTCGCCCGGCTCTCACCGCCCTGGCAGCCGCTGAGCCTGGCGAAGGAATCCGAGTCTCTGGAATCGGGGCGTGCAGAATTGCGCATGCCCGGCGGCCTGACGTGGGTCGCGCAGCACGACGCGAAGGAGTACGACCCTCCACGCAAGTTCGTCGACTATTCGGCCGCGCTGCCGCTGCGCCTGCTGGTGCCGTGGCGGCACACGCACACGTTCGACGTGGTGTCCGAGGACCGGACCCGGGTCACCGACCGGGTCGACACGATCGTGCCCGGCCACTTCCTGCGGTCGACGTTCGTCTACCGCCACCGCCAGCTCGCCGACGATATGGACCGGCACCACTGGGCGTCCACCCTCCTGCCGGGTCCCCTCACCATCGCCGTGACGGGGAGCTCCGGTCTCGTCGGCTCCGCCCTCACCGCGTTCCTGAGCACCGGCGGGCACCGCGTGATCCGTCTCGTGCGGCGTGCTCCCAGCACACCCGACGAGCGGCGCTGGAACCCGGACGCTCCTGCCGCGGACCTGCTCGACGGAGTCGACGCCGTGATCCACCTCGCCGGCGCGTCCATCGCGGGACGGTTCACCGACGGTCATCGCCGGGCGATCAGGGACAGTCGTATCGAGCCCACCCGTCGGCTGGCGGAAGTGGCGGCCACGTCCGGGCAGGGACCGAAGATCTTCGTCAGTGCGTCGGCGATCGGGTACTACGGCCCCGACCGGGGCGACGAGGTGCTGCACGAGCAGGACCCGCGGGGCGACGGCTTCCTCGCCGACGTCGTGGCGGACTGGGAGGACGCGGCGAAGCCGGCCGCCGACGCCGGACTGCGGGTGGTCCACGTCCGCACCGGGATCGTCCAGTCCCCGAGCGGCGGCGTGCTGCGCCTGCAACGGCCGCTGTTCGAGGTCGGACTCGGAGGTCGTCTCGGCACCGGAACGCAGTGGCTGTCGTGGATCGACATCGACGATCTGATCGACGTCTACCACCGCGCTGTCGTCGACTCGGGGTTGAGCGGTCCGGTAAACGCGGTGGCGCCGAATCCGGTTCGCAACGAGGAGTACACCGCAGTCCTCGCGTCGGTGTTGCACCGCCCGGCCTTCCTCCCGGTGCCCGATTTCGGGCCGAAACTCCTGCTCGGGGAGCAGGGCGCACGCGAACTCGCCCTCGCCGATCAGCGCGTCGCCCCGGGCACGCTCCTCGCCCGCGGCCACCGGTTCCGGCGTCCGGACCTCGACACGGCGCTGCGCCACCAGCTCGGGCGGTTCAAGACCGACGAGGGGTAGCGCGCCCCGCGTCGTACGCCGCCACGACGCGCTTCGGGGCGGTGAGGCGCCAGGCCTCCTCGACGAGTTCGGCCAGTTCTTCGGCGTCGACGCGGTCGAGGACGACGTCGATCCAGCCCCACCGTCCGAAAAACGGTGCGACCAGGAAGATGTCGGGATCCTCTTGCAGCAGGGCCGCCTGCGTTTCCTTCGTTGCTTTGAGGCAGACGGTGGGGGCGCCGTAACCGACGAGACCGAACATCTTCTTGCGCACGCGGAACGTCGGCTGGTCGTCCCAGTTGGCGATCACCACTTCGTGCGCCTCCGGCAACGCCAGCATCATCGCGCGCACGTCGTGTTCGGTGGGCATCACAGCTCCTGGTCGGGCGGTCGGTTGTCCGGGACCCTTTATATCCCCGACCACCGACAGCCCGGACCGCGACGGGGTCAGACGAACGCGAACTCGTCTCCGGCGTGGAACTTGGCGAGCGACTCGGAGACCGATCGCCGGGACGGCGGGTGGAAGGCGAATGCGTGAACGGCGGCGGCGAGGTAGCCGATGTCGGAGGACTTGATGAACGCGATCCCGCCGAGCGATTCGACGGCCGCCGCGGACGCGCGGACGAGTGCGTCCCGAATCGCGATGCGCGAGAACAGCAGCCGCACCGAGATGTCCTGTCCGCGTTCGCCTTCGTCGACGGCGCGGGCGATGTTCTCGATTGCGGCCATCGCGTTCTCCACGTCGGCGGCGGCCCGCACGTAACCCTCGTAGTCGTCCTTGCCTGCCGCCAGGAGCCGCTCGAGCAACGCGCTGGCCGCGCCCAGGTAGTTCGCGGTGACGAGCATGCCGAACCACAGGTACCCGGTCATCTCGTGTCGCCCGTCGGGGTCGTCGGCGCCGTTGAGGAGGACGAGGTCGGCGGGCACCGCGACGTCCTCGAGGTGCACCTCGTCGCTCTCGGCTCCCGCGAGAATCCAGCTCTCCCAGAACGGTCGCACCGTAATGCCGGGGGTGTTGGCGGGGATCAGCGCGATCGCCCGCTCACCGGTCTCGACCTCCACGCTGGCGGTGAGCAGGTCCATCGAACTCGACAGGCTGCACGGCTTCTTGCTGCCGTTGACGATGTAGCTCGACCCGTTCCTGGTGGCGCTCATCGTGGGGATGAATACGTTGCCGCCGGTGACGCCCTCGGAGAAGCCGGAGGCGATGACGGCGCGTTGTTCCACCAGGCTCGTGATCAGAGCGCGGTCCTCGTCCGTCGCGTCCTGCGCGAACTCGTTGAGGGTGGCGAGCGACAGATGGTGCATGGTGGTGGCGGCACCGAGCGAGGGTGACCTGCTCCCGATCGCTCGCTGGACCCGCACGGAGTCCAGCGCGGAGGCGCCCAGCCCGCCGGACTCCTTCGGGATGGTCAGTGCGGTACCGCCCGCGTCCCGGAAGCGTCCGATCGCCCCGCTGTCTCTGCCTTCCAGCGTCAGCAGTGGTGTCTCGTCCAGGTAGGTGGCGAGGTCGGGCAGGTACGACTTCAGCGCTGCGTGTTCACGGGCCATCAATGCGGTCATGACACTCCTCGAATGTGTTCGCGGAAATTCCGGATCTCCAGGGAAATCCATAGGCACATTCGGAGCGAGGAGTAATGCGGTTTGGTCGGTGCCACCAAACCGCATCGGCGACCGCTCCGAATCAACGGAGAAATCCCGATCATGCACACCGCGAGGAGATTGGTATCGATGGCTGTGAACAGATTGATCCAGAGGCTGGGTGGCGACGACCGGGTAGATCTGCTCCGGGCAGTTCGTGAGTCCGACGTGAGTCCGTACTTCCGGGTGATGGAGTCCGCCACCGCACCCGTCGTCCAGGTGGAAGGCGCCGACCGGATCATGCTCGGTTCCAACAACTATCTCGGGCTGGCCGATCACCCCGCCATCCGTCAGGGAGCGCAGGACGCCCTCGACACGTTCGGTGGGGCGATCACCGGAAGCCGGCTCCTGAACGGCACCATGGACCTGCACCTCGACCTCGAGTCGGAAATCGCCGAATGGCACGGCACCGAGGACGCCATGGTCTTCACCACCGGTTATCAAACGAATCTCGGCACCATCAGTGCCGTCGTGGGTGTGGGTGACGTCGTCGCCGTGGACTCCGCCGCGCACGCGTCGATTCGAGATGGATGTGCTCTGTCCGGTGCCACGATCCGCAAGTTCCGTCACAACGACGTCGCCGACCTGGAGAACATTCTCGGGGACACTGCGGACGGGGACGGCGCGGTGCTGGTGATCGTGGACGGGTTGTATTCGATGGAGGGCGATCTCGCCCCACTCGGCGCGGTCTCCGAACTATGCGACCGGTACGGTGCGGCTCTGATGGTGGACGAGGCGCACAGTCTCGGCATCTTCGGCGCGCAGAGGACCGGCGCCGCCGAACTGCTCGGCATCGACGGCAACACCGACATCCGCATGGCATCGCTGTCCAAGAGTCCCGGCTCCACAGGAGGATTCATCGCGGGGTCCCGTGATCTCCTCGACTCGCTTCGAGTGAATGCCCGTGCCTTCCTGTTCACGACGTCCGGTGTTCCCGCCGCGGTGGGGGCGTCGCTCGCCGCGGTGCGCCTGATCCGCAGCGAGGAGGGGGAACAACGCGCACGACGCGCGCTGGACAACGCCGCGGTCCTGCGATCCGGACTGGCGGACAACGGACTCGACGTGGGTGCGCTGTCGCCGCTGCCCGGCGGTGGTGAGACGGTGACGCCCATCGTGGCCGTCCACATCGGCGACGACCTCGAGGCGATGAACCTCTGGCGTACCCTGTTCGACAAGGGCGTGTTCACCAGCGCGGCACTCTATCCCGCCGTTCCCCGTTCGGGGGCGATGCTCCGGTTGTGTGTCATGGCCACCCACACGGACGCACAGTTGCGGCGGGCGGTGGAAGTGATCTCCGAGACCGTCACGGAGGCCGCGGCGTGATGAAGGTGGCCGTCACCGGTGCGACGAGCGACTTCGGCGCCGCGATCCTTCCTGTGTTGCTGGCAGATCCGGACATCGACACGGTGATCGGGCTCGGCAGGCGGGAACTGCCGTTCGAGCATCCGAAACTCGAGTCCGTCCGGATGGACATCCGCGACCCGGGCATCGAGGACGTGTTCCGTGGCTGCGAGGCCGCGGTCCACCTGGCGTTCGTGGTGGAGGAGATCCGGGACAAGACGGCGACCCACGACATCAACCTGAGGGGTTCCCGCAACGTCATCGACTCCGCCTACCGCGCCGGCGTGCTGCGCGTCGTGATCGCATCGAGCATCAACGCGTACGGTCCGGAGTTGCGGCCGAAGCCGGTGAACGAGGACGTTTATCCCGCAGGCGATCCCGACCGATACTATTTCCACGACAAGGCCGAGGTCGAGCATTACGCCGAGTGGTGGCTGCGCCGCCATCCAGGGGAGATGGCGATCTCGATGCTGCGTCCCACCTACATCATCGGACCGGACTTCTCCAACGACGGCATCGACCAGCTCACCGGTCCGGTCGGGGCCTTTCCGCGGGCCGACGACGCCGCGTACCAATTCCTGCACCAGCGGGACATGGCCGACGCGTTCCATCGCGCCGTGAAGCAGGATCTGGTGGGCCCGTTCAACCTCGGACCGCGGGACTGGGTGGGTGTCCGCGAACTCGCGGCGATGCAGGGGCAGCGGATGTTCGACGTGCCCGAACGACCGGCGGTCGTGGCGGCGAACGTCGCGTTCCGGCTCGGGCTCACCGCGTTCTCCGGCCAGTGGGTGACCGCGGGGGAGACCGTCGTCGATTCGACGCGCCTGACCGAGGCGACCGGCTGGGTGCCGACGCTGACGGCCCGGGAGTCGGCGGCCGTCATGATCCTGCTGCAGGGGAAATCCCTGTTGCGCAGGGAAGATGCCCTGGAACGCCGCATCGCCTGCGAGGCGGCGCTGGAGCCGGCGTCCGAATTCGTCGGCGTCGACGGCCGCGGGCTCGAGCACGTCCAGATTCCCGCGGCAACCGGTGCCGTGCACGCCGAGGTTCACGCGGCGCGGTCGGGCGGCGCGGCCACCGTGGGGTCGGGCGGCGCGGCCACCGTGGTCCTGCCCGCGCCACCCGGGCTCCACGCGCGCTATCTCACCCCCTTCGCCGCGGAGTTGGCGGAGAACGGTGTCGACGTCGTCGTCGTGGACCTCCCCGGGCACGGGTTGAGCACGGGGAAGCGAGGGCTTGTGACGGTGGCCGGGGTGAACGACGCCCTGGCGGTTGCCCTCGGCTACGCCCGGATCCGGTTCGGTGCCACTCCACTCGTGGTGAGGGTCGGTGACGGGACCGAGCGCGTGTCGCGGCCGGGACGATGGCGATCGAAGGTTGCCCGCTCGCGGACCCACGTGTCGGTCAACCCGGCCGACGGACTGCTCCCGCGGAGGCTGCGGTACGAGGGTGGGCTGGGGCATATCCCGCACGCCTACTCCGTCCGTGACGTCGTCTCACTCACCCGCGCCGATCGCGTCGACTCGTAGAGTGACTCCTGAACACGTAGACGCTGTGAACAGGAGTGAACCCATGACCAGTGAAGAACCCGGGAAGCGGAGTCCGGCCGTCGAGGCGGGTCTGGCGGTGCGGCGTGAGGTGATGGGCCCCGACTTCGTCGAGCGGGCACTCACCCGAACCGCAGGGACCGACAGTGAGCAGTTGCAGGAGTTCGTCACCGAGCACGTCTGGGACGCCGTGTGGAATCGGCCGGGGCTGGACCGGCGCAGCCGCAGCCTCCTCACCCTCGGCATGCTCATCGCGCTGCGTGCACACGGTGAGCTGAAGGGCCACGTGCGGGGTGCACTGCGAAACGGTCTGACCCGCACCGAGGTCGTCGAGGCGGTGATCCACGCGAGCGCCTACTGCGGCGCCCCCGCCGGGTTGTCGGCGATGGCCGTGGTGCAGGAGGCGCTCGACGCGGAACTGGGACCGCTGGAAGCCGAAGGCTGACGCTACGGTACGCGAATCAGCCCGCGACGCCGGTGATCTCGTTGGGGGTCTCCGGCAGGTCGGCCTGCCCGGATACGGTCCAGGTGTCGAGGTCGATCGTGTGGATCTTCTTGTTCGCGGGGTCGGTCACGTAGGCGGTGTGGTCCTGCACGTACAGCGCGGGCCGCGGCGACTGCCACTTGTCCGGCTCCGTCCACGGATCGATGATGTCGACGGTGCGGCTCACCGACTTGCTGTTCGGGTCGATCACGTGCACGGCGCCGTCGGTGCCGAGGACGAGGGCCTCACCGTGCGGGGCTCGCCCGAGCGAGCGGAACGTGTAGCTGGTGCCGAGGTCGACGAGGGTGAGTTGTCCGGTGGCGGTGTCGGTGAGCGAGACCCGTTCGGGGCGTTCGAGTTCGGCGTCGGGGTCGGTCTTGTAGTCGCCCAGGATTATCGGTGAATCCTCGTCGCCGGCCTGGTTGCCGATGCGCCCGTAAGGGTCGGGGCTGGTGACCTTGGTGATGACGCCGTCCCGGTAGATCAGCAGGCCGTTCTGGCACCCCACGACCACCGTCTCGTCAGCGGCGACGGCCTCACCGTGCACACCGGGGCAGTCCTCGTTGCGCGCGACCTCCTTGCGATCGCGGTCGAGTACGACGATGCCGGTGCGCTCGTCCTCGTTGCCGACGGTGGTGAGCAGGCTGCCATCCGAGAGCTCCACGGCCACTCCGTGATGCGCTTCCGGCGTCGTGAACTCGGTGGTGTCTGGTGTGCCTTCGGACAGTCCGGCCGGATCGAACACGCGCACCAGTCCGGTGCCGTCGTCGAACAGCACCGTCCTGCCGTCGTGGCGGACCACGTGCCCGGGTGTCTTCGCCTCGAACGCGACGTCGATGAGGGCGGGTTCGGCGGTGTCGAGGGCGGTGAAGCTGTTACCGGTGCTGACCAGCACGTGCCGGTCGTCGCCTGCGGGGTTGAGCCGGGTGAAGCCGTCCACCTCGGCCGAACCGACCACCTCGAGGCTCTGCCCGTCGAGCACCAGCACGCCGCCGTCGTAACTCAGTGCCAGCCGCGGTGTGGCCGAGTCGGTGGTGGTCGCTTCGGCTGAGCCGGAGTCGGTGGAGCAGGCTGTCAGAAGTGTCGCCGAGAGTGCCACGGCGGCAACGGCGGTGGGGAGAGGTCTACGCATAAGGGTCACCCATGAGAATTAACTCGTATTGCAAACGGTTGTCAAAGTCGGAAGTGTGCATGTGAGAATGCATCGCTACGCGAGCCCCTTCGCGATCGCCAGGGAATTCGAATCCATCATCTCGACGTACGTGCCCGCGCCCGAGTCCTTCTCGCCCAGCGATTCCGTGAACAGCGAGACGACGTCGACGGGAACACCGGCCTCCGAGGCCAATACCTGCGCGAGCCGATCGGGCTGGGAGGAGTCGACGAAGATCGCAGGAATCCGCGCCGCGGTGATCGTCGCGGCGAGGTCCGAGAGGTCCGACGCGCTGGGCGACGCCAGGGTGGTACCGCTCGGAATTACCGCCCCGATCGTGTCGAAGCCGAAACGTTCGGCCAGATAACCGAAGACGTGATGATTGGTCACCAGCTTTCGCCGATCTGCGGGGACGGTCGCGAATCTGTCCGTCATCCGAGTAGTGAGTTCCTCGAGCTGCCGGGCATAGTCCTCGGAGTTGCCGCGGACGGTGTCCGTGTCGATCTCCGCCACGTGTTCGATCACCGCGTCGCGGATCAGGGCGACGGCCTCGCGCATCCGGTCCGGATCGGTCCACACGTGCGGATCCGCGGTGCCCGTCGACTTTCCGGAACGGTATTCGATCGGCCGCACCGATTCGCCGACCTGCAGGATCGGGACTCCCTCGGAGCGGGCCGTGTCGACGGTCTTGCCGATTCCCTCCTCGAGCCCGAGACCGTTCGACACGAGGAGGTCGGCGCGTTCCACCCGCGCGGCGTCCGAGGCGGAGATCTCGAACGAATGAGGATCGGCGCCTCTCGGCATCAGCACCATCACGTCGGCCTGGTCGCCGACGACGTTCTGCACCACATCCCCCAGAATGTTCGTGGTCACGACCACGAGCGGCCCGTCGGACGCGCCCGGGGTGCACGCGGTCACGGACAACGCCGCGAGTGCGGTCAGCAGGGCCAGCGGCAGCAGGCGCCGCATCCTGCTCACAGCCCGACCACGCCGAGCGTGGACGCGGCGACTCCGACGTCGAGAGTTCGTGCCACCCGCGCGTCGTCCCGGAAGTCGATCTCGGTCACCGTCTTCGACGCGGGATCCGAGACGTATGCGCGGCTGCCGCCGACGACGACGGCAGGCGGGGCCGCGGACTCGGTGCTCCAGTCGTAGGGGGCGGCCAGCACGTGGGACGAGGCGGTCTCCGCGCCGGTCGTCGTGTCGTACACGCGGAAGGTGCCGTCCGCGAGGACCGTGAACACGGACCGACCGTCGCCCGCCGGTGCGACGCTCAGCACCCGATCCGGGGTCCGGACGTGCGTCCACCCGCGGGTGCGCGCATCGAAGACCAGCACCCCGTCATTGGTGGCGGCGGGTCCGGCGGCGGCGACGTGGATCGGGAGGCCGTCGTGTCCGCGGAACGAGGTGGGTCGGGTGGCGGCGTCGATGCCTGCCGGGTACGGAACCTTCTCCGACGTCCAGGCCCCGGCGGCGGTGGTCGCGACGAACAGTCCGTCGTCGCACGCGGCCAGCACGTTCGTGTCGGACACCGCCGTGCCGTGCATGTTCGGGCAGGCAGTGTCGAAGCTCTGCTGGACCTCCCCGTCCGCGGTGTGGACCTCGAACGTGCCGGGGCGGGAATCGGTTCCGTCGGCGGCCGAGTGCGACACCACGAAACCGTCGGCGATCGGCAGGGCGACACCGTGGTGCGGTGCGTCGGCGTCCACGACGGTCCCGACGTCGATGCTGTCCTTGCGGAGGGCGGCGAAGTCGATCACGCGGGCGACGCCGTCGCCGTTGAAGAACGTCGCCACCTTGTCGTCGCCCTCGATCACGTGCGTCGGCTTGCCGCCCGCGAGGGCGCCGAGTTCGAACGGTGGCTTGGTGTACGAGTGGGTGTGGTCACCGTGGTCGATGGTCCAGGAACCGGCGTCCAGGACATGCACGGCGCCGCCGGCGCCGTCCACCGCGAACGCGTAGCGGTCCTTCACCGTCGTCACCCGCGTCGGATTGTCGAACTCGAACGAATGGAGAGTCTCGGCGGTCGCGAGGTCGAGCACGTCCACGCGGCCGGAGTCGGCGTCCGACACGACGAGCCGGGGTTCGGGCCCCTCGACCTCGGTGGATCCGGCTTCGGCGGCGAGGTCGCTACCCGGTTGGCTCCGGCCGTCGGGGGACGCGGCCTCCTCCTGTGGGGTTGCGCAGGCGCCGAGGGTCAGTGCGGCGACCGCGGCAATTGCTGCGCGGGCGAGGGTCGTGTTCGGCATTCATGGTCTCCATCTATCGAACGGGTATCGGAGTGGGAAAAGCGGCAGGCCGGTGTCGTCGCGCTGCCGACCGGGCGAGGGCCGCGACGAAGAACTGGAGCACGGCGATTCCGGCGATCGTCGCGCCCGCGGCGGTGTCGGCATTCCACGACACGATCAACCCGGCGAACGTGGCGGACCAGCCGAGGAGCACGGCAATGACCATCGTCGCGCCGATCGACCTGCCGAACAGTGCTGCGGTGGCGGACGGGGCGACGAGGAGGCCGAACACGAGCAGGGTGCCGACGATGCGGAACGAGGCGACCACCGCGAGGACCACCAGTGTCAGGAGCGCGAGGTGCGCCCACCGCGGCTGCAGACCCAGGGTGTGGGCCTTGCGTTCGTCGAAGACGAGGGCGACGAAGGGGCGGTACGCGATCACGGAGACGATCCCGGCGACCGTGGCCGCCGCCGCGAGCCAGATCAGATCTCCCCGCGTCGCCGACAGGACGTCGCCGAACAGGAAGGCTGTGAGATCGACCGCGAACGACTTTGCGCGCGAGACGATCACGACACCCAGCGTGAGCATGCCGACGAACAGCAGGCCGATCCCGGTGTCCTCGGACAGTCGCGAGTTCTTCGAGACCCAGGCGACGCCGAGGATCATGACGACCGCACTCGCAGCCGCGCCGACGAGGAGATTCGCGCCGGCGAGATAGGCGACGGCCACTCCGGGCAGCATGCCGTGTGAGATGGCCTCGCTCATGAAGGCCATGCCGCGCAACACGACCCACGTGCCCACCAGTGCGCAGAGGACGGACACCAGCATTCCCGCGAAGAGCGCGCGCCGGACGAAGGAAACCATCAGGGGGTCGAGTAGCCACTGCACTCTGCTACTCTAACGATAATGATTGTCGTAAGCGAAATCGTGGTCCGATATGGCGCGACCCCCGCGTTGAACGGCGTGAGCGCGCGGCTCGCGCCGGGCACCGTCACGGCCGTCGTGGGGCACAACGGGTCGGGGAAGTCGACGCTCCTGCAGTGCCTGGCGGGCATCGCGCGCCCGACGACGGGACGAATCGACGGAACGAGGGGGTTGGGCATGGCGTATGTGCCGCAACGCAATGCGGTGAGTGATCAGCTACCGCTGACCGTGCGCGAGGTGGCGGCAATGGGGGCCTGGCATCGACGCGGATTGTGGCGACGGCTCACTCCCGGCGACCGCGGCGCCGTCGACGAGGCGCTGGACAGGCTCGGTATCGCGGACCTCGGCGGGCGGCGGATCGGCACACTGTCGGGCGGACAGCGTCAACGCGCCCTGCTCGCGCAGGCGCTCGTGCAACGCGGCGACCTGCTGCTCCTCGACGAGCCCACCACCGGTCTCGACGCGGAAGCCCGCGCCGTGATCGGCGACGTCGTCGGCGAAGAGGCCGCGCGGGGAGCGATCGTCGTCGTGGCCACGCACGAATCCCACGACGCGGAACGCGCCGACCAGGTGCTGACCCTGTCGTCGGGGGTGCAGCTCACCCCACTTCGATGATGACGAGCTTGTTGCCGTCCGGATCCCGGAAGTAGAACATGGGCGGCACGTAGTCGCCCATCCGCATGACCTCCGCGTCCACGTCGACGCCGTTCGCCGACAGGGTCGCATGGTCGGCGTCGGCGTCCGAGGTGGTGAGGCGGATGCCCGTCTCGACGCCCGCGGGGACGCCGTCGCGTGCAGGCACGAGCGCGATCGACGTCGCCGATCCCGGTGGCGCCACCTCTACCCACCGCTGTCCGGGGCTGAACTCCGCATCCATACGGCGTTCGAAACCGAGTGTGCCCAAATAGAATTCGAGCGCCCGATCCTGATCCGTCACGGGGACCGCCACCGTGTGCACACCGTTGATGTGGGTCTTGCCGTCCTCGGCCATGCCGTTCACCTCCTCGTCGGCAGGCGTCACGCCTGCTCGAACGCCTTCTCGAGTTCGGCGACGTCGAGTTTGCGCATCTTCAGCATGGCCTGCATGGCACGCTGCGCCTTGTCGGTGTCCGGGTCGCGCATGAGTTCGTACAGCCGCTCGGGGACCACCTGCCAGGAGACGCCGAAACGGTCCTTGACCCAACCGCATTGGCTTTCCTCGCCGCCGTCGCCGGTGAGGGCGTCCCAGTACCGGTCCACTTCCGCCTGATCCTTACAGAGGATCTCGAAAGAGATGGCCTCGTCGAACGTGAACTGCGGGCCGCCGTTGAGCGCGATGAACGGTTGTCCGTTGATCTCGAAGGACACCGTCAGCACCTGTCCCTCCGGGCCGGGAGTGTTCGGACCGTAGTGGGTGACCTCCGTGATCCGCGAATTCGGAAACAGGGACGTGTAGAACTTCGCGGCCTCTTCACCTTCGGTGTCGAACCAGAGGCAGGGGGTGATCGGTTTCATGGCACGTTCCTCTCGCAGGTCCTCGTCGATTCATCCTCGCCGATATAGACCGCGCCCACGCCCGAAACTCATCGAACGGCCGTCAGGAGTTCAGCGCACCGTCCGGGTCGACGAGATGGCGATCGCTCCGAACAGTCCTACCAGGGCGAATGCGTAGAAGCCCCACGGAACCGCGTAGCCCGCGCCGAGCAGGACACCGCCGAGGATCGGACCGCAGATCGCGCCCACCCGGCCGACGCCGGCCGACCAGCCGAGAGCCGTGGCACGGATCTGCGGCGGGTGGTTGGCGCTCGTGAACGCGTAGACGAGAACCTGTGCGCTGAACACGAAGCAGCCGGCGAGGAACACCAGGGCGTAGATGCCGAACGACACCTTGACGCTGAGCAGCGCGAGAAACACGGCGGCGCCCGCGAACCAGATGATGGCTGCCGTGCGCGGGCCGATCTTGTTGGCGACGCCGCCCGCGATCAGCAGTCCGACCACCGCACCGGCATTGAGGATCAGCAGGAATGTCAGCGACGCGCCCAGGTTGTAACCCGCCTCGCGCATGATCGTCGGCAGCCACGTGTTGAGGCCGTAGACGAGCAGCAGTCCCATGAACGAGGTGACCCAGATGGCGATGCTGTTGCGCAGGAACGGACGCGAGAACAGGGCGCGCACCGGGTTGGCCGAGACCGCAACGGGAGCATCGGCGGCGGGTGCCGCTTCCAGTTCGAGGCCGTACTGCTTCGCGATGGCCTCGGCCTCGGCGCGCTTGCCGTGCGCCAGCAGATACGAGGGAGATTCGGGAAGGTACCGCAGCATCAGCGGAATCAGGATCACTGCGGGCAGGGCGCCGACGACGAACATCGAACGCCAGCCGAACGGTTCGATCAGGACGATCGCCAGCGCCGCCGTCGCGACGGCACCCACGTGGTAACCGGTCATCAGCAGCGTCGACGCGGAGCCGCCGCCCTGTTTCTTCGTGAACTCGTTGACCAGGGCCAGTGCGGTCGGCAGCGCGCCGCCGAGTCCGACTCCCGCGAGGAAGCGGAACAGTCCGAAGACGAACGGGTTGGGCGCCACCGCGCAGAGGAGCGTGAGGACGGAGAACGCCGCAACGGCGAAGAGGAGGGCCCGCCGGCGTCCGATGACGTCGGTGAGCGTGCCGATGACCAGGGCGCCGATGGTCATGCCGACCAGGCCGAATGTCGAGATGAACGTGATCGTTCCGGTGGTCAGCCCCCAGTCCTCGTAGTCGAGGAGTGAAGGGATGACGGCGCCGAGGACGACCAGGTCGAAACCGTCGAGCAGCACGGCCACCCAGCAGAGGGGCGCGACCCAGAGGGCGGTGGAGGCGCGGGCGGCGCTTCGTTGGGAAGTGGTCATGATGTCCTCGACATTCGGCGGTGATTCGCAAGGGGCGTTCGCAATGCGAACTCAAGTTCTATACGCGGACTCATTGTGTGGCGCGCCATAGTTGCCTGTCAAACATCGGCCACTCCACACCCTGGCGGTCCGCCGTCCCTGGGCGTGCGCCCAATGTCGCCACGGGTTGGTCAAGGCTTGGTAAACCCCGTGTGGATAATCGACCGGGTACCGAGTCGATGAGCCAGGACGGATTGTGAGACCCAACCCCCAGGTGGCTGCGAGCCGTCCGAGCCACGCCGCGGCGCCACCGTCGGCTGCGAGCGGCTACCGGTACGACCTCGACGGTCTGCGCGGAATCGCGATCGCGCTTGTCGTGGTCTATCACGTGTGGTTCGGGCGGGTGTCCGGCGGCGTCGACATCTTCCTGGTCCTCTCGGGGTTCTTCTTCACCGGCATGCTCGTGCGACGCGTGGGCGCGGACTCGGGTCCGTCGATTCCCGCCGTCTTGCGTCGCACCGCCCGCCGGCTGCTGCCCGCGCTCGTGGTGGTGTCGGCCGCGACCGCGGTCGTGACCGTGATCCAGCGGCCGTTCACGCAGTGGTCGGGGATCGCGGACCAACTCCTCGCGTCGCTGCTGTACGTGCAGAACTGGCAGCTGGCCCGGACGGCGTCCGACTACGCCGCCGCCGACTCGTCGGTCAGTCCGCTTCAGCACCTGTGGTCGATGTCCGTGCAGGGGCAGTTCTATCTGCTCGCCCTCGCGGTGGTGGCCGGGATCGCGTGGACGTGCCGCCGCCGGACCGGTCTCGTGCGTCCACTCCTCGGCGGTGTGCTCGGTGCGGGGTTCGTCGCGTCCTTCACCTACGCGGCCGCGCTGTCGCAGGACCGGCAGTCGTGGGCGTACTTCGACACGTTCGCGCGACTGTGGGAGTTGCTCGCGGGTGCGCTGCTCGCGCTCGTCCTCCATCGCATCGCGCTGCCCCGGTGGTGTCGCGTGGTCCTCGCCGTCGCGGGATTCGCCGTGGTCCTCGGGTGCGGATTCCTCGTCGACGGCGCGGCCCTGTTCCCCGGCCCGGCGGCCCTGATCCCGGTCGGCGCGGCGGTGGCGCTCATCCTCGCGGGCGCCGGTCCCTCCGAGCAGCCGGGGATCGTGACGATGATGGCGTCGCGGCCGTTCGTCGAACTCGGTGGCCTGGCGTATTCGCTGTACCTGTGGCACTGGCCGATCCTCATCTTCTACCTCACGTGGCGGGAGCGGCCCGCGGTCGGAGCGCTCGGCGGACTCGCGGTGATCCTCGTGTCGCTGGTGCTGGCGTGGCTCACCCAGCGGCTGATCGAAGCGCGGTTCCAGACGGGGTCTGCCCGTCCGAGCCGGTTGCTCACCGCGCTGGTCGCGATCCTCGGCGTCGCCGTCGTGGGGACCGCATCCGGCTGGCACGTGTATCTCGTCCGCAACCCCGAGACCACCGCCCGGGTCGGCGAGCTGGACCCGTGGCTGTACCCGGGTGCGGCGTCGTTGACCGACGGCGCGTTCGCGCCGCGCACGGACATGCGACCCACCCTGCTCGAGGCGCCGGGCGATCTTCCGCAGCCGACCCTCGACGGCTGCATCTCCGATCTGAGCACCCGCGACGTCGTCACCTGCGTGTACGGCGACCTCACCGCCGACCGGACGATCGCCGTGGTGGGCAGTTCCCACGCCGAGCACTGGGTGCCCGCGCTCGATCGCATCGGGCAACAGCGCGGTATCCGCGTCGAGACGTATCTCAAGATGGGGTGCCCGCTGACCGTCGCGGACGTTCCGCTGCTCGCCGGCGAGCCGTATCCCGACTGCGGCGACTGGTCCCGCGACGTCCTCGACCGTCTCCGTGATCACCGGCCGGACTGGGTGTTCTCGACGTCCTCGCGGCCCAACGAGGAGGGCGCCGGCGACGTCACTCCCGACGACTACGTGGGCCTGTGGGCGCGGCTCGCAGACTTCGGGCTCCCGTTCCTCGGCATTCGCGACACCCCGTGGCTGCACCGCGACGGCGTCCCGTATTCGGCCGTCGACTGCCTGGCCGACGGCGGCGACGCCGACAGCTGCGGATTGCCCCGCGACGACGTGCTGGCACCGGACAACCCCACGCTCGAGGCGGCCCGCGACCTGCCCTCGGTGTATCCACTCGACCTCACGGATGCCGTGTGTGACGTGGCGATCTGCCGCGTCGTGCAGGGAAACATCCTCGTGTACCACGATTCGCATCACCTCTCCGCGACGTACGTCCGGAGTCTCGTCCCCGAACTCGACCGGCAGATCGGCATGGCCACCCGCTGGTGGTGACCGGGGATACTGGCGGCATGTCCGAAGACGACCGCAGCATGCTGGGACGCGCCTTCCTGGTGCTGGGTTCGTTCACCTCGGAGCGCCCTCGGCTGTCGCAGTCGGAGCTGAGCCGGCGCACCGGACTGCCGCTGCCGACGGTGCACCGGCTGTGCCGTCAACTGGTCGACAACGGCGCCCTCGAACGCGTCGACGACGGGCACTACGAGATCGGGGTGCGGCTGTGGGAGTTGGGTGCGCTCGCGCCCCGCGCCCACGGACTCCGGCAGGTGGCGCTGCCGTACCTCGAGGACCTGTACGAGGCGACGCGCGAGAACGTGCAACTCGTGGTCCGGGAGGATCTGGAAGCGCTCTACATCGAACGGCTGTCGGCGCGCGGCGCCGTGACGGTCGTCGGGAGGGCCGGGGGCCGGCTGCCGCTACACGCGTCGAGCGGCGGCCTCGTGCTGCTGGCGTTCGGTGGCACGGACCTGCTCGACGCCGTCCTCGCCGCCGGCCTCGAACGCTTCACCCCGTCCACCATCACCACCGAACATCGCCTGCGCAGCACCCTCGACGACATCCGCCGGACCGGTTGGGTCACGTGCCGTGAGCACCTCAACGTCGGGACGCTGGCCGTGGCCGCGCCGGTGTCGCGGTCGACGGGTGAGGTGGTGGCTGCGGTGTCCGTCGTGGTTCCGGCGGAGAAGGATCCCGCGCCTCTGATCCCGGCGGTGCGGGCGGCTGCGCGAGGCATTTCCCGCGGCGTCGCGTAGCTCATCTTTCACTCAGTGAAAGAGGGGGTGTTGCGGGCCGCTTCTCCGCAGGACAGTGACTGGTGTCACGAACTACGCGAGGAGTCTGCTCATGAACACACAGGTCGGGATCGTCGGCGGGGGTCCCGCAGGACTGATGTTGTCCCATCTCCTGCACCTGAAGGGCATCGATTCCGTCGTGCTCGAAAGCCGCACCCGCGAGGAGGTGGAGGGCACCATCCGGGCCGGTGTGCTCGAACAGAACACCGTCGACCTGATGGTCGACACCGGACTCGGCGACCGCCTCAAGCGTGAGGGACTCACCCACCACGGCATCGAACTGCGGTTCGGCGGACGCGGCCACCGCATCGACTTCGACGAACTGACGGGCGGCCGCGCCGTCACCGTCTACCCGCAGCACGAGGTCCTCAAGGACCTCATCGCCCGGCGTCTCGAAGACGACGGTGACATCCGCTTCGGCGTCTCCGACGTGCAGGTTCTGGGCCACACGTCCGATAACCCGAAGATCACCTACGCCGACGCCGACGGCAACGAGCAGACGCTCACCTGCGCGCTCGTCGCCGGCTGCGACGGATCGCGGACCACGACCCGCGGTCTCATCCCCGAGACCACCGTCCGCACCGACCACTTCCGTCAGTACCCGTTCGCCTGGTTCGGCATCCTCGCCGAGGCCCCGCCGTCGTCCGAGGAACTGATCTACGCCAACCACCCGCGCGGCTTCGCGCTCATCAGCACCCGCACCCCGGAGGTCCAGCGGCACTACCTGCAGGTCGACCCGGACGACTCCGTCGACAACTGGTCCGACGACCGCATCTGGTCGGAACTGCACGCCCGCGTCGACGGTGAAGGCGCGGAGATCAAGGACGGCAAGATCTTCCAGAAGTCGATCCTGCAGTTCCGCAGCTTCCTGTGCGAGCCCATGCAGCACGGCAACCTCTTCCTCGCCGGCGACGCCGCCCACACCGTGCCCCCCACCGGCGCGAAGGGCATGAACCTGGCGATCGCCGACGTGTATTTCCTGTCCAAGGCGATGGCCGAGTACTTCACCACCCGCAGTCGGGCCGGGCTCGAGGGCTACACCGACAGCGTCCTCCCGCGCGTGTGGCGGACCCAGCACTTCTCCTGGTGGATGTCCTCGATGCTGCACCGACTCCCCGACGACACCGGATTCGGCCACAAGCGGCAGGTCGCCGAACTCGACATGGTCACCCGGTCCGTCGCCGGTCGCACACTCATCGCCGAGAACTATGTCGGCACCCCTTTGGGCTGACGCCCCCGTGAGTACTTATTAACGTCGGGCGGTTAATAAGTACTCACGGGTGGCGGAGCCGCAACGAACGGTGCGAACAGTCGGGCGGTGTTCGCCGACGCCGCCGCGGTGTCTTCGGGTGGGTTGGCGATGAAGCTCAAGGCGAGACGGACGATGGCGTGCGCGATGATGCCCGCGTCGTCCGGGGACGAGTTCACCCACGACCGTTGCAACGTCTGTGCGAGCCGTTCGGCCGCGGGCCGGATGATGATGTTGCTGTCCGTCGTGATCAGGCGCAGCAGATCTTCGGGTGCCTTCCCCTGGTGCAGCGACATCACCAGGGGATCGGCTCCGCTGAGTTCGAAGAACGTTGCATATCCGTGTCGCAGAGCAGTTGTCGCGTCGCCGGGGTTCTCGTACAGAGCGGATTCGATGACGGTGACGAGGCTGTCGGTCAGCCGAAGTGCGTACCCCTCCGCCAGGCCGCGCCGCGATCGGAACTCTTTGTAGATCGTCTGCCTGCTCAGCCCCGCGGCGCCCGCGACGTCGGTCATGGTGATTGTCGGCCATGGACGTTCGAGCAGCAGTTCCCGGAGCGCATCGAGGGTTGTCTCCCGCATCAGCGACGTTGCGGCCAGCCGGTATCGACTCCGTCGCTCGGTGCGGTCGTCTTCGGACATGACCTCGATGCTAGCGGGCGGCCGCGACCCGGCCTTCCCGTTCGTCGGCGGTAAGAGCAACCGATTCGTCCGCCAACGCGGTACGGTCGACCCGACGGCCCTGGGCGATCATCGTGCGCACGGTGCGGAGGTCTTTCGGGCGGCCCACGGAGATGACCCCGACCGGCGTGTCCTTACGCACCGCGACCGCCGTGAAATCGCGATCGGCGATCGAACCGCGGATCACGTAGTCGTCGTCGAATCGGGTCGCGCCGGCGAACTGCACGGTGTGGCCGTATTGCGTGGACCACCCCCATGGAACGTCGGTGAACGGCATGGGCTTCCCGAGGATGGAGCGCGCGGCGGCAATCCCTTGTGCCTGAGCGCCGTTCCAGTGTTCGGAACGGTATCGCTCGTCGTCACGCGCACCGGGGATGTTCGCCGCGTCTCCGGCCGCGTAGACGCCGTCGGTCGAGGTGCGAAACTGCCCATCGACGGTGATGCCGTTGTGAACGCGCAGTCCCGCCGCGACCGCGAGCGTCACCTCGGGGACGGTGCCGACCGAGACGAGGACGGTGCCGGCACTCCAGCTACGACCGTCGTCCGCCGTGGCGCGGGCGGAGCCGTCGTCACTCACGTCGAGCGACGACAGTGCGACATCCGTGCAGACGTCGACGTCGTTCTCGGAGTGCAGCGAAGCGATCATCGTCGAGATTTCCGGGGGCACAATTCGACTGAGGAGCGACGGGTCCCGTTCGAGGACGGTGACCTCCGCGCCGAGTGACCGCGCCGTGGCCGCGACCTCACATCCGATGAGTCCCCCGCCGATCACGAGCAGGGAACCGGTGCGTCGAATCGACTCGCGCAGGGAATCGGCGTCGGCCGTCGACCGCAGAGTGAAGACGTGCGCACCGGAGGCACCCTCGAGTTTTCGGGCCCGGCCACCGGTCGCGAGCAGCAGGGCGCTGTACGGCAGTGTTTCTCCGGAGGAGAGCGTCAGCGACTTCCGCCCGGTATCGAGGTCGACTGCCGTTGTACCGGTAACCAATTCGATATCTCTTTCCTTCCAGAAGGAGTCCGGCTTCAGCGCGGTCTTCTCCGTGGACATGGCACCCGACAGCAGGTCCTTCGACACCGTCGGACGTCGATACGGCCCCGCGGGTTCTTCGCCGATCAGGACGATGCGCCCGGTGAACCCTTCCGAGCGGAGTGTCATCGCAGCGCTCGCCCCGGCGATGCCGGACCCGACGATGACAACCGTCGACAGTTCCGTGGAAGGACTCATACCCGGCTGACCTCGACCATGTCGAAGTCCGCCTTGGCGGCCTCGCAGTCCGGGCACGACCAGTCCTCGGGAATGTCGTCCCACCTGGTGCCGGGCTCGATGCCGTCCTCCGGCCAGCCCTCGGCCTCGTCGTATTCGAATCCGCATTGGACGCAGCGGTAAAGCTTGAAATCGGTACTCATGTCACGCCACCTTCGGGTCGAAATCGATCTTTTCGCGGACCCCGCAGTCGGGGCAGCACCATTCGTCGGGCACATCGGCCCAGGCGGTGCCGGCGGGGAATCCCTCACGCGGGGCGCCGGACGCCTCGTCGTAGACGTAGTCGCAGACCGGGCATTGGTAGGCGGCCATCACCGAACCCCGCCGCTGTACTTGGCCAGCACCTTCTCGCGCTTGCCGGGTTGGATGTTCACACGGGTGATGTCGCCGTCGTAGTGGCCGAGCACGCGGTGATCCATCACCTTGCGCCAGAGCGGCGGGAAATAGGCGAGCGTGATCATGCTGGCGTAGCCGCTGGGCAGGTTGGGGGCGCCGTCCATGCTCCGGAGCGTCTGATACCGCCGGGTGGGGTTCGCGTGATGGTCACTGTGGCGCTGCAGGTGGTACAGGAAGATGTTGGTCACGATGTGGTCGGAGTTCCAGCTGTGTGCGGGAGCGCAGCGCTCGTAGCGGCCGCTGGCGGTCTTCTGACGCATCAAGCCGTAGTGCTCGAGGTAGTTGACCGTCTCGAGGAGAGAGAAACCGTAGACGGCCTGAATGATCAGGAACGGGATGACGACCGGACCGAATAGGGCGATGAGCGCACCGAACAGCACCACCGACATGAGCCAGGCATTGAGCACGTCGTTGTGAATGCTCCAGGTGCTCTTGCCGAGTCGCTGCATCCGCGTCTTCTCGAGCTCCCAGGAGGACTTCAGGCTTCCCCAGACGCTGCGGGGCAGGAACGTCCAGAAGCTTTCTCCGAACCGTGAACTCGCCGGGTCCTCCGGTGTGGCGACCCGGACGTGGTGGCCCCGGTTGTGCTCGATGTAGAAGTGGCCGTAGAAGGTCTGTGCGAGAGTGATCTTGGCCAGCCACCGTTCGAGTTCGGTCTTCTTGTGACCCATCTCGTGTGCGGTGTTGATGCCGATGCCGCCCATGACGGCGACGCTGAACGCGACGCCGATCTTCGACACCAGTCCGAGGCCGCCGTCGATGCCGAGCCAGGAGAGGTTGTCCGCCGACCAGAGGTAGCACGCGAAGACCAGGCTCGCCAGCTGGAACGGGATGAACACGTAGGTGCAGTACCGGTAGTACCTGTCGTTCTCGAGCTGCTCCATCACTTCCTCGGGAGGGTTCTGGCCGTCGGGCCCGAAGAACCGGTCGAGGAGCGGAAGCAGTCCGAACAACAGCAGGGCGCCGATCCACCACCACACCGGAGCTGCCGCCGACCATCCGAGTTGGTTGAAGGCCCACACGAGCCCCGCAGCGAGGAACAGTGCGGTCGGGGGAATCAATCCCATCAACCGCAGGTAGCGCTTGCGGTCACGCCACACTTCCGGTGGTGCCTCTCCTGCCATCCTGCCGATATTCGACGTCGTCACGATCCGAACCTCCTCGTCCAGTAGCCGTGCCGGTATGAACCAGCTCACTCTTATTTGGACAGTACACGCACTTGGATCCAGGGTCTAGACAAATATGAAGATTTGTAAATCCCACGACGTGCAGCGCTCTAACGCCGGGGTCTTCGCTGCCGATAGAGAGTTCGACACCGTTTCGCCGTGCTGAGGAGGCCCTCGATGTTCCGCGACCCTGGACTTCCCGACTGGCTCGAATTCGTCCTCGGCCTGCTCGGGTATCGCTGGTAGTCGTCTACTCCGGCGTCCGCGAGCGCGCCGCGAACGTTGCTGTCGCAACGACGGCGAAGACCAGCCCCCACCATGGGCGACCGGCGAGTGCGACGAGGACGCCGGTCCCCGCGAACAGCGCGGTCTGGGCGAACAGTCGAGCTGGGTTGCGTAGTCGCCGACGCGATTTCGGTGCCATGGCGACGCCCCAGAGCATGGCCGCAGCCACCGGGAGGAGCGTCGCGAGAACCACCTGAACGACCGTCGAGTTCGCGAGCGACCAACCCGCGACGGCGAGCAGGGCCAGCATCGCGATCTCACAGGCGAAGGCCACGACGTCGAGAACACCCACTCGCTGCGCGCCGGCTTCGCTCATCGCCCCAGCTTAGATGCGTGCGGTGGAAGCGAGGCTGGTGCAGATCGGGGCCCGTGAGTACTTATTTACCGCCCGTGGTTAATAAGTACTCACGGGCGAAGCATGGCGGCGACGTGGCGGGCGGACAGTACGTTGTCGGGGTGAAGGTCCGTGCACAGTAGCCGCGACTGAGTTGCCGTCCGCGGTAGTTCGCGGAACAGTTCCATGCCGGTTCGCGCGAGGCCCGGATCCAAGTGCGGTGCGCGTGTGAGTTTCTCCTCGAAACTCGTCGGCCCACACGTCACACATGCTGGTGAGTGGGCGGAACGGGCTGTCGGCGGCTGGTTCGATCCACAGCCTGCGCAGCAACCCGGCGATCACGACGTCCTGTTCCTCGGGTGGCCGGATGTCGGACAGCGGGGTGCCGGGTTCGCAGGCTTCGAGGAGCAGCGCCGTGGTGTGGTCGAGCACGTGGTGGGCGAGCAGTCGGACGGCGCCGTCGCCGTTCCACGCCGCGAGTCCGTCCGCCTCGTGCAGCGCCTCGTCGTGTCGCCAGCCGACCTTCAGCACTACGCGTTCACCGGCGGCGGTGCGTGCGGGTGCCGTCCAGGACGTCACGCCGCCGGGCTGGAACGGGCGACCGACCTCCAGCGACCACTCCCGACTCACCGTCTCGACGACGGCGGGGAGGTCGGCCAGCCACGTTCGGCGCGGCGCGTCGAGCTCGGTCATTTCTCGCACGAGGTTCGTCGGCAGTTCCAGATCCGGCACACCCGCATTGTGCCTCGCGAACTGTTCTGCAATCGCGCACCAGCGCAAACTAGAACCTGTTACATTCGCGGGAGGGGTACTACTTCTGGAACTCGGAGAGAACTCATGAGCTACCGCGTCGTCGAATGGTCCACCGGTACGGTCGGGCGTCACGCCATCGCAGGGATCGACGCCCGCGACGACCTCGAACTGGTCGGCGTGTGGGTGTCCAACCCGGAGAAGGTCGGGAAGGACGCCGGGGAGTTGGCGGGCCTCGGAAGAGAACTCGGTGTGAAGGCCTCCGACGACAAGGCGGTACTTCTCGCCCTGAAACCGGACTGCATCGTGCACACCGCGATGACGGACGACCGCATCTTCGACGCCATCGAGGACCTGATCTCGTTCCTCGAGGCCGGCATCAACGTCGTGTCCTCGGGACCCGTTCTGTTGCAGTACCCGATCGGGGTGGTCCCGGACGAACTCGTCGACCGCATCCGCGCCGCCGGCGAACAGGGAGGCGCGAGTCTTCACGTGAACGGCATCGACCCCGGGTTCGCGAACGACGTTCTCCCGCTGGCCATGACGAGCCTGTCACAGCGGATCGACGAGGTGCGATGCTCCGAGATCGCTGACTACTCCACCTACTACCAGCCGGTGGTGATGAGCGACATCTTCGGTTTCGGCAAACCAGTCGAGGAGACGCCGATGCTGTTCCAGCCGGGCGTGCTGTCGCTGGCGTGGGGGAGCGTCGTCCGCCAGATCGCCGCGGGACTGGGCCTGACGCTCGACGAACCGTTGGTGGAGAAGTTCGAACGCATCCCCGCCGAGGAGGACCTGGACATTCTGTCGTGCCACATCGCGAAGGGAACCGCGGCGGCGGTGCGGTTCGAAGTCGTTGGCACGGTCGACGGGGTGCCGCGCGTGGTCCTCGAGCACGTCACCCGCACCCACCCCGAACAGAAACCGGACTGGCCGAAACCCACTCGCGGCGACGGGTGCTACCGCATCGACATCACGGGCGAGCCCGTGATGACCGTCGAGTTCAACCACCATGGCGAGCACGGCGACCACAACGTGTCGGGGATGATCGTCACCGCGATGCGGCTGGTGAATTCGGTGCCCGCAGTGGTCGAGGCGAAGCCCGGGCTGGTGACCGCACTCGACCTGCCCCTCGTCACCGGCCGCGCTTCGCGCCCGTGAGTACTTATTAACCGCCCGTAGTTAATAAGTACTCACAGGCCGAAGGCACTGAGCGCATTACGGAGACCGTCGGGGCGCTCGGCGAGGGGAACGGGTTCGACGAGTGCGAACGCGCAGCCCACCTTTCGTGCCGCACCGTCGGCTTCCTCGCTGTCGCCGACCATCAGAGTCCGTTCGGGTGCGGAATCGAGTGCGGCGAGGGCGTGCTCGAAGATCTTCGGGTCCGGTTTGATCGCACCCACCTCGAACGACAGCACGAACTCGTCGACCAGATGCTCGACTCCCAGATCCGCGAACGCGGGTCGGATGTCGAATGGGATGTTGCTCAGCACCGCGACCTTGATTCCACGGTCCTTCAGTGACGCAAGCACTTCCGCGGTGTCGGGGTATGCGCTCCAGCATCCCGGGTCGATCAGCCGCTCGTACAGCCCGACCGCCTGGTCCTCGTGCGCGACCCCGGACTTGCGCAGAACGTCGAGGTACGCCTGCCGGTGGAACCGAGGGTCGAGGTCGCGGTTGGTCCACGCGTGGTGCTCGGCGGCGTCCATCTCGACGGTCTGACCGACCGGTGCCGTCATGCGCCGCATCAGCTCGGCCTGCTGGTGGAGGTCGAACGGTTCACCTTCGTGGTCGGTGAGGCCGGCCATCCAGCTGTCGTCCTCCTCCAGCCGGAACAGCGTGCCGGAGAAGTCGAAGATCACTGCGTCGAGTTCGGTGAAATCGGAAGCCACGTGTTCAGGCTAACGCGCGGTGCACGCGACTTCAGGGTGGAGCCGGACGGGGTCAGTCGACTTCGAGTTCACCCATCAGCGACCACTCGGTGCCGTCGATCTTGGTGTTGATGATCCGCGGTGTCTGCGCGAGGGCGGGCTTCAGCTCGCGCAGGGCGTTCTGGAAATGCTCGCTCTGCACGTGGGCGACGGCGGCGTCGTCGTCGCGGAACGCTTCGACGAGGACGTACAGGTTCGGATCCTCCACCGCGCGCGACCAGTAGAACCACAGGTTGCCCGGTTCGTTTCGGGTCGCCTCGGTGAACGGCTGCACCAGGTCGAGCCAGCCGTCTGCGTGGTCCGGTTTCACGGTGAAGTTGACGACGATGAAGATCACGGCTGCCTCACTTCTCGAGTTGACGCATTCCGTGACGAATCCTACGCGCGCGATTCCGTCGGATCCCCGACCGCGCGGCGGAGCCGGGTGAGGATGCGGGTGAAGCTGTCGGGGTCGTCCAGGGCGCGCGCCAGGACCAGTGCGCCCTGGATCCCGGCGACGACCTCCTCGGCGAGTGGACGCGACTGCCTGCCGTGGCCGGCGTCGGAGAGGGCGCCGGCGAGGGAATCGACCCAGTCGGTGAAGTAGGCGCGGACCCGGTGGGCGAAGCGGTCACGCTCGAGGCCGAGCGCGAACGCGCCGAACAGACAGATTCGGCGACCCGACCGGAAGTACGTCTCGACGTCGTCGAACATCCGCTCGAGACGGGCGGCGGCGGGCTCGGACCCATGCAGCGGCCGGTACACGGCGGTCTGGAACCAGGTGTCGACCTCGTCGAGGACGGCCTCGGCCATCTCGTCCTTGCCGCGGGGGAAGAAGTTGTACAGGCTGCCTTTGCCGAGCCCGGTGTGCTCGGTGATGACGGCCAGGCTCGCGCCGTCGAACCCGTGGGATCGGAACACCTCGGCCAGCACGGGGACGACGTCGCCGCGCTCGGCTACCGCTCGGGGCATGACTTCTCCTAGAGTCCGAGATCGCTCAGCCCGGAATGATCCGACGGTCGCACGCCGGACATGTCCCAGAAGAACTTGCGGTCGGATTCGTCGATCGGCAGGTCGTTGATGCTGGCGTGGCGCCACCGCATCAGACCGTTCTCGTCGAACTGCCAGTTCTCGTTTCCGTACGCGCGGAACCACTGCCCGTCCGTGTTGTGGAACTCGTACGCGAACCGGACTGCGATCCGATTCCCGTCGTGCGCCCACAGCTCCTTGATCAGACGGTATGCCAGCTCGCGGTCCCACTTCCCGGCGAGGAAGTCGACGATCTCGCGGCGTCCCTGCAGAAAGGTGGACCGATTGCGCCACCAACTGTCCTCGGTGTAAGCCTGCGCGACCTTCTCCGGACACGGGAATTCCAGCCGTCCTCGGCGGCGCGAACCTTCGCGATCGCGGTGTCGAGTGTGAACGGGGGGACGGGTGGGCGAACGGACATGGTGTGCGCTCCTTCGGGGAGGGTGTTGTACCTTTCAGTACAGACTGTACCGATAGGTACAAACACTGTCCAGGGTCGCGGCGGACACACCTCACGGACGGTGCCCCCGCCGTGAAGGCGAGGGCACCGGTCGAGCGTGAAACCTAGTGCTTCTCGGCGAGTTCCGCGCCTATACCGGTCTCGGCACGCACCAGCATCTCGGCGAACTTCTCGTCTCGATCCGCCGGCCGTCCGCGAAGGCGTTCGCCGGCGAGGGAGCCGATCACGGCGGCGGCCAGCCCGAGCGGCATCGTGATGATCACCGGCAACTGAATGGTGAGCGGCGCCGGACCACTACCCAGCCAGAGCGCCTCCGTGAACATCAGGCTGACCACGGTGGAGGTCAATCCCACCGAGATGCCCCACACGGCGCCCGTGCTGTTGAACCGGCGCCAGTTGAGACTGAGCAGCAGGCTGGGCAGGTGCGCACTGCCGGCGACCATGAAGGCCATTCCCATGAAGTAGGTGATGTTCGTGGTGTCGCCAATTGCCATCGTCAGTCCGATCGCGACGACGCTGAACGCGACCGCCGCGTACCGGGCGACCTTCGCCTCGCGGGCATCCGCCGTCTCCGTGCCGGCGTCGGCGGACTT
Source organism: Rhodococcus sp. NPDC127593 (assembly GCF_042671975.1). Classification (NCBI taxonomy): domain Bacteria; kingdom Bacillati; phylum Actinomycetota; class Actinomycetes; order Mycobacteriales; family Nocardiaceae; genus Rhodococcus; species Rhodococcus sp. NPDC127593. The sequence continues at coordinate 106,058 of NZ_JBHXWI010000025.1, read as the reverse complement.
CCGGCGGGTGAGGGTGGGCCACACGTCGTGGGCGAACGTTCCCGCAGCCGAGATCACGACGCCCGCGACGACGGCGACGATGCTGGCGAATGCGACGGCCGCCACCATGGCCAGCGCGATCGATCCACCGATGGTGCCGACGCCTCCGCCGAGCTCCGTGACCAGCGTGGGTGCCGCGAGATTGCCGCCGGCGCCGACACGATCCGCCCCGTCGGGACCGAGAAGTGCTGCGGTGCCGAAGCCCATGACGATGACGATCAGGTAGAAGATGCTGCACAGCGCGACGGTCCAGCCGAGCGACTTTCGCGCCGTCGCGGCCTCGGGGACGGTGAAGAAGCGGATCAGGATGTGTGCCATACCGGCCGTGCCGAGCGCGAACGCCAGCGAGTACGAGATCAGGTTGATCGCACCGGTCTGTCCGAAGATCAGGCCCGGCGAGAGGATCGCATCGCCGGCCGACGCGTTCGAGGTTGCCGCCCCGAGCATGCCGGGGACGCTGAAGCCGAACTTCGCGAGGATCCCGAGGCACACCACGATCGCCAGGATCGACAGAATGGACGACTTGATCACCTGAACCCACGTGGTCGCCAGCATTCCGCCGACGAAGACGTAGATGCCCATGAGCGAACCGGCCACCACGACGGACAGACCGAACGGGATCCCCGAGACGGACTCGAGCAGGACGCCCGCCGCCACGAGCTGGGCGAGCAGCACGAACGTGCCGGTGACGATGGTGGAGAGCGCAACCACCACCCGGACGCGCCGTGCGCCGGTCCGGAACACCAGAACATCCGCGAGAGTGAACTTTCCGACGTTTCGCATCTTCTCGGCGAGGAGGAAGAGAACCGGGAGGAAGGAGACCACGGACGTGCACAGGATGACGGCGCCGTCGACGCCCTTGTAGAAGATCAACCCCGTGGTGCCCAGGAAACTGCCGGCGGAGATGAATTCACCGGCGATCGCGAAACCGTTCTGCCAGCCGGTGATCGAGCGTCCCGCAGCGAAGAACCCGGTGGCGCTACGGCTTCGGCGCGACGCGGCGAACGTCACCCACAGCGTGAGCGAGATGACGGCGGCACAGATGCCGATGGCGAGGAAATCGGCGTCGCCGGTCATGAGGCATGCTCCTGATCACGTTGCGCGATGGCCAGGACGGCGGCATCGGCGGCGGGTTGGATGTAGGTGCGGGAGAGCCGGAAGTACGCGAATACGAGCACCCAGGTGCCGGCGAACTGGGAGAACACCACCCACAGCGACAGCGGAATGCCGAACGCCGTGTTGGCACCGAGGAATTCGGGGAAGTAGGCGAATCCGACGAGGAAGCCCGAGAACAATGCGATCGCGATCAGGCCGAGTCCGGTGGTGACGGCCCGGCGTCGTCGCCGCAGTTCGACGAACTCCGGCAACGCGAGAATCGGTGACCAGACGGCTGCGCTCGCCGCGGTGGTAGGAGAGTCGGTGGTCACGCGTTCACCGCCGCACGTCGCGCCGAGTCGAGGGCGAACTGGTTCTCGTCCCAGCCCTCCGCGAGCGGACCGAAGTAGTGGAAGCGCACTTGCTTGACGCGATAAAACCAGCGACCGTCGACTTTGACGGCCTCGTCCGTGTAGCGGCCGGCGGCGATGGAGGCATTGCCGTCGGATACGCAGGGTTGCCACAGGAACGAGCGGACGGTGGCGCGGTCGCCGTCGAGATGAATCTCCAGGTTGGTGATGAAGTGCCAGAACGCGGTGAGCCCACCGGGGGCGAGGCCGGCGAAGAACGCCCGCATCTCGCCCTTGCCCTTCGGGTTGGACAGCCCGTCGAATTCGCCGTCGTCGGTGAACAGATCCATCAGGGCGTCCCAGTTGCCGTCGTCGAGATGGCGGCAGTACTGCGCGTCGAGGTACCGGATGGCCTCCAGGTCTTCGAGGCGGCGGATTCGGTCTTCGAGGGTGCTCAAGGTGGCATACCTCCACGGTGTGATGAGCGGAATGTGCGAACCAGTCATTAACAACCGTTCACGTGATGTGGACCATAACGGACGTCATGCCGACGGTCAACACCGTGCACGGTTCACCTCGGTCGACGCGAGGGGAGGCTGGTGAACTGCATTTTCCGGTGGGTGTGTTGCCCGCGCCGCACGCGGCACCTACCCTCCGAGGGGTGAACACTCGGTCAAGTGGTGCGGTGATTGCCCCGGTTCGGCAGCGGATTCTGGACGCGGCGCTGGAGGAGTTCTACACGGCCGGGTTTCATGCGGCGACCATGCGCACCATCGCCAAGCGTGCGGGCTGCAGTGCCGCCAATGTGTACAACCATTTCGAGAACAAGGACGAACTCCTGGTCGAGATTCTGCGGTCGGCCAGTGACGAGCAGTTCACCGCCACCCGGACGGCCCTGCGGAGGGCGGGCTCCGCGCCGGCGGAGCAGTGGACGGCCGCGGTGGTCGCGCATTCGCTGTACACCGCACGCAATCAGCGCGCGTGCCTCGTGGCCAACACCGAACTGCGCTATCTCGACGAGGTCGATCGCAAACGGGTCGTGGGCTCGCGCGATGCGCAGGAGCACCTGTTCGTCACCATCGCGGAGGCGGGCGTGGCCGGCGGCGACTTCGACGTCCCCCATGTTCACCAGGCGGTGACCGCCGTGCTGACCATGTGCGCGGGAATCGCCCTGTGGTATCGGCCGGACGGGCCGCTGTCCGTGCAGGCGGTCGCGGACTCGTACGGCGTCTACGCGCTCAACCTGGTGGGATACCGTCCCGCCTGAATTGGGCGGATTCGGCATTGACGGTGTGATCCCGTCCGTGCTCTACTGGGTGAACAAGCGTTAATGTGATGCGAGGGCGGAACCGCGAGTTCTCCCGTGTCGCGCCCCGTAGTTCGAGTGGATGAGGAGTGTCCATGACTCACAGGCCGTCGCAGCCGCGTACCGATTCGCCGCGGTATCTGACCGAGGACCGAGTGGCGATCCGCGACCTGGCACGCGACTTCGCGATGACGCAGGTGCTCCCGGTCGCGAACGAACTCGACCCGGTGCGGGGCACCATCCCGGACACGTTGAAGAAGGCGATGGCCGAGGTCGGGTTCTTCGGGATCATGATCCCCGAGGAGCACGGCGGTCTCGGCCTCGGCGTGTTCGAGTACTGCCTGGTCGCGGAGGAGTTGTCCCGGGCGTGGATGAGCGTGTCGGGGCTGCTGGCCCGCGGCAACGGGATGGGCGGCGGGTTCACCCCGGAGCAGGAGGCGGCGTTGCTGCCGAAGGTCGCCCGCGGCGAGTACCTGGGTGCGTACGCGTTGTCGGAGGCCGAGGCCGGATCCGACGTCGCGAACATTTCGTGCCGTGCCACCCGGGACGGTGACGACTGGGTGATCAGCGGCACGAAGATGTGGTGCACGTACGCCGACGAGGCCGACTACCTGGTGCTGTTCGCGCGTACCGATCCGCACAAGGATCCGGCGAAGCCACACCGGGGGATCAGCGCGTTCCTGATCGACAAGCAGCGCGGCGGATTCCCCGAAGGGATCAGCGGAACGAAGATCCGCAAGATCGGGTATTTCGGGTGGAGCACGTGGGAGCTCTCGTTCGACAATTTCCGGGTACCGGCGACGGCGATGCTCGGTGAGGAGGGCAAGGGTTTCTATCTGGCGGTGTCCGGTCTGGAGGTGGGGCGGGCGCATACCGCGGCCCGGGCGATTGGTCTGGCGCGGGGCGCGTTGGAGGATTCGATCGCGTACCTGCATACCCGCCGTCAGTTCGGGCACGAGCTGGCGGACTTTCAGCATCTGCGGTTCAAAGTGGCGAAGATGGCCGCCGACATCGAGGCGGCGCGGCAGTTGATGTATTCGGTGGCCACCGATATCGATACCGGGCGGCGGTGTTCGTTGGAGGCGTCGATGTGCAAGTTGGTGGCGACGGAGATGGCCGAACGGGTGACCAGTGAGGCGGTGCAGATTCACGGCGGCGCCGGGTACACCACCGATTTTCAGGTGGAGCGGCACTGGCGGGATGCGCGGTTGACGAAGATCTTCGAGGGCACCAGCGAGATCCAGATGCGGATCATCTCCGACGAACTCCTGGGAAGGACTGCCGAATGAGCACACTCACCACAAGCATCGCCGTCGGCGATCGCACTGTGAGCGACGCCCGGCGAGTCTCCGAACTCGGACTGCCCCTGCCGGAAGCATCGTTGACGGGAATCGTCGTGGCAGGAGTACTCGCTCCGCCGACGACGTCCGGCGCCACACGCACAGGACTGCAATGGAATTCGCAGTCCGCGGTGACGGGCGACGATGTCGTCCACGTCGAGTCGGTCGTCACACGCGTCGAACAGTCCGAGGACGGAGCTGTGTTCGATCGCCACCTGCGGCTCGTCGACGAGGCCGGGTCGATACGCGAGGAGGGAATCGAGACGTGGCGTTCGCCCGAACCGTCCGATGTCCGATTCGATCCGGCTGTCGACTTCTGCACGCCCGCCTGGGGAGAGCGTCTGCGCGAATCCCTCTCCGCTGATCCGGCCTTCGCGTCCTCGTTGTCGACGTGGGACGGCACCGTGGGTCTGCGTTGCACCGACTCCTCGGGCCGGGCCCGCGAACTGCAACTGCGGATCTACCGCGGACGCATCATCGACGTCGCCCGCCGAGTCCCGGGCGGGGCCACGTTCACGCTCATCGCCCCGGCCGTCACCTGGGTCGACCTGGTGTTCGCCGAACGGAACGAATTCTTACGCCGCGCCATCAGTGGTGAATTCTCCTCCAGCGGTGACGGGTACGAGTACCTGCGACTCACCAAACCACTCGACATCATCATTGCCCATGCCCGCACCGCCGCACGTGAGTGGCAAAGCGTCGCGGGGCACACTTTGCCACTCACGTGCGGAAGGGAGGCCCGGCCATGATCGAGGCCCGATATCTGGAGATCGACGGAGCGCTCGGCTTCGTCGAGATCATCACCCCCGACAATCACCCCGACACCGGCGTGCCCACCGTTCTGTGCCTGCACACCGCAGGCCAGAGCGGAGTCCAGTGGCGGCACGTCGCGTCCGAACTGGCAGGCCGGGGCTACCGGGTGATCGTCCCCGACCTTCCGGGGCACGGACGTTCCGAGCCCGCGGTCGACGGACCCGTCACCAGTATCGTCACCTTCGGGGACTGGCTCGGGAAGGTCCTCGATGCGCTCGCAGTCGAACGGCCTTTCGTCATCGGGTGTTCCATCGGAGGCAAGCTGACACTCGAGCTCGCCACGCGGCCGTCGAGGCCGCTCGCCGGAGCGATCGCGATGGCAGCGGAGGCCGGTCCCGGCCGCGTCAACGTGAGTGGACTGCGCCGCGAACTCGAGGACGTCGCCGGACCCAGCCGCGCCGACCGCACCTACCTGGGCACGCTGGCCTCCGTCGGACATGCCGTGCCCGAGGCCAAGGCGCGCCTGATCGCCACGATGCACAAGCGTGAGGACCCGGAGATCTCGTCCTCCGACCTCATCGGCTGGGGCACCCACGACGTCCGCGACCGGATCGCCGAGATCACCTGCCCCCTCAGACTCGTCGCCGGGGCGCAGGACCCGTGGATCGACGCCGGACGCGTCGAGCAGACCGCGTCGACGCTCGACGCCGCCCGGCCGGGGCTTGCGTCGTTCACCCTGCTCGAGGGCATCGGCCACTACCCGATGGAGGAGATCGACGACTTCGCCTCGGTCGCGGACGAGTGGTTGACCGAACAGCGTGCGGCGGTGGTGCTCTCGTGACGGCGCACGACACGGCCACGCGCCGTGGCACACTCGCCTCGCTTCTCGACGAACTCGTGGCCGCCGCCCCGGATGCCGCTGCCACCCTCGACGTTGTCGACGGCGAGCCGATCGTCACCAGCCGAGCCGAACTCCGTGCCCGCGTCGACGCACTGAAGTCGGAGCTCCTGCGGGTAGGCGTCCTGCGCGGCCAGTGCGTGGCCGTCCTGCTGCCGAACTGGTCGGACGCGATCGTCTGGCAACTCGCCGCGTCCGCCGTGGGTGCACACGTCATCGGCGTCAACACCCGCTACAACACGCACGAGATCGCACACATCCTCACGTCGGCGCGTCCCGCGGTTGTGGCCGTCGCCGACCACTTCCACGGTCTCGACCTGTTCGGCCGACTCCAAGAGGCACAGCACTCCCTCGACCTCCCGGCTCCGGCTGTCGCCGTCGTGCGCGGTCCCGGAACGACGGGCGACGCTCCCGACCCGTCGCGATTCGACCTCGGCGGCGGCGCCTGGACCGCAGGCAGCGCGGACACCGGAACCGTCCAGGTGCCGGAGACACCCGACATGGCAACCACCACGGCGGCCGGCGAGCGGGCCGCCTCGGACGACGCGCTCGCAGTCGCGTTCACGACGTCCGGATCCACTGGTGTTCCCAAACTCGCGGCCCATCGCGAATCGGCGGTGGTTCGCCACGCGCGTGCCGACACTGTCGTCCTCGACATCGAACCCGGCGACGTCACACTGTGCGTGCTACCGGTCTCCGGGGTATTCGGATACAGCACCGCCTTGGCGACTCTCGCCGGCGGCGGCACCCTGCTGATGGAACCCGTCTTCGACGCCGCGGCCACGCTGGCCCGCATGGAGTCGATGAAGGTCACCCACGTGGTCGGCGGCGACGATCTCTTCACCCGGCTCTACGACACGTGGCACGGGGGCGAACGCGCCGACCTGTCGTCGTTGAAGCGCCTCGGGATCGCCGACTTCCTCGGTCGGTCGCACGAGGTGGCCGCGTGGGTGCGTGACGAGTTCGGCACCGTCACGACGGGCGTCTTCGGGTCGTCCGAGGTGTTCGCGCTGATGCTGCTGTGGGATGCCGCGGATCCGGAATCCCTGCGCTGGAACGGCGGTGGACGTCCGGTCGAACCCGGCATCGAGGTTCGCATCGCCGACCCGTTGGATGACACGGTCCTCCCGGAGGGTGAGCAGGGTGAGCTTCAGGTGCGCGGACCGAATGTCGTCGACGCCTACCTCGGCAATCCGGATGCCGCTGCACGCGCATTCACGAAGGACGGGTGGTTCCGCAGCGGCGACCTGGCCGTCGCGACCGGCGACGGAGGCTATACGTATGTATGCCGAATGGGGGACGTGCTCCGGCTACGCGGGTTCCTGGTGGACCCCGCCGAGATCGAGCACCGGCTCGCCGAACACGAGGCCGTCCACCTGACGAAGGTCGTGGGCATCACCGGCACCGGCGGATACACCGAGGCCGTGGCGTTCGTTGTTCCCGCCGAAGGCACGTCGGCCGATGCCGTCGAGCTCAAGGCTTGGTGCGCAGAGTCTTTGGCGGCGTTCAAGGTTCCGGCCGCGGTGCACGTGATCGAGGAGATGCCGACCACCGTGGGCGGTAACGGAGCCAAGATCCGAGCGGTCGAACTGCGAGAATGGGCGCAGCGCTGGACCGATCACGAAAGGGATTTCCGCACTGCGTGAGAAGCAGAGCTGACCGCTCAGCTGTCGAGAGCCCGAATCCAGTCGGTGAGCGCCCGCACAACCTGTGCGGGCGCTTCCGGCATCAGCGCGTGGCTCGCGTTCGGGACGACGGTCACGGTGACCAATTCGCCGAACCGGTCCCGCAATTCGTTCTCCGTCTCGCGTGGACGGAACGGATCGAGAGCGGACTGCAAGTCCAGGATCGGCTGGCGGGCGACCTCCCACCACTCGTCCTTGGGTGTGGCGGCCGAGGCGGCAAGCTGACGCTTCGACACCTCCGGATACCAGCCGGTCAGCCACTCGGTCGGATCGTTGCCGGGGGCGAAGAATCCGGCCTGCAGGTAGCCGATCCGCTCCGCTTCGGACAGTGAGGAATCGGAGCATTTGACGGCCAGCACTGTCAACGCGGCCGGGTAGTCGCGTGCACCCGCCGCAGCTACGACGACGCCGCGCACCAGGTCGGGCCGGTCGGCGGCCAGCATTCGTGCCACGTAGTGCCCGAAGGCATGACCGACCACGACGGCCGCGCCGTTGTCCTGTTCCTCGATCACCGCTCCGACGTCGGCGGCCAGGTCGTGCAACGTGACGTCCTCCAGCGGTCCCGTGCTCCGGCCGATGCCACGCGGCTGGGGACGGGAGACCCGGAACCCGTTCTGGGCGAGTCCAGTCGCCACGTCGTCGTAGTCGTATGACTCGCGCCCGAGCGAGGGCAGCAGGATCACCGAGGGGCCGCTGCCCTCGACCACGACCTCGATCGCGGCCGTCGTGGTGTGCACGAATTCCGTCGTCCGCGCGTGTGATGTGCTCGGCATGATAATTCCTCCACAGACGTTGAAACCCCGGGCGACACGATCTTTCGTGTCGCCCGGGGAATGATGAGTGTCTCAGTCCACGGCGGGATCGAGCGCGAAGTCGTAGCTGACAACCTTACGCCCGGTGCCGTCGAGCTGCGGATCGAGGAGGAGTTCGGGTTTCGTTGCGGTGGCGACGTCGTCGTCGATCCAGTCGCCACCCGCGAAGTACAGCTGCGTGATGATCGGCTCCTTGCCCGGGGACGTCACCCGCAGGTGCAGGTGCGCCGGACGCCACGGGTGCCAGCCGGCCCCCTCGATGAACTGTCCGGTCGGGCCGTCCGTCGGGATCTGGTACGGGGCAGGCTCGATGGTGGTGATCTCGTACCGTCCCTCCGGATCGGTGACGATGGTCCCGCGCAGGTTCCATTCCGGCAGGTGCGGAGCGAACTGCGAGTAGTAGCCCTCGTCGTCGGCGTGCCACAACTCGATGATCGCGCCGCCGAGTCCGGCACCGTCGAGGTCGGTCACCCGGCCCCGGAGGACGAGCGCGGGATGCGCCCGGTCCTCGTCGCGAATCGGCAGGGTGCACCGCGCGGGCAGTTCCGGTGCCCCGGGCACGTAGTACGGTCCCTCGATGCTGCCCTTGGTGCCCCGGAACCTGCGGGAGTTCACCTCCTCGATGTCGTGCTCGACGAACACGTCGAGCAGCAGCGGCCACTCGCCGCCCTCGCCCACGTCGATGAGCCACTGCTTGAGGACGCGGTACTCCGGGTAGGTGACGGCATGCTTGTGGATCAGCGCGCTCAACCCGGCAAGCGCCTCGGTGGCGATCGCGGACAGGCGTTGCGGGGACGTGTCGGCGGTGAATCGGGCGCCCTTGAACTTGTCGGTGGCGGCGTTGCCGGAGCCGACCGCGGTCGGGCTGTCGATGGTGGTCATGGCTTCTCCTGATCCTGGGGGCTAGCTGCGGCCGAAGTAGGACACGTCGTCGTTGCCGATCAGGTCGGGGACCGTCCACCCGTCGAGGTCGTACTCGGCCAGGCACTGCTCGGCCAACCCCTTCATGGAGCTGACCGTGCCCCGGTTCTCGGCGAACATCAGCAGTTCCGCCTTCACACCCTCGTGGTTGCCGGCGTAGTTGCGCTCGTACAGTTCGTGACGGCCACCGAACTCGCTGCCGATCGAATCCCACAGCGCCTTCATGATCTTCACCCGCTCGACCGCGGGCATCCCCTCCGAGCCGCGGACGTACTTGTCCAGGTACGGGCGGACGTCGGGGCTCTTGAAGTCGGCGGACGAGGACGGCAGGTAGATCAGCCCGGACGCGACGTCCTGCTCGATGATCTCCTTGATCCGCGGGTACCCCTGCTGCATGAACATCCGGTACGTCAGCCCGTACTCGAGCTTCGGGATGACGGTGTCGCCCACCCACGGCTCGGGGTCGCGCACCATCGATTCGGTCAACGACCAGAACAGGTTCCGCCAGCCGATGACCTCGCCGACGCGGGTCTGCACTCCGCGGAAGCCGCCCGCCCCGGTGGCGTCGAGGGCCTTCATCAGCAGGCCGGCGATGAAGTCCAGCTTCACCGCCAGGCGGGTGCAGCCCTGCAGGGTGAACCGGGGCAGGAACCCGGACTGCGGGAAGAACGCGTTGATCTTGTCGACGTCGCCGTACATGAACACGTTCTCCCACGGCACCAGCACCTTGTCGAAGACGAAGATGGTGTCGTTCTCGTCCATCCGGCTCGACAGCGGGTAGTCGAACGGGGAGCCCATTACCGCGGCCTGCTGGGTGTAGGACGTGCGGCAGATCAGCTTCACCCCAGGCGCGTCCATCGGGACGGTGCAGATCAGCGCGAATTGCTTCTTCTTGATCGGCAGCCCGTAGTGGGCGATGAAGTTGTAGTTGGTGATGGCCGAGCCGGTGGCCACCACCTTCGCGCCGGACACGATCAGGCCGGCGTCGGTCTCCTTCTCCACCTTCATGAACACGTCCCCGACCTCGTCCGGGGGCAGCTGACGGTCGACCGGCGGGTTGATGATCGCGTGGTTCCAGTACAGGACCTTCTCCTGCGATTCCTTGTACCAGCGTTCGGCGTTGGCCTGGAACGGCGAATACAGCTCCTTGTTCGCGTGCAGGGTGCCGAGGAACGAGGCCTTGTAGTCGGGGGAGCGGCCCATCCACCCGTACGTCATCCGCGCCCAGGTGGCGATCGCATCACGATCCTTCAGCAGATCGTCGGAGTTCTTCGATGCCCGGAAGAACGGCATCGTCACGCCGCCGTTGCCGGTGTCGGTGGGGGTGGTCAGGGTCTCGACATGCTCGCCGGTGTGCATCGCGTCGTAGAGGCGGGCGGTCATCCGGATCGGGTTGCGGAACGCCGGATGCGTGGTGACATCCTTGACACGTTCGCCGTGCAGGTAGATCTCCCGGTCGTCGCGCAGCGACTCTATGTACTCGTCACCGGTCATCGGGCGCGACGCGAAGTTCGCGGTGCGATTGGCCTCACAGTCTTCGGCGACGTTGACCTTGCTGCGGTCGACGGTGTTCTCGGGGGCAGCTTCTGTGGTGGTCATGGTGTTGTCCTTCCGTCAGGATTACGAGGCAGCCTGGGCGAGCTGCAAGTGGAGAGGAGTGAAGGATGCAGCGGCGTCGAACCATCCGCTGTGGGGGTCGTCGAGGCAGCCGTTCCACGCCGTGGCGCCCGATGCGGCGCCGAGATCATGAAAGGTACTGCGGTAGAACAGCAGTGGATCCTTCTTTGAGTCGACAGAGGCGTCGACGATCTCGCCGATGAAGATGACATGGTCACCACCGTCATAGGAAGCCCAGGGAGAACAGATCAGCGTCGCCGCGTTGCCGGACAGTGCGGGAGCGATTCCCGCGGAATCCCACAACGGTTCCGTCCGTTGCGGTTTGCCGGCGAAATGCATGGCCGTGTCGAGCTGATCGGCGGCCAGAATGTTCACCGCGAACGGCGCATCGCTGAGGTAGCTGCATGCCTTCGACTTCCGGGTCAACGTCACCTGGCACAGCCGCGGCTCGATCGAGACGGCGGTGAAGGCGGTGACGGTCGCGCCGTGCGGCTCGCCGGCAACATTGGCGCACGTGATCACGGTGACACCACTGGCGAACTGGCCGAAAATGTTACGCAGAGTGCGCTGGTCCATTTCTCCTGACCGCCTTTCTGCACGATTCGTGCGATAGCCCCTGCGATTGGGGACCTGCACAACGTATGACGGGCGTCACAGTCCGTCGATCCTCATTGCGAAGCCGCGATCCGGAACGCGAAACGGGTTTGCCGGACGTGGGTCGTCGGCACTTGCAGTGACGTGAGTCACAGGCGATGCTAGGGTCGGGAGTTGCTTATGCGCGGTCGTGGGGCGAGGTGAGAGGTCTGGACGTACGCATGCGAGGACAGCTGGAAGGTCCCGGGTTCACCGACTGGGACGAGGTTCACGAGGTGGTCGCGGACGCGTACTTCCCGCACGAGCTGCGTCCGCTGTCTCGGGACACCGCGGCGCGGTCGTCGCTGGAGTCCTCCGCGATGGGGGCGTCCAGGCTCGCCCGGATCGGTTTCGGGGCGCCCGTGTCGATCGAGTCCGACCATCCGGGTGCGTACGGCATCAACATCCCCCTGACCGGCCGTATCGTTTCCGTCACCGGTGGCACGGAAGTGACATCGACGCCGGGGCTGGCCACAATCTGCCCGCCCGACACTCGGACCGTCATCACCAACTGGAGCAGTTCCTGCGAGATAATCGGTTTCAAGGTGGACAGGGACTATCTGCAGCGCGAGATGGACCGGGTGCTCGCACGGCCCGGGCAGGAGTTGCCGCGGCAACTCGACTTGCGAACCGGCGCCGGCGCCGAGTGGCTCAGATTCGTCCGTTCCGTCGCCGACCAGGCGTTGCGCGACAGCGTTCTCCTGCACAGTGATCAGGTGTCGCAGCAATTGTGCGGAGCGTTGACCACCGCGCTGGTGCTCACTGCGATGCCGGACGACGACACGGGCGCCGCGGGTATCCGGCCGCGCATCGTCAAGCGGGTCATCGACGCGATCCAGCAGGACCCGGCCCGCCCGTGGAGCGCGGGGGAGATGGCCGAACTCGTCGGCGTGAGCGTCCGGCGGATGCAGCAGGGGTTCCGCGAATATGTGGGCATGACGCCGATGGAGTACCTCGTCGACGTGCGCCTCGAACGTGTCCATGCCGACCTCACCGGAAGCGGTTCCTGTGCAACCGTTTCCGAAGTCGCAACACGCTGGGGGATCATGCACACCGGCAGATTCGCCGCCGCCTACCGCCGCAAGTACGGCGTGACCCCATCCGAATCACTGCGAGATCGCCGGCGCTGATCGGTCCGGTGGAAGGTCGAGTTCGGAAGCGCGCCCAACTGGACTGCCGACGACAGCTACGCCACATCGTGGGCCCTGAATTCCAGCGCAAAGTTTCTCTTTATGCGTCTGGCTTGCAATGGTTCTGGCGACCGACTTTTGTTCTTCCTCGGCCGGGGCGTGTATGTCCCCGCGCCTGTCGGCTCTGAGCGGCTCATGTAGCTCGCCGGTGTCGACGCGATCGGCCGCCGGAGTTCGAGCTCCGAAACTTGTCGGACCCCCGCGATAGTATTCGCACATGAGTTCGACTGGGGGGTCGGTGGGTATCCGGGTGGCGGAGCATCTGTCGATGCTCGCTGCCGCGGTGGACGGGTTGCTCGATGCCGGGTTGGCCGAACTGTCGGACAGTGAGCTCATCGAGGTGATGTGCGGGGTGGAGCAGTCCCTTCGCCGCGCGGAAGCGGTCTCACACCGATTGGTGGTGGAGAGCGTGGAACGCTCGGTCTCGGCGAGCCTGGGATACTCGTCGCCGAAGAAGCTCCTGATCGAGGTGCTCCGGATCTCGGGCGCGGACGCGTCCGCCCGTGTCACCGCCGCCCGTGAACTGGGGGTGTGGCACACCCTGGCGGGCGATCCGATGCCACCCGTCTTTCCGGAAACCGCTGCGGCACAAGCCGACGGTGACATCGGCACGGATCATGTCCGGGCGATCGCGAAAGTGATGCGGAAGATTCCCCATGCCGTCGGCAACGACGCAGTGGCAGATGCAGAGGCCGTACTGGCCATGCTGGCGCGGAGCGGAACCCCGGAGGATGTGGAGCAGGCCGGACACCGGCTGCTGGCATATCTGAATCCGGACGGAAATCTCGGCGACGACCGCGACCGGAAACGCCGGCGTGGCATTTCGATCGGTCGACAGGACACCGAACTGATGTCGAGAATCTCCGGTGAACTCGACCCTGTCGCACGGGCGATGCTCGATCCGATCCTCGCCAAGTGGGCGCGACCCGGAATGAACAACCCGGACGATCCCGACTCGCCGGCCGGCGACGGCGAGAACCCGGCGATCGATCGTGACGTGCTGGCGGCCGCGGTCGCACGCGATACCCGCACCGCAGCGCAGCGCAATCACGACGCGTTCAGCGCGGTATTCCGGGCGCTGCTCGAGTCGGGGGTGCTCGGTCGGCACCGGGGCCTGCCGACGACGGTGATCGTCACGATGACCCTCGAGCAGTTGGAGAAGGCGGTCGGTGGCCTGGCCACGACGGCCACCGGAGGCCTGCTCCCGATCGAGGACGCACTGGCCCTGGCAGAGAATGCGCATCCGGTGCTCGTATTGTTCGACCATGCAGGTCGTCCGTTGCACCTGGGTCGACGGCGTCGTCTGGCCAGTGCCGACCAGCGGCTCGCCCTGATCGCCGCGGACGGGGGTTGCACCCGGCCGGGGTGTTCGGCGCCGGCGAGTCTGTGTGCGGTGCACCATGTCACGGACTGGCACAAGGGCGGAAATACCGACATCGAAGGTCTGACCCTGGTCTGCGACGCCTGCCACGCCCAGGTTAACGACGGACCGGCTGGCTGGGCGACGAGGTCCGCGCCAGCGCCTTCCACGCACGCGGGCCGGACCGAATGGATCCCACCGCCGCACATCGACCCCACCCGAGGACCGCGCATCAACCACCGGCATCACCCTGGTGAGTTGATCGGGCATGCGCGAGGAGAGGCCCGGGCGCCGTGACAACACGCTGTCAGCTACCCCGGACCCGATGCGACTGTGTTGGCTTCTCCTCGACGATCCGAGGCATCAAATCGAAATGCCTCGGATCGTCGAGGGAACCGGTCGGCGCACCGTCGCCCGGCCACCAATGACCGGCAGTAGCTGTTCGTTACAGCACACGTTCGGAACTGTGCTCGACACGAGCCGCCACATCGACGGCATTCTCGAGCAATTCTCGGGATGCCACTGTCACCCGCAGTCCACCAGCAGGTGCCGGGGGCCTCGCAGGACCGGGTTGGGCCGGTAGGCCGGCGGGTCCTCGACGAGGCGCGGATTGGGGAGGCGGCGGATGAGTTCGGCGAGCGCCATCTGCCCTTCGAGGCGGGCGAGGGGAGCGCCGAAGCAACTGTGGATGCCGCTGCCCAGACCCACATGCTGGTTGTCCGCGCGGTCGGGGACGAACTTGTCGGCGTCGACGAAGCGTTCGGGATCGCGATTCGCCGATGCCAATGCCAGGACGAGGGGCGAACCCTTCGGGACGGTGACACCGTCGATCTCGATGTCCACGATCGGCGTTCGCTGGCCCAGGAGATGCACGGGCGGTTCGAAGCGGAGCAGTTCCTCCACAGCCTGCGGCATCAACTCCGGTTCGGCGCGAAGTCGTTCGAGAACGTCGGGATTGCGCAGCAACGTCAGCATGCCGTTGGTGATGAGGTTGACGGTGGTCTCGTGCCCGGCGATGAACAGCAGGATGGAGTTGGTGACCAACTCGACGGTGTTCAACTGACCGTCGGGCCCCGAATCGTTGGCGAGCCCCGACAGCATGTCGTCCCCGGGATCGCGGCGACGGTCCTCGATGAGACCGGCCATGAACATGGCCATCTCCATCTGGGCCTTCTGCGCCACCTTGACCTGCTCGTTGTCGGCGCTGGTGCGCCGCGGGTCGATGGCTGCCACCAGCGCGTCGGCCCAGACGTGGAACCTGGGTTCCTCCTCGTGGGGCACCCCGAGCAGTCGGCAGATGACGGTGACGGGGAAGGGGTAGGCGAAGTCGTCGACGATGTCGATGCGCTCCTTGCCGTCCAGTCCGTCGACCAGTTTCGTGACGAGTGTGGAGAGTTCGCCACGCATGGAGTCGATGCGGTCGGGGCTGTGCGGCGGACCGAACTGTCGCGTCGTCAGTCTGCGCAACCGATCATGCTCGGGCGGATCGAGTTTGAGGAACGACTCCGGCCCGTCGCCGGCGCGATCCGCTCCGGGGAGTCCGGGCCCACGGTTGTGCAGGTCGGAGCTGATCCTCGGGTCGTGCAGGAGTGCCATCACGTCGTAATACCGTCCGACGAGGTAGGAACCGTTGTCCTGCGGCGCCACCCGCGTCTCACGAAGTTCCTCGTACAGCGGATACGGATTCGGCCGGCTCGCCTGGTCGGTGATCCGCTGGAACAGCTGCGCACGCGACATGGACACTCTCCCTGTTACTTCGGTAGCGAGACGAACTCGACACGACGTTCGGTGGGCAGATGGCCGGTCACCGCGACGGTGGGTCCGTGGCTGAGAACGGCCGGGTCCGGCAACTCCGACGAGCGCACCTCGAACGGTTCCGCCCGGTCCATGACGTCGAAGTCCGGGGGGAACGCGGCGGCCGACTCGATCAGTCCCCGGTAGAAATCGAGCCACTTACCCTGATTGAACGCCACGGCGGCCGTGACGCGTCCGCGGAAGCCGTACGCCGCCACGAATCGCCGGTCGGCGACGGAACCCTGCGTGATCACTACCTGATCGGAGTAGGTGGGGATACCCACGGACTTGATGTTGACGCCGAACTGGCTGGACCAGAACGCCGGAATCTCCAGGTGCGGCCGCCGACGGAGACCGTCGTGGATCATGTTGTGCGCCGCCACCTCGGCCTGACCGATCGCGTTGCCCCAGTGCTCCAGTGCCAGCAGTTGGTAGTCGTAGAGCGGATGAGGTTGTCGCGCAACGTCGCCGGCGACGAACACGTTGTCGGTGACGATGCCGTTGATGTCGAACGCCCGGCAACCGGCGTCGCACGTGACTCCCCGGGGTCCGGCGGCGAGACCGGAGCCGAACAGCCAGTCGGTGTTGCGGATACTGCCCTGCGCGACGATCGCCACGTCGACGTCGAGTGTGGTCCCGTCCGACAGATGCGCACGGCACAGCTGCCCGTTGCCGTCCCCGTCGAGGCCGGTCACCGTGACCCCGGTGCGCAGGTCGACACCGTGGTCGCGTTGCATGTCGGCCGCGACCGCCGCCACCACTCCGCCGAGCGCACCGACCAGGGGTGCCGGCCCACGCTCGGTGACCGTCACGGACAGCCCGCGCTCCCGGCACACCGACGCGATCTCCGAGCCGGTGAACCCGGCCCCGATCACCAGGACGTGACGCGGTCCGGCCGACAGTCGCTCGTTCAGCCGGCGCGAGTCGTCGCAGGTTCGGATGGTGAAGACGCCGTCGAGCGCGGCCTCGGACGAGTTCGACCACGGCCTGGCGCGGACGCCGGTCGCGATCAGTACCTTGTCGAACTCGACGGTGTCGCCGTCGCTCAGAACCACCCGGTTGTTCTCCAGGTCGAGACTGGTGGCCCGCACGCCGAGGCGCCACTCCGCGTCGAGGTCCGGGCGGTAGGGCAGCGCCGCGTGGTCGGGCGACATGATTCCGAGGAGCACGGCCTTCGACAGCGGGGGCCTGTCGTACGGCTCGTAGGGTTCGTCGCCGATCAGGGTCAGGGAGCCGTCGAAGCCCTGCCCCCGCAGTGCCTCCGCGGCGCGCACGCCCGCGAGCGACGCACCGACGATGACGATCCGCACCTCACTGCCCATCGTGTCGGTCGGGGATGTCCGTGGTGATGGCATGCACCGGGCACGCGGCGGCGGCTTGCGACACGTGGTCGCGTTCGTCGTCGGTGGGGCCCGCGTCGTAGAGAAGAGCCTCTTCTCCGTGCAGGGTGAAGACGTCGGGTGCGAGGAACACGCACTGTGCGTAACCCTGGCACCGATTGAGGTCGACGACGAGTTTCACGTCAATCATCCCGATTCTGAACAGTTCTGGTCACACGGGTCCACAGGGGCTGCGCGGCGCACGGCCGTCCGATCGCGTCGGGCGGAGACCTCCACCCGGAACCAGTATTCCGGAATGGCCGGTCTGTTCGGTTTCGATCCGCTGTTCTGGAGCCATTCAGAAATGCGTTACCCGGTCAACGGGAAGGCGTGCGACACGTGGATCTTCCAGCTGCCGCCCGGCTGGCGGCGGAACACGTCGACGCCCGATTCGCGGACACTCTCGAGAACGGTGCCCGAAGCGTCGGTGACGGTGAGCGGCCACACCAGGCGCACCGCGGCGAGGTCGCCGTCGACGAGTACGTCGGCGATCTCGGGCGCCGCATACGTGAAGGTCCGGTCGGGGGCGGTGAGTACGCGCTGAAACTGCGCGCACGTGGCGTCGTAGTCGCGGTCCTCGGCGCCGGGGTAGATCACGACGACGTCGGGGGCGAACAGCGAGCACACCGCAGCCACATCCTTGTTCGCGAAGTCGCGTGGCCACTGATTCAGGGCGTCCACGATCGACGCCTCGTCTCGGCTGGGGTCGGGCGCGACGGCCTGCTCGTCGGCGCAGCCCGCGGCCGCCGCGAGTGCGAGAACGGCGACGACCGGCAAAACCCGCGCGTCCATGCGGCCTCCGTTCGGTGGCGCCGCCCGTCTCCTACCGACGGGTAGAACCCCGAAGTAGTAACGAGAGTTACAAGTATCTTGCCGGAGTTCGTATCCTGCTGTCGAGAAACAACTTTCGGACACGGTCTCGATTCGGCAACACGGACGTCCGGATCGTGATGTGATGTGGTGACAAGAGACCGGCAACGCCCAGTGGCGACACCTCAGAGGCGGAATATTGACGATCGAAGCTCACCGCGACACCCGCGCGACACGGCACCTGTCCGCTTTGGACGCTGCAATTCAGATCCTGACCACCGCGCGCGGAAGCTCGTACAGCGCGGATCAGGCCTTCGACGAACTACTCGATTCCTCCATGCGGCATCAGGTCGATGTCGGGGATCTGGCGGAAGCCCTCGCCGACCTGGCCGATGGCGTGCACCCTGCCGCGGACGACCATCGACGGGCACGGGACGTGGCCACCCGGGAATGGGGAGCCCTCCTGCCCGGCGACACCGACTAACCGGCGCAGTCGATACAGGTCTGAGCGGCAGGTAGCGCGTCGAGTCGCACATCGGCGATCGGCAGGCCGCACCGAATGCAGAGGCCGTACGTCCCACTGTCGAGTCGCTGTTGCGCCGCCGCCAGATCCTCGACCTCGCGCCGGGCGTCGGCCAGTAGCGCCGACACCTGGGCCCGTTCGAACGCGATGGTCGAGCCCTCAGGGTCGTGTTCGTCGTCGTCCGTGGTGAATTCCGACCCTTCCACGATCGTGGTGAAACGGCCGGTCAGCGACGCGATGCGGCGTTCGGCGTCGGCGCGTTCCTCGGCGATTCGGGTGCGGTGTTCCGGGACGGTCATATGTGGATCAACGTCGGCGACGGCCCGGTGCTTCCCCCGGTAATCCGCTCGATCGATCCGGAACTTTCTGTCAGGCTTCCCGGCATGGCACGCACATTCGAGGAGTTGGTGGCCGAGGCGGAATCCGTGTCGGTGGACGGCTGGGATTTCTCCTGGCTGGACGGCCGGGCCACCGAACGGCGGCCGTCGTGGGGGTATCAGCGCCTGATGGGTGAACGGCTCGCGCGCGCGAACGCCGCTCTGGACATCCAGACCGGGGGAGGGGAGGTCCTCGCCGGCGCCGCGAAAATGCCTCGCGTGATGGTGGCGACGGAATCGTGGCCGCCGAACGTCGCGAAGGCCACGGCGCTGCTGCATCCGCTCGGAGCGGTGGTGGTGGCCGACGCGGACGAACCGCCGCTGCCCTTCGCGGGCGGCGCCTTCGACCTGGTGACGAGCAGGCACCCCGCCACGGTGTGGTGGGACGAGATCGCCCGCGTCCTGCAACCCGGAGGCACGTACTTCTCGCAGCACGTCGGGCATGCCAGTGTCTTCGAACTCGTCGAGTACTTCCTGGGGCCGCAACCCGAGAACGTGCGGCGTGGCCGCCACTACGAGGACGAGAGTGCGGACGCGCAGGCCGCCGGTCTCGAGATCGTCGATCTCCGTTTCGAATCTCTGCGGATCGAGTTCTTCGACATCGGCGCCGTCGTCTACTTCCTGCGCAAAGTGATCTGGATGGTGCCCGGCTTCACCGTCCCCCAGTACCGCGAGCGCCTGCAGGGACTTCACGACCTGATCGAGGCGGAGGGGCCGTTCGTGGCCCACTCGACCCGCTTCCTCATAGAGGCCCGTAAACGTGGCTGACTCAGCCCATCGTCTTCGACCCGTCGAGAGCCTCCCTGATGATGTCGGCGTGCCCGGCGTGCTGGGCGGTCTCACCGATGATGTGGAGCAGGACCCGGCGCGCGGACCAGCGTGATCCCGGTTCGAACCACGGCGCCTTCGGCAGCGGATGCGAGATGTCGAGGTCGGGTAGCGAGGCCACGATCTCATCGGTCCGGTGCGCCACCTTCGCGTACCGGTCGAGTACGTCGGCCAGCGTCTCGTCGTCGCGGAGGGTGAACTCCTTCTCGCGATTGCCGGTGCCGGTGCCGTCCGCGGGACCGCCGCGCACGGCGTCGGTGCCGCGCACGATGAAGTCGGCCCACACCCGTTCGACGTCCGACACGTGTTTGACGAGTCCCCCCAGACACAGTTCGCTCGCCGTCGTGCGCTGGGCCGCCTGTTCGTCGGTGAGGTCCCGGACGGTGTAGCGGAGGAAGTAGCGGTGTTTCGCCAGCGACTCCAGCAAGTCGGCACGCTCGCCGGTAGTCGACGTTTTCGCGGTAGAGGTCACGGTGATCACCTGCTCCAGCCGGTCCGATGATGGCGCATTCGACCGTAGCGGTCAGCCGCCGTGCGCGGTGACATAACCGGTCGCGCGGCCGCGGGTGTCCAGTTCCCACCCCATCCGCTTCCGGGACCGGAGTGTCACCGACGAGTCGATGATCTCGAGGCTGGGGGCCCGGCTCTCCAGCCACTCCTGCACCCGCAACAGGTCCGGCAGCGAAGGCACCCACATGCTGACGAGGAAGTTGGCAGGGCCGGTGAGCGACATGCACAACCTCAGTTCGGGCCGGGTGTTGACGACCTCCACGACGTCCCGGTGTGCACGCACGGGCAGGCGGCACCACCACGTGACGGTGATGGGCCACCGCGTCGCGTCCTGGGCCACGTCGCAGCGCAGCACCACGGCACGGGAGCGCAGCAACCCCGCGAGCTGCCTGCGGACCGACGACGCGGGCCGATCGATGACGGAGGCGATCTCGCGCGCGGACGCCCGGCCGTTCCGGGTGAGTTCGCGGACGAGCGCGCGGGCGACCTCGTCCGTCAGGCTTTCCGGCCGAGCCGATCCGGACTGCGGAGAAGTGCTCTCCAGTGCAGCGATCGCGGCGGACTGTGCCGTGTCCAGGGAATCGAGGCGCCAGCGACTGCCCTCCGCGTGGAGTGCGGTGCACGTGTGAGTCCGGGTCGAATTGACGCTCGGGTGGCCGGGCAACTCCTCGAGCACCAGGTCCGACAACTCGTGCAGGGATCCCGTCTGCACGGTCAGGATGAGGTCCCGCCCGCGCGCCGCATGTTCGATCGACGCCACCCGCGGGTCGCGAGTGAGTGCCTCGACCAGCGCCTTCGTGCCGCTGAGATCACACGTCACCTCGATCATGGCGGTGAATGCACCGCCGCCCGTCATCGGCGCGGGATACGCGGTGATCCAGGCCAGTCCGCGTTCGGTGATCGACTCCCACCGCCTCGCCAGCGTCGCGGATGTCGTCCGCAGGATCGGGGCGAGCTCGGACCACGTCGCCCGTGGACGGATCTGCAACGCGTGAATGAGCGAAAGTTCGGATTCGGTCAGCATTTCGCGCATAGAACACTTTCTGAGTCGGCACAGATGATCGTTTTCGACGCTCTCGGAGGTCCGTCGGTCCGCGGATCACAGCATATGACCACCGACGCATTCGGTCGAGAAAGTGACCACCGACATAAGGGAGAGCAATGAATCTCTTGGACGACGCCCGCGCCCTCCAGGGCGACCTCGTGCAACTGCGTCGCGTGCTGCACCGCGAACCGGAGGTCGGACTGGACCTGCCGCGCACGCAGGAACGTGTCCTCGAGGCGTTGGACGGCCTGCCGCTCGAGATCGCGACGGGAACGAACACGACGTCGGTAACCGCGGTGCTCCGCGGCGGCAAGCGTTCGGTCGACGCCGCGCAGACGGTGCTGCTGCGCGCCGACATGGACGGACTCCCGGTCACCGAACAGACCGGACTCGACTTCGCGGCGCGGAACGGCGCCATGCACGGATGCGGGCACGATCTGCACACCGCTGCGCTGGTCGGCGCCGCGCAACTGCTCAGCCGTCATCGCGACCAGTTGGCGGGCGACGTCGTCCTGATGTTCCAGCCCGGCGAGGAGGGGTGGGACGGCGCCAAGGTGATGGTGGACGAGGGGGTGCTCGACGCCGCCGGCCGCCGCGCCGACACCGCCTACGGCATGCACGTCTTCTCCTGCCAGAAGCCGCAGGGGCGGTTCTTCTCCAAGGCGGGCACGCTGCTCGCGGCGTCGTACAAGCTGACGGTCACGGTGCGCGGGGCGGGCGGACACGGATCGTCCCCGTCGACCGCCCGGGATCCGATCACCGCGATGGCCGAGATGATCACGTCGCTGCAGACCATGATCACCCGGACGTTCGACGTGTTCGATCCCGTCGTCGTGACGGTCGCGAACGTTCAGGCCGGGTCGCGGCACAACATCATTCCCGACGATGCGCGGTTCGAGGCGACGGTCCGGTGCTATTCGCCCGCCACGTACGAGAAGGTGCCGGCGGCGCTGCGCCGGGTGCTCGAGGGCGTGGCGTCCGCGCAACGGGTCGAGGTCGACGTCACCGTGGCTCCCGAGTTTCCGATGACGATCAACGACGTCGACGAGGTCGCGTTCGGTGCCGAAGTGGTCAGCGACCTCATGGGCGAGGACCGCTACGAGACGGTCACGCATCCGATGGCCGGGTCCGAGGACTTCTCCTACGTCCTGCAGGAAGTGCCCGGTGCGTTCATCGGACTGGGCGCGTGCATGCCCGGCGCCGATCCCGCTGCCGCTCCCATGAACCATTCGCCCCGAGCACAATTCGACGACGCGGTGCTCGCCGACGCCGCCACCATCTACGCCGGACTGGCCGTTCGACGGCTGGACAAGGCCCGCCTCGACAATGCCCGACTCGACAGTGCCGCTGTGGCGGCGGGGAGTGATGCACGATGACCGAGATCGTCACCGAGAGCGGGTCCGTGAACGCCGGCCCGGCCACTACCCAGAGGTCCGAGCGCTGGGAGAAGGCGCGTGCGATCGTCGGCGTGGGCACGGGCAATGGGATCGAGTACTTCGACTGGACCGTCTACGCGACGTTCGCCGCGTTCTTCGCCCCGCAGTTCTTCCACACCGGCTCCGCGGTCTCCGACCTGCTGGCGTCGTTCGGTGTCTTCGCCGTCGGATTCGTCGCCAGGCCGTTCGGCGGTCTGCTGTTCGGCTGGATGTCGGATCGACGGGGACGCAAGCTGTCGATGACGCTCGCCGTCGGACTGGCCGCGGTCGGCAGCCTGGTCATCGGTCTGACCCCGACTCATCAGACGATCGGCGTCGCGGCGGCGGTGGTCCTCGTCGTGGCGCGCCTCGCGCAGGGCGTCGCGCACGGCGGCGAGTTGCCGTCCGCGCAGACCTACATCGTCGAATTCGCGCCGACGGCCCGGCGTGGACTGTGGTCCAGCCTCATCTACATCTCCAACACCACCGGAGTCGTCGTCGGCACGCTTCTCGGCGCACTGCTCACGACGACGCTGAGTTCGGAGCAGATGGCCGACTGGGGCTGGCGGGTGCCGTTCCTGCTGGGCGGCGTGCTCGGTCTGTTCGTGTTGTGGATGCGGTCCCGGATGAGGGAGACCGAAGTCTACGAGGAGTCGGGCGACGAGACCGCGAAGCAGTCGATGTGGCAGCTGTTCCTGGCGCACCGGCGGCAGGTGTTCCAGATCCTGTTCTTCACGGTCGGCGGCACCGTCGTCTACTACGTGTGGGCCGTGTCGGCGCCGGCGTACGCGATCGCGGTCCGGGGCATCGATCCGGCCGGCGCACTGTGGGCGGGGGTCGGCGCAAACCTCGTACTGATTGCGTCGCTGCCGTTCTGGGGTGCGCTGTCGGACCGGATCGGACGCAAACCGGTGCTGTACATCGGCAACGTCGGCATCGCTGCCCTGCTGTTTCCGCTCAACGCCATGATCGGGCACAGCGCGGTCACGCTGTTCTTCGCGATGGCGATCGCCCTGTTCGTGATGGGCGCGATCCTGTCGGTCATGCCCGCGATGATGGCGGAACTGTTCCCCACCGGGTTGCGTGCGGCCGGTGTCGGAGTGCCGTACTCGATCGGTGTGGCGGCATTCGGCGGGACGGCCGCATATGTCCAGACATTCTTCGCGGACCGTGGTTCGCCGGAACTGTTCGAGTGGTACGCGCTCGCGCTGGTCGCGGTCTCGATCGCCGCACTGATCACGATTCCCGAGACCCGGGGACGGGATCTCGCGTCCCAGACGTAGTGCACGTGAGTGGCAAAGCGTGCTCCCGTGCGCTTTGCCACTCACGTGCGGGTGAGGCTCTATCTTGAAGCGGTGAAGACACACTCGGTACGAATGGCGCGAGCCGCGGCAAGCGTCGCGATCGCATCCCTGACGGTGGGCGGCACCTGCCTCGCCTCCCCGGCCGCGTTCGCCGACGAGGCCGAACGCGCGCCGGGGGGCGTTGTGAACGTCGAGCCGCTGCCGACCGGCCTCTGGATCCCCGGCACCGCCGACGCGCAGCGAATCACCTACTGGTCGATCGGGTCCGACGGGAGCCCCGCACTCAGCAGCGGCGCCGTGTACGTGCCACCGGGGGAGGCGCCCGACGGGGGCTGGCCGGTGGTCGCGTGGGCGCACGGCACGTCCGGGCTCGCGGACGACTGCGCGCCCTCCCTCGTCGGGCCCGCGCTCCCCGAGCGTGACTACCCGTATCTCGGACACTGGCTCGAGCAGGGATATGCCGTCGTCTCCACCGACTACGTCGGCCTCGGCACACCCGGTGTGATGCCGTACCTCGACGGAAAGGTCGAGGCGCACAGCGTCGTCGACTCGGTGAAGGCCGCCCGCGCCGTCGACGAGTCCCTGTCGGACAAGTGGGTGGTGGTCGGCCAGTCGCAGGGCGGCGGCGCCGCGATCACCACCGCCCGCTACGCCACCGAGTACGGCGGGGAGACGCTGGACTACCGCGGGGCAGTGGGAATGGGCGTACCCGCGAACATCGAGCTGACACTGCTGCCGCTGGGCCCGGGAGTGCCACCCACGGCGATCCCCGCCGGCCTCACGTCGTACCTGTTCTACATCCTCGCGGGACTGCGGTCGGCGCACCCCGAGATCGACCTCGACTCGTACCTCACCCCGCTCGGCGCCCAGTACGTGAACGCCGCCGAGCAGCTGTGCGTCAACGAACTGCACGACGTCGTGGAAGGTGTGGTGGTCGGCGACCTGTTCAGCAAACCGCTGAACCAGATCCCGAACTTCCACGGGCTGCTCGTGGACTACATGGGCGTCCCGACGAGTGGGTACGACCGTCCCCTGTTCATCGGGCAGGGGCTCACCGACATCGACGTGCCCGCACCGTCGGCGTTCTCGCTGGTCGCGGCCCTGACCGCCAACGGTGAGCCGGTCACGTTCAAGACCTATCCCACCGACCACAGCGGCACGCTCATCGATTCGCAGGCCGACACCATCCCGTTCGTGCGGGGGCTGTTCGACTGAGGGAACTCGGCACTGTCCGGATTCCGGACAGTTGCTCGCCGCGTCCGCAGGCACTATGGCGTGGGTCACACTGTGTGGGTACGTTCGGGTGTGAGTCGTGCGCCGATGCACGACCGGATTCGTGCGCGGCAAGGAGTCGAGGTTGGAGTTTGGCGGCATGACCGGGGACGCGGCGATGCGGCCGGAGATTGCGTTGTCCTGGAAGCGTTCGGCGCTCAGCGGCCTGGAACCGAGTTCGACGCCGACCGGTGACCCCTGCTCCGACCTGGACAAGTCCAGTCGCCTGCTGCAGGCGGCCCGACCCGTGCTCGACGAAATGGAACAGCAGATCCAGGGCACCGGATTCTGTGTCCTGCTCGCCGACCGCGACTGCCGCATCGTCGCCCGGCTCTTCGACGGCCCCAAACTCGAGCGCCTGATCGACGGCGCCGGGGCGGTGCTGGGGTCGAGGTTCGGCGAGGACTGCGTCGGGACCACCGCGCTGGGGACGCCGATGGAAGTCCGGCGTGGTGTCGTGATCCACGGCGAGGAGCACTACCTCGAGCGGTTCAAGGACCTCAGCTGCTACGGCCACCCGATCGTCCATCCGGTGACGCGCCGCGTCGAGGGCATCCTCGACATGACGGGCGTCGCGTCGCGCGCCAACCCGCTGTTCGCCCCGTTCCTGGCCCGCGCGGCCGGGGACATCGAACGACGGCTGCTCGAAGGGTCCCGGGTGTCTCAGCAGCGGCTCGTGGACGCGTTCCAGCGGGTGTCGCCGCAGAATCAGATGGCGGTCACCGCGATCGGCGAGGACATTCTGCTCAGCAACCGGGTGGCGCTCGACCTGCTCCAGGTGTCCGATCACGCGACCCTGCGGGGGCTTGCCGCGGACCTGCGCCCGGAGCAGTCGAAGACGGTGCGGATCCAATTGTCCTCGGGCGAACCGGCGTTGGTCCGCGCCGACCACGTGGCAGGCACGGACGGCGGGGCCGTTTTCGTCGTCCGCCCGGATCGCCGGACGAGCACCCCCATCCGACGCGGAAAGTCTCCGTCGAGTTCCGTCGTCGAACGCAGCAGGGCGGAGTTGTCGCGGCTGCGCGAGACCCGGGAGCCGGTGGTGATCAGCGGCGAACCGGGAACCGGCAGGACGACGGCGGTTCGTGATCTGGCCGGCGACCAGTCGCTCGTATGTATGGACACGGCCGCCATCGCTCTCGATGGCGCCGAGGCCTGGATCGACCGGCTTCTCACGCTGGCCACGGGACCCTCCGCGGTCCTGGCGATCGAGGAAGTGCAACTGCTGCCCGAGTCGATGCTGCCGCTGGTCGTGAAGATGCCGGCGGCCGACGCGGGGCCACGAATCGTGATGACGAGTTCTCCCCTCGGTGATCTGCCACCGGGCGTTGCGGGTCTGGTCGGCCGCTGCCCGGGACAGGTGGTGCTTCCGCCGCTGCGGCAACGCAGCCGCGAATTCGCGGACATCGCGCAGGGAATTCTCGATTCCGTCGATCCCGGTCTCCGGCTCACCGCGAGCGCGCTCGACGCTCTGATCGCCCGCGACTGGCCGGGGAACATCGCGGAACTGTCCGTCGTGCTGCAGGCGGCCGCGGGCAGGCGCACCAGCGCGAACATCGCCGTCGCGGATCTACCCGACCAGTATCGGACGCCGACGCGGGTGTCCCGGCTGGCCGGCCGCGAGCGCGCCGAACGCCAGGCCATCGTCGACGCACTGCAGGAATGCGGCGGCAACAAGGTGCACGCCGCGGCCGCGCTGGGCATCAGCCGCAGCACGCTCTACGTGCGGATCAGAGCCCTGGATATCACCGTCTAGCTGCAGTTTCATCCACCGATCCGCGACCGTCCGGAGGTGTCCGAAGTCAGGACAGTTAGTGATATGGCAACCAGTGCACTATGAGCCACGTCACATTCGCAACTTCGGAGGTTTTGATGACAGCGACGATCGAACCCAGCCAAGCGGAACTCTTGCCGTCGGTACGGAACTTTCTGTCCGGCACCAAGCGATTCCTCGTCGGAGGGCAGTGGGTGGAATCGGCGAGCGGCGAGACGTTCGAGACGATCGACCCGGCCAACGGGCAGGTGCTGACCACCGTCGCGCGCGGTGGCGCCGAAGACGTCGACCGGGCGGTCCGCGCCGCACGCACGGCATTCGACGAGGGCCCGTGGTCGACGATGAAGCCCAACGAGCGGGAACGGCTGATCTGGCGGGTCGGCGACATCCTCTCCGAGCGCGCCGAAGAATTCGGTCAGCTCGAGGCGCTGGACAACGGCAAGTCGGCGGGCATCGCCGCGGCTGTCGACGTCGCCTGGTCGGCCGACATCTTCCGCTACTTCGCGGGCTGGGCCACCAAGATCGAAGGCAGCACGGTCAACGTGAGCATGCCGTTCGTTCCCGGCGGCCAGTTCCACGCGTACACGCTGCGTGAACCCGTCGGCGTCTGCGGTCTGATCGTTCCCTGGAACTTCCCGCTGCTCATGGCCGCATTCAAGTTGGCCCCCGCGCTCGCCGCCGGAAACACGGTGATCCTCAAGCCCGCGGAGCAGACCCCGCTCACCGCGATCCTGCTCGGCGAGGTGTTCGAGGAGGCCGGCTTCCCGCCGGGCGTCGTCAACATCGTCACCGGCTACGGCGATGCCGGGGCGGCACTCTCGGCGCACGACGACGTCGACAAGATCGCGTTCACCGGCTCCACCGAGGTCGGGAAGAAGATCGTCGACGCCGCCCGGGGCAACCTCAAGAAAGTGTCGCTCGAACTCGGCGGCAAGAGCGCCAATGTCGTGTTCGCGGACGCGGACTTCGACGCCGCCGTCACCGGATCGCTCAACGCCTGGCTGTTCAACCACGGCCAGTGCTGCGTCGCAGGCACCCGGATGTTCGTCGAGGACAGCATCTTCGACGACTTCACCGCAGCGGTCGCCGAGGCCGCCGGCCAGGTCAAGATCGGCCCCGGACTCGACCCCACCACCCAGCTCGGACCGCTGGTGTCGCAGGAGCAGTTCGACAAGGTCACCGGTTACCTGGCCGCCGGACTCGCCGACGGCGCCCGCGCCCTCACCGGCGGAAAGCGCTGGGGCGACACCGGCTTCTACGTCGAGCCGACGGTGTTCGTGGACGTGAAGCCCGAGTTCAGCATCGTCGAGGAGGAGATCTTCGGCCCCGTCGTCGCAGCGCTCCCGTTCAACGCCGAGGAGGGAGTCGCGAAGGCGGCGAACAGCAGCATCTACGGCCTCGCCGCCGGAATCTGGACCAAGGACCTGTCCAAGGCGCACCTCACGGCCCGTCAGCTCAAGGCCGGTTCGGTGTGGATCAACCAGTACAACGGGTTCGACACCGCCATGCCGTTCGGCGGATACAAGCAGTCCGGTTGGGGACGTGAGCTCGGGGCGACCGCCATCGACCTCTACACCCAGACCAAAGCCGTCAACATCGCACTCTGACCGTCACTCAACGAGGAGAAGACATGAAGACCAAAGCAGCGGTTCTGTTCGAAACGCACAAGCCGTTCGAGATCGTGGAACTCGAGCTGGACGGTCCGGGTCCCGGAGAAGTGCTCATCAAGTATGTCGCGGCAGGCCTGTGCCATTCGGACCTGCACCTGACCGACGGCGATCTGCCGCCGCGGTTCCCGATCGTCGGCGGGCACGAAGGTTCCGGCATCATCGAGGAAGTCGGCCCCGGTGTCACCAAGGTGAAGCCCGGCGACCACGTGGTCTGCAGCTTCATCCCGAACTGCGGCACGTGTCGCTACTGCGCCACCGGCCGCCAGAACCTGTGTGACATGGGCGCCACCATCCTCGAGGGCTCGATGCCCGACGGCTCGTTCCGGTTCCACTCGGACAAGGAGGATTTCGGTGCCATGTGCATGCTCGGCACGTTCGCGGAGCGCGCCACGATCTCGCAGCACTCGGTGGTGAAGGTGGACGACTGGCTCCCGCTGGAGACCGCCGTCCTCGTCGGCTGCGGTGTGCCGTCCGGTTGGGGCACCGCGGTGTACGCCGGCGGAGTTCGCGCCGGTGACACCGTCGTCATCTACGGCATCGGCGGACTCGGCATCAACGCCGTGCAGGGCGCGGTCAGCTCCGGCGCCAAGTACGTCGTGGTGGTGGATCCGGTGGCGATGAAGCGGGAGGCCGCGCTGAAGTTCGGCGCCAGCCACGCGTTCGCGGACGCCGCGACCGCGGCGGAGAAGGTCAACGAACTGACCTGGGGTCAGGGCGCCGATCAGGCCCTCATCCTGGTGGGCACCGTCGACGAGGAGGTGGTGCAGAACGCGACCGCCGTCATCGGCAAGGGCGGCACCGTCGTCATCACCGGGCTCGCCGACCCTGCCAAGCTCACGGTGCACATCTCGGGAACCGACCTGACCCTGAACCAGAAGACGATCAAGGGTTCGCTGTTCGGCTCGGCCAACCCGCAGTACGACATCGTCCGCCTGCTGCGCCTGTACGACGCGGGCCAGCTCAAGCTCGACGAGCTGATCACCACCAAGTACACGCTCGAGCAGGTGAACGAGGGCTACCAGGATCTGCGGGACGGAAAGAACCTGCGTGGCGTGATCGTCCACCAGCAGTAGGCGGCTTCGCCGCCCGTGCGCCTTTCTGGTTGTGCTAGCTACCAGAAAGGCGCACGGGCGCTCCGCGCCACACATCGGCGAGCAGGTCGTACGTCTTCAGCCAGGACTCGGTGTTCTCGGCATGGGAGGCGACGATCAGCTCGTCGGCCTGCGCGTGCTCGGCGAACTCGTCGAGGTACGTCTTGACCTCGGTGGGGGTGCCGACGGCCGAGTAGCGCACCATCTGCGCGACCTGCTGACCCGCCGGGGACGTCATGATGAGGTCGACCTCGTCGGGGGTGAATTTCTGCCCGCGACCGACCATCTGCACCACCCGCCGCCGCAGGGACGCTTCGAACTGTCGATGCGCGTCCTCGGTGGTGTCCGCGGCGATGGCGTTGACGCCGGCGATCACGTACGGCTCGGACAGGTCCTCGGACGGCTCGAACCGCTCCCGGTACAGCGTGACGGCGTCGACGAGCGAGTCGGGGGAGAAGTGGGACGCGTTGGCGTACGGGAGGCCGAGCTTCGCGGCGAGCTGCGCGCCGAACAGTGAGGACCCGAGGATGTAGAGGGGAACGTTCGTGCCCTTGCCGGGGATCGCGTCGACGCCGGGAACCCGTGACACACCGCGGAGGTATGCCTGGAGTTCCAGGACATCCTGCGGGAACCGGTCCGCGGACGCCGGGTCGCGGCGCAGCGCGTACATCGTCTTCTGGTCGCTGCCGGGGGCGCGTCCGAGTCCGAGGTCGATGCGACCGGGGTGCAGCGTTGCGAGGGTGCCGAACTGCTCGGCGATCGTCAGCGGCGCGTGGTTGGGCAGCATGATGCCGCCGGCGCCGAGCCGGATGTTCTCGGTGTGCGCGGCGACGTGCGCGATGAGGACGCTCGTCGCGGACGAGCCGATCGACGGCATGTTGTGGTGCTCCGCGTACCAGATGCGGCGGTACCCGCGGGTCTCCGCGAGTTGCGCGAGCTTCACGCTCGCATCGAAACTGTCCCGCGCCGTGTCGCCCTCGCGGATGTAAGCCAGATCCAGAATCGACAGAACAGCGCTCACCGGATTCGTCACCTTTCGTCACCAAAAACAGGCGCGAGAGGTTAGCCTCGCGCACTACCTCTGGGTGTAACCGCAGAGGTAGTGCGCGTATTCCGGCCTGCCGGAACGGTCAGGCGTCGACCAAGGGACGCAGCGTGCGCCCGGTGAGTTCGACGATGCCGGGTTCGTGCCCGTTGGCGACGAGATTGAGGACGATGCCGTCGATTCCCGCGTCGAGGACACGGGTCTTCAGCTGCTCGGCCACCTCGTCGGGGGCACCGCAGAACTGCCGGTCGGTGGCGGCGGCGCGTTCCTCGTCCGACGCCTTCGACAGGTCGACGCCCCGCGTGAGCAGGAAGTCGTGCTGGAGCTGCCGGGCGCGGTCGCCGTCCTCGTCGATGATGACGAAGGCCAGGTAGCTGGTTTCCAGCGTGGACCGGTCGCGACCGATCTCCGAGCACCGGGCATCGAGGGCCTCGAGCTTGCGCGGCAGTTCACCGGCATTGCAGATGATGTTCAGATGGTCCGCGAACCGGGCGGCGAGACCGAACGTCTTCTTCTCACCACCACCGCCGAGCATGATCGGCAGGTTGTCGCGGATCCGCGGCTCGTTGATCGCGTTCTCGACGTGATACCACTTGCCGTCGAATGTCGGACGTTCGCCGTGCAGCATCGGCGCGATGATCTGCAGCGCCTCGTCGAGTCGTTCGAATCGGTCGGTGAACGTGCCGAACTCGTAGCCGTACTGGTTGTGCTCGAGTTCGAACCAGCCGGCGCCGATGCCGAGGACGGCGCGTCCGCCACTGGCGACGTCCAAGGTGGTCACCGACTTGGCGAGCATCGGCGGGTTGCGGTAGGTGTTGCCGGTGACCAGCGCGGACAGCTGGATGTTGTCGGTGGCCGTGGCGAGGGCGCCGAGGGCGGTGTATGCCTCGAGCATCGGTTCGTCGGGCGCGCCGAGGCCCGGCAGCTGATAGAAGTGGTCCATCACGAATGCGGTGTCGAAACCCGCGGATTCGGCCTCACGGGCCTGCGCGATAACGGTCGGGAACAGGTCCGCGACGGGGGTGGAGTAACTGAAATTCGGCATCTGGTATCCAAGGCGAATAGTCACCCGTTCGACGCTACTCGGATGGCGGCCCGGGCACCTCTCATAATTCGAGGGTAGGCAGATGCGCACCCTGGGGTGCCTGGTGGAGGCGGTGCGGGTCGACGAGGCTGATGGTGGGTGCCGTATACGGCGCCGATCCGATATCCGCGACGACTCTGCACAGTGGGGTGATGGAGTGCAGAGCACAGCCCGAGGGGGGACGATGAACTTCGATTTCGATTCGCAGCAGTCCGGCGGCACGGCGTGCGCCTGCCCGGACAGGCCCACGTATATGCGGCCTGAAGTCGCCATCGTGGAACGCCCGCTGGGGCACCCGACGCGATCGACCGTGGGCGCCTTTCCGCTGACCGCGGCACAACGATCCATCTGGTTCGCGCAACAGCTCACGCCGGAGATCCCGTACGTCATCGCCCACTACGTCGATCTGCACGGTCCGGTCGAACTTGCCGTTCTGTGTGACGCCACCCGTCGCGCGAATCTCGAATTCGGCTGGGGAGCGGTGCGCCTGGTGGACATCGACGGACAGCCGCATCAGATCGTGGACCCGACCGTCGACGAGCGGGTACCCACCACCGACCTTCGCGGCGAGGACGATCCCGTCGACGCTGCCCACCGCTGGATGCGGAACGACCGGAGCGCACGCACCGACATGTACGACGGACCGCTCCTCGTCTCGCACATTCTGCAGCTGGGCGACGATCACTACTACTGGTACTCCCGCGCCCACCACATCGTGTCGGACGGGTACGCCGCGATGATGCTGATGAGCCGCACGGCCGAACTGTATGTCGCTGCCCTCGAGGGCAGGGAACCGCCGGACAGCCGGATCGTGGGACCGGAACGTCTCGTGCGGGAAGACGCGACCTACCGTGCCTCCACCCGGTTCGCCCAGGACCGCGACTACTGGCGCGGGCAGGGCAGCGACCTGGCTTCGGTCCCCAGCCTCAGCGGTCGCACGGCGCGACCGGACACCGACGCCCGGACGGCGACCGGGCACACGAGTCCGAGCGGGAGCTCACGGAATTCGACGGCCGTGACGATCGCCGCCTTCGCCTCCTATCTCGCCAGGATGACCGGCGTCGACGACGTGGTCCTGTCGCTGCCGGTGTCGGCGAGGACGACGGCCCGGCTCAGGTATTCGGGCGGTTCGGTCTCCAATGTGATCCCGTTGCGGCTGAAGGGAATCGGCTCTGCCACCGTCCGTCACGCGGTCGGAACCGCCGAGACGGCGTTGACGGCGGCACTGCGTCATCAACGCTACCGCCGCGAAGACATCGGCCGGGACCTCGGCACGGGCGGTGTCGAACTCCTGCATTTCGGTCCGGTGGTCAACGTCATGATGTTCACGAAGGAGATCACGCTGGGCGCCGTGAACGGGACGGTCCGGGTACTCACCACCGGTCCCGTCGCCGACCTCGCCGTCAACATCTATCCCGGGGCCGAGGGCAGTGCCGCCCGGATCGATTTCGAGGGAAATCCGGCACTGTACGACCACGCCGAACTGACCGGACATCACGCGCGTTTCCTCGCCTACCTCGACAGGTTCACCGCATCGATCGAGTCGGAACGACCGGTCGCCGACCTCGACGTCTTCCTCGCCGGCGAACGCGAAGAATTCGCTCCCGCGCAGGGACTTCCGGATGCCGACCCGATCACACTCGACCGTCTCCTCGCGGGGACCGTCGCGGACCACCCGGAGGCGATCGCGATCCGCGACCGCGGGCGTGAACTGTCCTACGGCGACCTGGACCGGCTCGCCGGGCGGCTCGCCCGGCTCCTGACCGGCCGGGGCATCGGACCCGAGAGCATCGTCGCGGTCTCCATCCCGCGGTCGATGGAGTCGGTGCTGGCGTTGTGGGCGGTCGCGAAGGCCGGCGCGGCCTACGTTCCGATCGATCCCTCGCACCCGAGCGCTCGCATCGCGTACACCCTGGACGATTGCGGCGCGACGGTCGGGCTGACCGTCCGCTCGGAGCGCGCCCGACTGCCCGGCACCGTCGCATGGCTCACCACAGATATCGACGACCTCGAAAATCTCTGTGAGGAAACCCTCCCCGATGCGGAACGGACCCGTCCGCTGCTCGTGGACCATCCCGCGTATCTGATCTACACGTCCGGGTCGACGGGAGCGCCGAAGGGCGTCGTCGTCACCCATCGCGGCCTCGCCAACCTCGCGCAGGAGATTCGGGACAAGTACGCGGTGTCCGCGCGTTCTCGTGTCCTGCATTTCGCCTCGCCGAGCTTCGACACCGCGCTCGTCGAAGTGCTCGCGGCCTGTGTCGGCGGCGCGACGCTCGTCGTGACCCCGCCCGGAGTGTTCGGCGGCGAGGAACTGTCACGACTGTTGCGCGAGGAACACGTCACCCACCTCCTGACGACGCCGTCCGCCCTGGCCGCCATCGACTCCTGCGCGACGGACGAACTGGAGTTGGTGCTGGTCGGCGGGGAGGTGTGTCCGCAGGAGCTGGCGCGGCGGTGGGCCGGCGGCCGGACCATGCGGAACGCGTACGGTCCGACCGAGACGACGTGCAGCGTCACTCTCACGGATCCGGTGTCACCCGACGAGCGGATGACGATCGGCTCGCTCATGCGCGGCGTGGACGCGGTGGTTCTGGATCACCGCCTACGTCCGCTTCCGCCCGGCGCTGTCGGTGAGCTCTACCTCGCCACCCCGGCAGTCGCCCGTGGCTACCATCGGCGGCACGGGCTGACCGCTGCCCGGTTCGTCGCCGACCCGTTCGGCCGCAGTGGATCCCGGATGTTCCGCACCGGGGACGTGGTGCGGTGGACGGCGGCAGGAACGCTCGAGTTCCTGGACAGGGCGGACGACCAGATCAAGATCCGAGGATTCCGTGTCGAGCTGGGCGAGATCAACGCCACGCTGAACACGCATCCGGGCGTCGCCTTCGCCGCGACGGTGGTGCAACGGAATTCGGCAGGCGATCCGAACCTGGTGTCCTACATCATGGCCGAGGGGGACGCGTCGATCGATCGCGAGACGTTGAAGGCGCACCTGGCACGGTTCCTGCCGGACTACATGGTTCCGAAATCGATCATGCTCGTGAACTCGATCCCGTTGACACCGACGGGAAAGCTCGACCGGGCGGCTCTTCCGCTGCCGGAGTTCGGCTCGGATTCGGTGCCCCATCGTGACCCCGAGACCCCGGCCGAGCGCCGCGTCGCGCGGGTGTTCGCCCAGGTACTCGGTGTGGATTCGGTCGGCGCCGACGATTCCTTCTTCGATCTCAGCGGCGATTCGCTGTCGGCTATCCGGGTGGTCGCGACGATCAACGCCGAGCTGGGCACCACGTTGGGCGTGCGTGAGCTCTTCGATGCACCGACGGTCGCGGCACTCGCACGGACGATCGCGGAGGCCGGCGCACACCCGCAGAACGCGGGGCGCCCGCGCGGACCGGAGTTGGGCGCCGCACCGCTGCCGGACCTCGTGCCGCTGTCCCCGTCGCAGTACTTCATCGACCGCACCGTCGTGGAACCCGCTCTCCACAACATCCCCTTCACGGTGCGAGTACGCGGCGGATTCGACGTCGACGCCCTGCGTTCGGCGATGGCGGACGTCCTGGGCAGGCACCGCTCACTGCGGACGGTGTTTCCCGACTCGCCGTCGGGGCCGTACCAGCATGTGCTCGACGTGGCGGAGGCGTTGCCCGACCTGACGCCGGTGGAGACCGGCGCCGCGGACATGGCGGCGCAGACGTCGGAGTTGCTGTCCGCGGGATTCGACGTGCGCCGCGAGCCTCCGCTGCGCGCCCGGCTGTTCCGGCTCGGCGACGGCGACCACCTTCTGGCCTGCGTCCTCCACCACATCGCCGCCGACGGCTGGTCGCTCGCACCCTTGGCACGAGATCTCGCCGACTCCTACCGTTCCCGGGCGACGGGCAGTGAGCCCACGTGGGAGCCGCCGATCGTGCACTACGCCGATTACACGGTGTGGCGTCGGGCACTGCTCGGGGACGAGAACGACCCGGACAGTGTCGCGTCCCAGCAGATCGCCCACTGGACGAAGGAACTGTCGGGACTTCGGGGGGAGCTCGCGCTGCCCACCGATCGTCCCCGGCCGCGCCGGTGGACCTATCGAGCGGGACGACTTCCGTTCTCCCTCGACGAGCATGCGCATCGAGGCCTACTGGCCACCGCGCACGAGCACCACGCCAGCCTGTTCACGGCGCTCAGGTCGGCAGTGGCGGTACTGCTCGCCCGCGTCAGCGGCGATCCCGACATCGCGATCGGAACGCCGATCGCGGGTCGGGGAGACCCCGCGCTCGACGACGTGGTGGGAATGTTCGTCAACACGCTGGTTCTGCGCACCCGGGTCGACCCGACGATGACGCTGTGCGACATCGTCGATCGATCGCGCGGCGTGGAGCTTCGGGCTCTGGCGAATGCCGACGTGCAGTTCGAGCGGCTCGTCCAGGTGCTCGACCCGCCGAGGTCGCCGTCCCTGCATCCGCTGTTCCAGGTTGCGCTGTCGCTGAACAACTTCGCTCCCGCAGCCCTGAACGTGTCCGGGCTCGACTTCGAGGTCACACCCCGTCCACTCGACATCGCCAAATGCGATCTGCACTTCCACTTCACCGAACGTCACGACGTCGACGGGAGGCCCGACGGAATCGATGCCGAACTGGTGTATTCCGCCGATCTCTACGACGCGTCCACCGCAGAGGGTTTCGTCGACACGCTGCACACCATCGTCGACCCGATCGGTAGGTGACCCGGGCGAATCGACGTGGTAGAGATAGCTTCATGAGCGGCATCCGGAGATCTGGTCGGGCAGTGGCGCTCGTCGCGGTCGTCCTCGCCCTGGCCGCCTGTTCCGACCAGGCGGGCACCGCGGTGAGCGAGCCGTCGACAACGACGACCGCGTCTGCCGCGGACACGCCCACCACCGAGGCGACCACGTCGGCGAGCCTGCCCTACAACGAGACCGAACTGCAGGTCACGGGTTCCACCGGCCGCGTCCGCTACGACGTGCTCATCCCGCAGATCGAGGGCGGAAATCCGGCCGTCACCGGCGAGTTCAACGAATCGATGCGCGCCGCACTCCAGGACCAGATCGACGGCTGGGGCACCGACGCCTTCACGCTGAGCAGCCAGGAGCACAGCGTCGCGCACATCGGCGAGCACGTGATCAGCGGGCTGCTGGTGACGTCGTGGAACGCCGATCCACCCGGTGCGCATCCCACACCGATCGTCGCGACGGTGGTGGTGAATGCCGACACGGCCACGCCGATCACGCTCGGCGATCTCTTCCCCGACCTCCCGGCCGGACTGCAGGCGCTGTCGGACGAATCCGCGCGCCTGCTCCCCGCGACGGTCGCCGGACCGGACTTCGAGCGCAGCGGCATCGAGCCGACCGAGGCGAACTTCGCGAACTGGCTGGCCACCCCGGCAGGCATGGAGATCCATTTCAACGACTACCAGGTGGGACCGCACGCCGT
This sequence comes from Rhodococcus sp. NPDC127593, assembly GCF_042671975.1. Taxonomy (NCBI): domain Bacteria; kingdom Bacillati; phylum Actinomycetota; class Actinomycetes; order Mycobacteriales; family Nocardiaceae; genus Rhodococcus; species Rhodococcus sp. NPDC127593. The sequence goes on along the minus strand of NZ_JBHXWI010000025.1, from coordinate 68,700 downwards.
CGGGCTCGTCACCGTCACCGTGCCGTGGGACGCCCTGGCCGACGTGATCGACCCCGCCCTGGCTCCCGTCGTGTCGAGTTAGACGCTGCCCGACCGCTCACCGGGAACGAACCTGTGGCTGCCCCGGTGCCGCGACCTACCGTCCCAGACAGGCCTTTGCTGCCGAATGTGTCTGTCGAATGGGAGAGGAGCGCGCCCGTGAGTGCACGCACCGAAGTTGATGCTCGTGCGAATCGGATCGGCGACGTGGACGCGGTTGTCGTCGGCGCGGGATTCGCGGGTCTGTACGCCGTCCACAGGTTGCGGAGCCTGGGTCTGACCGTCCAGGGTGTGGAGGCGGCGGGAGGCGTCGGCGGAACGTGGTTCTGGAACCGCTATCCCGGCGCCCGGTGCGACGTGGAGAGCGTCGACTATTCGTACTCGTTCTCGCGGGAACTCGAGCAGGAGTGGGATTGGAGCGAGAAGTACGCCACCCAGCCCGAGATCCTGGCGTACATCAATCACGTCGCGGACCGGTTCGGCCTCCGTGACCGTTTCCTGTTCGGTACCCGCGTGACCTCCGCGGAACTGGACGAGGAGTCGCTGCGGTGGGAGGTGCGCACCGACCGCGGCGACGTCCTGTCCGCCCGGTACTGCATCTTCGCGACCGGCGCGCTGTCCACCGCGAACATGCCGAACATCGCGGGCCGCGAATCGTTCACCGGCGACACGCATCACACGGGTCAGTGGCCGCACGAGGGTGTCGACTTCACCGGCAGGCGGGTCGGGATCATCGGTACCGGTTCCTCCGGTATTCAGTCGATTCCCCTCATCGCCGAGCAGGCCGAACACCTGTACGTGTTCCAGCGCAGTGCCAACTACAGCGTCCCGGCGGGTAACCAGACATGGGACGACGAGATGCGGCGAGCGATCAAGGCCGGATACGACGAGCGCCGGAGGCTGTCCCGGGAGAGCGGTGGCGGCTCGCCGTACAACGCGCACCCGAAGTCCGCGCTGGAGGTCTCCGACGAGGAACGTCGCGATGCCTACGAGACGCGATGGAAGCTCGGCGGGGTGCTGTTCGCGAAAACCTTTCCGGATCAGACGAAGACCGAGGCCGCGAACGCGACGGCACGCGAGTTCGCGGAGGAGAAGATCCGCCTGCTCGTCGACGACCCCGCCGTCGCGGACAAGCTGATCCCGAACGATCACCCCATCGGGACCAAGCGGATCGTCACCGACACCCACTATTTCGAAACGTACAACCGTCTGAACGTCACCCTGGTGGATCTGAAGGCGGCGCCGATCGAGTCGATCACCCCGTCGGGTGTCACCACCACCGACGCCGACTTCGCCCTCGACACGCTGGTGTTCGCCACCGGATTCGACGCCATGACCGGCGCCCTCGACCGAATGCGGATCGTCGGGCGCGGCGGTGTGCCGCTGTCCGAGTGCTGGAGTGAGGGTCCGAAAACCTATCTCGGTCTTGGTGTTCCGGGGTTCCCGAACCTGTTCGTCGTGACGGGGCCGGGAAGCCCGTCGGTGCTGGCGAACATGGTGCTCGGCGCCGAGCAGCACGTCGACTGGATCGCGGACTGCATCGAGCACCTGTGGGAGAAGGACTACGACGCGATCGAGGCGTCCGTCCCCGCCACCGAGCAGTGGGTGGAGCACTGCCGCGAGCTCGCCGCGCAGACCCTGTTCCCGTTGGCGAACTCCTGGTACATGGGCGCGAACATCCCGGGCAAGCCCCGCGTGTTCATGCCGTACCTCGGGGGCTTCGGCGCGTACGGGCGGATCTGCGCGGACGTCGCGGAGGAGGGGTTCCGCGGTTTCGAGTTCAGCCGGTCCCGGGCGAGGCTGGCCGACCCGGTGGGATAGTTTCACGGACATTGGTCAGCCGCGCAGGCAATTGCCTGCGCGGCTGACTAATTCGTGGGAGAACGAGTCGAGATCAGTCGGGCAGCGCGTACGTGGCCCACGCTCGGGCGAGCACGTCACCGCCCCGCGCGCAGGTGACGGTGACGTCCGCCATGCGTGCGCCGTCCTGGACGTACGTCTGCTGCAGCGACGCGGAGAACGCCGCACCGGACGGCACGGCCCGCCGGACGCGGGTACGGAACCTGCGGAGAGTGCCGGGAAACTGCTCGGCGCAGTAGCGCTCGAGCAGGTCTGCCGACTGATCGTCGGGCGTCGGGGTTCCGGTGAAGCTGTTCGTCCAGAACTCGAAGACCAGCTGCTCGTCGCGGTTGCGGAGGCGGACGAGGAGGTCGTGGTCGCCGACCCTCCGGACGTGCGCGGACAGGGCGTCGTCCGACGTCCGGTGCGGTCGCAGCAGGAGGAAGTCCTGCTCGACGGCCGCCCCCGGCTCGGGTGCGACGACCACCCCGCTCGGGACGGCGTCGGCGCAGAGCCGGCGAATCTCTGCCGTGTACAGCTGCGAAGAGATGAGTGCGGCCATCGTTCCTCCCAATTTCCGGGTATGTGATCCGCACGGTAGTCGCCGCGGCCTGTGAACGGGGGGTGTGGTCCCTGTGATCGGGACGCGGAAGTTCCGCCGCGATGGGTGGATGCGAAAGCCTCTCGCTGAGTGGGAGAGTCGGGTACCGCAGCCGACCGCGAGCGCCGACTATGAGCTACACCACACCCCGAGGGTGTTCTTGACGTACAGCGAGGCGGAGGTAGACATGGCGCGCAACAGTGCCGTTGACGGCGACGAAGTCCGGATGATCGAAGTGGGGTCGGCACCAACGCGTTTCGCGCGCGGGTGGCATTGCCTGGGTCTGGCGAAGACCTTCAGGGACGGCGCCCCGCATCAGATCGATGCGTTCGGCACGTCGCTGGTGGTGTTCGAGACGTCCGACGGGACCCTCAGCGTGCTCGACGCCTACTGCCGCCACATGGGTGGCAACCTGGCGCACGGCACCGTGAAGGGCGACTCCATCGCCTGCCCGTTCCACGACTGGCGCTGGGGCGGCAACGGCAAGTGCACGGGAATCCCGTATGCCCGGCGTGTCCCGCCGCTGGCGCGGACCCGGGGCTGGACGACCATCGAGCGCAACGGGCAGCTCTACGTCTGGAACGACCCGCAGGGCAACCCGCCGCCCGCCGACGTGACGATCCCCGAGATCGAGGGGTTCGGTTCTTCGGAATGGACCGACTGGACTTGGAATTCGCTGCTCGTCGAGGGTTCGCACTGCCGCGAGATCGTCGACAACGTGGTCGACATGGCGCACTTCTACTACGTCCACTTCTCGTTCCCGCGCTACTTCAAGAACGTCTTCGAAGGGCACGTCGCCACCCAGTACATGCAGTCGACGCCCCGCCACGACATCTCGGTGGGCACCAGCTACGACGACCCCAATTCGACGCTGCGCTCGGACGCGTCGTACTTCGGCCCGTCCTACATGATCGACAAGCTGTGGAGCGAAGCGAACGGCATGATGATCGAGACGGTGCTGATCAACTGCCACTACCCGGTCACCGCCGATTCGTTCGTCCTGCAGTGGGGCGCCATGGTGAAGAAGCCCGAGGGGCTGTCCGACGAGGTGGCGAACGGCATGGCGGCGCAGTTCGCCGAGGGCGTGGAACTCGGGTTCAAGCAGGACGTCGACATCTGGCTGAACAAGTCGCGCATCGACAACCCGCTGCTGTCGGAGGAGGACGGGCCGGTGTACCAGCTGCGTCGCTGGTACCAGCAGTTCTACGTGGACGTCGAGGACATCACCGACGACATGACCAAGCGCTTCGAATTCGAGATCGACACCACCAGGGCGGTGCAGAGCTGGGAGGCCGAGGTTGCCGACAACCTCGCCAACGGCGTCGTGCCGCTCGACACCAACGCCTGAGCCCGCTCGCAGAAGAAGGACACGACAGATGACCCACGAGGTTCTCGACAACATCATCTCTATCGCGGATCAGCTCCGCGATCAGGCGCCCGAGGCCGAGCGGATCGGCCGGCTGCCCGACGACACGGCAAAGAAGCTCCGCGAGGCCGGCCCGATCAAGCTCCTCCAGCCCGGCAAGTACGGCGGCTACGAGGCTCATCCGCGCGAGTTCGCGGAGACGGTGATGGCCGCGGCGTCCCTCGACCCGGCCACGGGCTGGGTGTGCGGCATCGTCGGCGTGCACCCCTGGCAGCTGGCGTTCGCCGATCCGAAGGTGCAGGACGAGGTGTGGGCGGCAGACTCCGACACCTGGATGGCCTCGCCGTACGCGCCGACCGGGATCGCGACCCCGGTCGACGGCGGCTACCTCTTCAGCGGACGCTGGCAGTTCTCGTCGGGAACCGATCACTGCGACTGGATCTTCCTCGGTGCGATGCTCGGCGACAAGGACGGCGCGATGGCCCTGCCGCCGAAGATGCTGCACATGATCCTGCCGCGCAGCGACTACGAGATCGTCGAGGACTCGTGGAACGTCGTCGGGCTCAAGGGCACCGGTTCCAAGGACATCATCGTCCGGAACGCCTTCGTCCCCGACTACCGGGTGATGGACGCCGACGAGGTCATGAACGGCACCGCGGTGCAGAAGTTCGGGCGCACCGAGACGCTGTACAACATGCCGTGGTCGACGATGTTCCCGCTCGGGATCTCCTCCGCCGTGGTGGGAATCGCCGAGGGCGCCCTCGCCGCGCACCTCGACTACCAGCGCGACCGCGTCGGCGCGCAGGGCACCGCGATCAAGGACGACCCCTACGTCCTGTTCGCCGTGGGCGAGGCCGCGGCCGACATCAACGCCGCCCGCCAGGAACTGCTCGCCAACGTCGACAGGATCTGGGGCCTCGTCGAGTCGGGCAGGGAGGTCACCTTCGAGGACCGCGCGGCGGGACGCCGGACACAGGTGCGGGCCGCATGGCGTGCGGTCACCGCCGTCGACCAGATCTTCGCGCGGTCGGGTGGCAATGCGCTGCGGATGGACAAGCCCCTGCAGCGGTACTGGCGGGACGCGCACGCCGGCCTGGCACACGCCATCCATGTGCCGAGCACCGTCTACCACGCGTCGGCGCTCAGCTCGCTCGGCCTCGACCCGGCCGACAACCTCAAGTCGATGATCTGACCGGCGTCGGATCTCGAAAACAGCAGAAGGACAACACATGACAGACATCAAGGGGCTTGGCTACGTCAAGATCCAGACCAACGACCTGGAGCGGTGGCGCACGTTCGCGTTCGACGTGCTCGGATTCGCCGAGGGTTCGGGCCCGGACGAGGACGCACTGTACCTCCGCATGGACGAGCGCGCGGCCCGCATCGTGGTCGTGCCGGGCGAGACGGACGAGGTCGTCACCATCGGGTGGGAGGTTCGCGACCATGCGGGCCTGGTCCGGGTTCAGGAGGCGGTCGAGGGCGCCGGGATCGCCGTCAAACCGCTCGCGGTGGAAGAGGCCGACGCCCGCCGCGTCGAGGAGGTCGTCACGTTCCAGGACCCGACCGGTGCGACGATCGAGATCTTCCACGGCGCCGTCCTCGACCACAGCCCGGTGGTCACCCCGTTCGGCGCGAAGTTCGTCACGGGGGCGCAGGGCCTCGGCCACGTCGTGCTGCCGGTGATGGACTTCAGTGGCGCGTTCGACTTCTACACCGAGGTGCTCGGCTTCCTTCCCCGCGGCGCCTTCCGCATCCCGGCTCCGCCGGAGTTCGGTCCGATGCGGGTGCGCTTCCTGGGCGTCAACGAGCGTCATCACAGCCTGGCTCTGTGCCCCGCGCCGCACGGCGGTGCGCCGGGACTGGTGCACATCATGGTGGAGGTCGACACGCTCGACGCCGTCGGGCAGGCGCTCGACCGCGTCGTCAAGGACGGGTTCTCCGTCTCCTCGACCCTCGGCCGCCACACCAACGACAAGATGGTGTCGTTCTACGTGCGTGCCCCCGGCGGCTGGGACATCGAGTTCGGCACCGAGGGCATGAAGGTGGACGAGAAGTACTACTCCGCGGAGGAGATCACCGCCGACAGCTACTGGGGCCACGACTGGTCGGGAAGCGAGCCGCTGGCGGCCATGTAAAGGGGTGTCCGGGCCCGGTGTGCGTATCCACTCGATGCGTGCGCCGGGCCTGTGGGCTGTTCGGGGTCGTTCAGCCAGCACTATTGCAAATAGGTATATGCCTATTTATAGTAAGTGTCGCCAGTCACACACCGCGTCGCCGCATCGAGCAGCGCCGCTACGGAGGTCCCCATGACGACGACACTCAGCCCCACCCCCACCGCCGGCCTCGATCGCGCCGCCCTTCTCCTCGACGCCTTCGACGGCCCGGGCAGGCTCACGCTCGCGCAGATCGTGCGCCGCACGGGGCTTCCGCGATCCTCCGCGCACCGGATGCTCGAACGTCTCGTCCAGCTGCGGTGGCTCCGCCGGGAAGGCCGCGACTACGAACTCGGCATGCGGCTGTTCGAACTCGGGTCGCTGGCCGTGCATCAGGACCGTCTGCACCGGGCCGCGCTGCCCTTCCTGCACGAACTTCACCGGCTCACCGGGCACGCCGTGCACCTCGCAGTGCTCGAAGGAATCGACGTCGTCTACCTGGAGAAGATCGCCGGACGGTTCGGCGTCGGGTTGCCGTCCCGCGTCGGCGGCCGCCAGCCCGCGCACTGTACGAGTGTCGGCAAGGTGCTGCTGGCGCACTCGACCGAGTCCGTGGTCGACCGCGTCGTCGAGGCGGGTCTGCCCCGCAGCACACGATTCAGCATCGACTCACCTGCCGCGTTCCGCGCGGAACTGCAGAAGACCCGTGAACGTGGGGCGGCATACGACCGGGAAGAGGATCTCGTGGGCGTCAGCTGCGTCGCCGTGCCGGTGGGCACCGAGGACAACGTGGTGGCGGCCATCTCCGTGTGCGGTCCGAGCAGCCAGATCAAGCTCGATCACCGTCTGACCGCACCGATTCGCATGTCCGCCAAGGGCACCTGGCGCAATTACATGTCGACCGCGACGCCGGGCGCCGGACGCGCCGACCGATACTCCGCCTGAGGCGGGACGAAGGAGCACGAATGCCGCTCGACGAGCAGGCCGAGACCATCCTCCGGGGACTGAACGAGAACTTTCCCCGGGTGGAGACCATGACGGGCGCGCAGGCGCGGGCGGCGACGAAGGCGGGACGTAAGCCCGTCGTCGACCCCGAGTCGGTCGGTAGTGTGCGCGACCGGGAGATCCCCGGCGGGGCCGGACCGATTGCGGCACGCATCTATTCGCCGGCAGGGCATCCCGCGGAGTTCCTGCCCGTCGTCGTCTTCTTCCACGGCGGCGGGTTCGTGATCTGCGACCTCGACAGCCACGACGGCTTCTGCCGCGCGATGTGCAACGGGATCGGCGCCGTCGTCGTCTCCGTCGGCTACCGACTCGCCCCGGAATCGCAGTGGCCCGCCGCAGCGGACGACGCCTACGCTGCGACGTGCTGGGTCGCGCAGCACGCCCGCGAGTTCGGCGGCGATCCGGACCGTCTTCTCGTCGCCGGCGACAGCAGCGGAGGCAACCTCGCGGCGGTCGCGGCGCTGATGGCCCGGGACCGGGAGGCCCCCGCCGTCACCGGACAGCTACTGATCTACCCCGTCATCGAACCGGTCTTCGACACCGAGTCCTACGAGGAGTTCGCGGAAGATCACTTCCTCACCCGCTCTGCGATGCAATGGTATTGGGATCAGTACCTGCCGACCCACCGCGAGACCGTACCCGCCTACGCCGCCCCGGTCCGGGCCGAGGACCTCGGCGGGCTCCCACCCGCGATCGTGATCACCGCCGAACGCGATCCCCTCCGGTACGAGGGGGAGAAATACGCCGGGGCGCTCGCCGACGCCGGTGTTCCCGTGCAATGCCGGCGGGTCGAGGGAATGTTCCACGGATTCTTGACGATCGACGCGATGACCGCGGCGCAGACCGCGCGGCGAGAGCTGTGGCCTCAGCTCCGGAATCTGCTGGCCGAACCGGTGCGGACTCCGTCCGGCTAGTCTTCGCGCTCCGCCTCGTCGTCCGCGTCCTGTGCCGCTTTCATTGCGGCCTGGTACTCCTGCTGCGCCTCGCGGGAGCGCCGGATCGAATGTGATGCGGCCGGTTTCGGCACACCGGGATGTTCCGGCGTCCCTTCGCCGTGCATCCGCTCGACGGCGTCGTCGATGTCGGCGAGCATCTGCTTCGCGAGCTCGCTCTCGGCTGCGTAGTAACGCTCGGACCACTTGTTGACCATGTGCGCGAACGCCCACGTGGGTTCGACGTCGGAATCGCGGGCGTCGAGTGCGGCCTGCCTGCTCATCCCCTCCACGTACGAGATGTGCTCCTTCAGGGCATCTTTGAGCTGTTCCGGCTCGGTGAGGTGACCGAGCCACATGCGCAGCATCACGCCGTGCTTGAGGACGGGCGGATCGATCGGCGCCTCCCGCGCCCAGCTGCGCATGACGGCCATGCCCGCGTCCGTGATCTTGTACAGGCGCTTGGGTTTCACCCGCGCCCCGTCGTCCACGACGGTCCGCGACGTCACGTATCTCAGGTCCTCGAGCTTCTTCAGCTCCGAGTACACCTGGCTGAAGGACGGGCTCCAGTAGAAGAAACGCACGCTGTACGACGCCCACTTCTTCAGGTCGTAGCCGGACAGTTCCTCGCCGAACGACAGGATGCCGAGTACCGGCCAGCTCGTCGATCGGAGGCCGGCGAACCCGGAGCTCTGTGTGGGGTCGGACGATGGCATTTCCCGAGCCTATCAACCGTGCGCCGCCGGCTGGACAGCCCGAAACCCTGCCGCTGGGCGGGACGGGGCATTCCCCGCCGGGAGGTGCCGCGGCCAGGCTGAACGCAACCCGTCGATCCGAGGAGACACGATGACCCGAACCGAAGAACCCGTGCCGCCGGTGGCACGACGCATCGACCCCGCCGAGCTCAAGGCGGTGCTCGGGCACTTCTGCACCGGCGTCACGGTGATCACCGCACACGACGGCGAGAGTCCGCACGGCTTCACGTGCCAGTCCTTCGTGTCGCTGTCGCTGGACCCGCCGTACGTGTCGTTCAGCCCCGCACGGACGTCGACCAGCTGGCCGCGGCTGCGGGCGAGCGAACACGTCTGCGTCAACGTCCTCGCCCACGACCAGCGGGACGTGTGCGGCACGTTCGCGACCAGCGGCGCCGACAAGTTCTCCGGCGTCGGGTGGTCGCACGCCGGAAACGGTGCCCCGGCGCTGGACGGTGTGCTCGCGCAGGTGCAGGCCACCGTCGAGTTCGAGCACGACGCCGGTGACCACACCATCGTCGTTGCGCGCGTCACCGGCCTGGACGTGCTCCGAGATGCGCCGCCGCTCCTGGTGTACCGCGGCGGGCTCGGCATCTTCACCGCGGCCACGTAGCCGCGCTTTCTCCCGCTCGGCGGCGGTGCCGCTGTCTCCCGCTCCGCGGGAAGGGCTGTGGGAAAAAGCAATTGACACCGGCAGGGTGTGATCGAGACCACTTCGGAAGGTGTGCACGATGAGCGTAGACGAGCAGAACTGGGACCGGGAGGTAGATCTCCTGGTGATCGGCAGCGGTGCGGGTGGAATGACCGCCGCCCTCGCCGGGGCCGAGCGAGGACTCGACACCCTCGTCGTCGAAAAGTCGGGGGTGTACGGCGGTTCGACGGCACTGTCCGGCGGCGCCCTGTGGATTCCCAACTCTCCGATCCTCGTCCGTGAAGGTCGCGCCGACGACCCCGGCGACGTCCGGAAGTACCTGGAGTCGATCGTCGGCGACAGCGTTCCGGCCGAACGTCTCGACGCGTACATCGAGCAGGGGCCGGCCATGATGAGGTTCTTCGAACAGAACTGCCCGCATCTCCGGTTCTCCTGGTGCGAGGACTATTCCGACTACCACCCCGAGAACGTGGGCGGACGGCCGAAGGGGCGGACGGTCGAACCGTTGCCGTTCGACATGAACCAGCTCGGCGCCGACGGCGACCTGCAGCGGCCGAACTCCCTCGCGATGCCGGGTGGGCTGTACATGACGTCCACCGAGTTCCGTCACCTCAACATGTTCTTCCGCACCTGGGCCGGACGCAGGACCGCGCTGGGTGTCGGCTGGCGTTCGGTCTTGGCGATGCTGCGGCGCAGGCGGATGGAGACTCTGGGGCAGGCCCTCGTCGGCCGGCTACGGCTCACGCTCCAGGAGGCAGGGGTTCCGCTGTGGCTGAACTCCCCACTGAAGGGTCTGGTCACGGACGAATCAGGAGCTGTCACGGGCGCGGTCGTCGAGTCCGGGGGACAGGAACTGCGGATCCGCGCCCGCCGCGGCGTCATGATGGCCACCGGCGGATTCGAGCAGAGCGAGGAGATGCGGAAGCGGTTCCTCCGGGAAGGCGGCAAGGACAACTACAGCGCCGGCTCACCCGACAACACCGGAGACGGAATCGTCGCGGGGGAGCAGGTCGGCGCCGCCGTCGATCTGATGGACGACGCCTGGTGGATGCCGTCGTTCCGGCGGCCGGACGGCATCATGCACGTCCTGGTGTCGGAGCGGTCGATCCCGCCGTCGCTGATCGTCGACCAGAACGGCAAGAGGTTCACCAACGAGGCGTCCCCGTACGTGTCGTTCGTCCACGACCAGATCGCCGGTGGTCACGACCCCGTGTGGTTCGTGTTCGACTCGAAGGCCAAGAGCCGTTACCAGTTCGGTGGTGTGATGCCCGGCCAGAAGTTCCCCGCGGAGTGGTTCGAGACTGGGCTGATGCAGCGCGCCGCATCCCTCGGCGAGCTCGCGCAGAAGATGGGCGTTCCCGAGGAGTCGCTGTCCGCGGAGATCGCCCGGTTCAATGGTTTCGCGCGTGCGGGGGTCGACGCCGACTTCGGTCGCGGCGACAGCGCCTACGACCGGTACTACGGCGACCCGCGACTGCCCAACCCGACCCTGGACGAGGTCGACAGGGCCCCGTACTACGCGGTGCGGATGGAAGCCGGCGACCTCGGCACCAAGGGCGGGCTCGTGTGCAACGAGCACAGCCAGGTGTGCCGTGGCAGCGGCGAACCGATCGCCGGGCTCTATGCCACGGGCAACACGTCGGCGTCCGTGATGGGCAACGACTACGCCGGTGCAGGCGCGACCATCGGTCCCGCGATGGTGTTCGGCTGGGTCGGCGCTCGGCATGCAGCCGGGGCGGGGCCCCGCAATGTCACCGGGGCGGTGAGCTGAGTGCTTCCCGTCGAATGCCGGCGCTGCGGTAATGCGGTGCTCGTGGAGAAATACAGCGAGGCGCACACGAGCGTGCAGTGGCTGGGCGACGCCGAGCAGACCTGCCCGGAGTTCGCCCAGCGTGCGCAGGAGGGGGAGCACTCGATGTTCGTCCCCACCTGCGGCGCGCTGCGCGGATCGATCGACGATGCGGTGGAGACCGGGCGGGTGGGGCTCTCCCTGCGCAGCTACCCGACTCCGGGCCGCCTGGACTAGAAGGGACAACCGATGTCACGGATGGCAGGCAAGGTCGCCTTCATCACCGGTGCCGGAAACGGCATGGGACGCAGTCACGCGGTCCGGCTCGCGGAGGAGGGCGCCGACGTCGTCGTCGTCGATCTGCCGTCGGCCGAATCGGATCTCACCGAAACGGGAAGGCTGGTCGGCGAACTCGGCCGGCGGGCGGTCGTCGCCCACGCCGATGTGCGTGACCCGTCGGCGTTGCGCGCGGCGGTCGACGCCGGAGTCGCGGAATTGGGCCCCCTCGACGTCGTCGTCGCGAATGCCGGTGTCTGCGACAACCCCGGACCGGCGTGGACGATCGACGATTCGGTCTGGCATCGATCGCTCGACGTCAACGTCACCGGCATCTGGAACACGGCGAAGGCTGCGGTTCCGGCGATGCGGGACGGCGGCGGTTCCGTCGTGATCGTCAGTTCGACCGCCGGCATCAAGGCAGTGGCCGGGGCCGCCCACTATTCGGCGTCCAAGACCGCCGTGGTCGGGTTGGCCCGGACCCTCGCCAACGAACTCGGACCGCAGTTCATCCGGGTGAACGTGCTGCACCCCGGTGCCGTCGGTACCCGCATGACCCTGAATTCCGAGACGATGGCACGGCTGCGGCCGGACCTCGAGAATCCGACCCGGGACGACGTCGTCCCCGTCCTCGCAGCGAACCACATGCTGCCCGTTCCGTGGCTGGACTCGCGGGACGTCAGCAATGCGCTGCTGTTCCTGGCCTCGGACGAATCGCGTTACATCACCGGCACACAACTCGTGGTCGACGCCGGACTGACCCAGAAGGTGTAGAGATGACAGGTCGAGTGAACGGAAGAGTCGTCCTGGTCACCGGTGCCGCACGCGGGATCGGCCGGGCGCAGGCGTTGCGGTTCGCACAGGAGGGCGCGGACGTCGTCGCCGTCGACCTGTGCGGCCCGGTCGGCACGGTGGTGACGCCACCGGCGAGTCCGGAGGACCTCGAGGAGACCGCGAAACTGGTCCGGGACACCGGCCGCCGGATCGTGACCGCGCAGGTGGACGTGCGTGACGGGACGGCGCTCGCCGAGGCGGTCACCGCGGCGGCCGGCGAGCTGGGCGGGCTGGACTTCGTGTGCGCGACGGCAGGCATCACGTCCTCGGGTGCCGCGCTGGAGCTCGACTCCGAGACGTGGCAGACGATGCTCGACGTCAATCTGACGGGGGTGTGGCAGACGTGCAAGGCGGCGGCCCCGCACCTGATCGAGCGGGGCGGCGGGGCGATGGTCCTGACGAGCTCCATCGCCGGTCTGCGCGGGCTCGTCGGCGTCGCCCACTACACCGCGGCCAAGCACGGGGTGGTGGGACTGATGCGGTCGCTGGCCAAGGAGCTCGCGCCGCACCGGGTGCGGGTCAACAGCGTGCATCCCACGAACGTGGACACGGACATGATCCAGAACGACATGGTGCGGCGGGCGTTCCGGCCCGACCTCGTGCACCCCACCCGCGAAGAGTTCGCGGCGGCCGCCGTGACGATGAACATGCTGTCGATTCCGTGGATCGAGCCGGTCGACGTGGCCAACGCCGCGCTGTTCCTGGCCTCGGACGAGGCGCGGTACATCACGTCCGTCGCCCTGCCGGTCGACGCGGGCAGCGTCAGTCGATAATCCCCTAGTCGGTCCGTGTGGTGTGCCATCCGTGGTATGTAGAACAGGTGTCAGTTTCCGATCTCGAGGACGTCGCCGCGATCAGCAGGCTCAAGTACGCGTACCTGCGCGCGCTGGACACGAAGAGCTGGGACGAGTTCGCCGACACCCTGCTGCCGGACGCCACCGCGAATTACGGTGAGCGCCTCACCTTCGACTCCCGCGACGCGCTCGTCGAATACATGAAGTCGACCCTCGGAGCGAACACCATCACCGAACACCACTGCGGTCACCCGGAGATCGACGTCGACGGCGACACGGCGACCGGACGCTGGTACCTCTCCGACACGGTGCTGATCCCGGAACACGGCATGCTGCTGCGCGGGGCGGCGTTCTACTCCGACCGCTACTTCCGCGGACCGGACGGCCGATGGCGGATCGCGCACACCGGATACGAGCGCACCTACGAGGCGGTGATGTCGCTGTCCGACATTCCCAGCTTCCGGCTGACGTCCAACCGGTGGGCAGCGGACACGGAACCCGGCAAAGGAGACTCGTGATGGGGACACTGGACGGCAAGGTCGCACTGATCACCGGCGCCGGTCAGGGAGTGGGCGCCGGCATGGCGTTCGCGCTGGCCAAGGAGGGCGCCCGGATCGCGGTGGTCGGGCGAACGGAGGCGAAACTCGTCGACACGTGCGCCGCCATCGCCGACTTCGGCGGCGTCGCCGAGCCGATCGTCTGCGACGTCAGCAAACGCGATCAGCTGGGCCCGATGGTCGACCGGGTCGTGGACGCGTTCGGTGGCATCGACATCCTCGTCAACAACGCCAACGCGAGCGCGCTCGGACCGCTCCTCGACATCACTCCGAAACTTCTCGACCGCGCCATGGCCGTCGGTCCGGTGGCCACCCTGTTCCTCATGCAGCTGTGCTACCCGCACCTGAAGGCGCGCGGCGGCGGCTCGATCATCAACCTCGTCAGCTCGTCGGCGGTGCGGTGGGACACCAGCGGCTACGGGCTCTACGCGGCCACGAAGGAGGCGATGCGCTCGCTCACCCGGACCGCGGCCAGCGAATGGGGACCCGACGGGATCCGTGTCAATGCGATTGCGCCGCATGCACTGTCCCCGGGCCTGAAATGGTGGACGGAGAACAATCCCGAGGAGGCCGCCGAGTTCGTGAAGTCGATCCCGCTCGGCCGGATCGGTGATTGCGAGCAGGACATCGGACGTGCCGTCGTCTTCCTCGTGGGCCCCGACGCCGGTTACCTGTCGGGCGCCACCATCCCGCTCGACGGCGGTCAGGCGCGCTGGAGCTGATCGCCGCCGATTGCCCCGAGCTTGCTCATTTCCCTCCCATCCGGTAGGAATTGCGTCGTGCATACGACTCACCTGGTGCGACGCCTCACCGTCGACCTGTGCCGTACGTGCGCCAACATCTGTTGTTGCTGATGGCCCGGCGCGCGTACCGCGTGCTGTCCAGTCCTCGGTAGCCTCCGGCATCCGGTAATTCCTCACGCATTCTCCGCGTTCGCAGGTCCGGGCCGGTGCGCCCGTCTCCAGGCTCGATCACCATCGCGGAAAGACATCATGAGTACTGCATTCGAAACCAGAACAGCGTCGCTGACGCTCGACAAGTTCGGCCCCCACTTCGGGGCCGAGATCATCGGCCTGGACGTCGGGGCCGCCACCGACGGCGAGGTGGCCGCGATCCGGTCGGCGTTGACCGAACACAAGGTGCTGGTCCTGCGGGGTCAGTCACTGGACGACGCGAGCCACATCGAGTTCGGTCGCCGTCTCGGGCAGCTGACCGCGGGGCACCCCGTCCACGACAGCGGCGACGTCGCGCAGGAGGTGTACGCGCTCGACAGCCAGGACAACGGTTTCGCCGACGTGTGGCACACCGACGTGACGTTCATGAAGCGACCGCCGCTGGGGTCGATCCTCCGCCCCGTCGTCCTCCCACCGCACGGAGGCGACACCAACTGGGCCGACAGCCAACTCGCGTACGAGTCTCTCTCGCTGCCGGTCCGGCAGATGATCGACCAGCTGACCGCGGTGCACGACGGCAACCGCGAGTTCGGGTACTACCTCGCGCAGAAGCGTGGCGGCAAGGGAAACGTCTGGGACGGTGAGGAAGTCACGGCGCTCGTGCCCGTCGAGCATCCCGTCGTGCGGGTTCACCCGGATTCGGGACGCAAGGGCATCTTCGTGAACCCGGGCTTCACGTCCCACATCGCCGGAGTGTCCGAGGCGGAGAGCCGGGGAATCCTCGACTTCCTCTACGCACACCTGACCAAACCCGAGCACATCGTGCGGCACCGCTGGCGCCTCGGCGACCTCGTGCTGTGGGACAACCGCAGCACCGTGCACTACGCCAACCGCGACTACGGCACCCAGCACCGTGTCATGCACCGCATCACGTTGGAAGGTGATGTGCCATTCGGCCCGCAGTAGGGCAACCTCCGCATTCGCCGGGCGGGCGGCGTCCGCAGCGACTACCGTCACGATCCGTGACCCCGGCATCGGACATCTCACGACGCAAGTTCCTCGCCTCCGCCGCAGCGGCCGGTGGCGCCGCCTTTCTCAGTTCGTGGGCGGGACCGGTGATCGACCGCGCCTACGCGCAGGACCCGGGCGGTAGCGGGTCGCTGAACGACATCGAGCACTTCGTCTACCTCATGCAGGAGAACCGCTCGTTCGACCACTACTACGGCACGCTGTCGGGGGTGCGCGGGTTCGACGACCCGTCACCGGCGTGGCAGCAGTACGGCTGGACGCCGGGTGCCGGGCCGACCCCGACCGGGTTTCTCAACCCGTTCCGGCTCGACACCACGCAGGGCACGCACCTCGACGGCGAGTGCATCAACGACCCCACCCATTCGTGGGGTCCTCAGCACGACGCGTGGAACGGCGGCGCGATGGACCGGTGGATGCCGGTGCACATCGCGCACGAGGGGCCGCTCAACGGTCCCGCGACGATGGGCTATTACACGCGAGCCGACATCCCGGTGCACTACGACCTCGCGGATGCCTTCACGATCTGCGACCACTACTTCTGCTCGGTACTCGGACCGACGGACCCGAACCGGCTGTACTGGATGACGGGCACTATCGACCCGGACGGGCTGGCAGGCGGGCCGCTGGTCGAGACGCCGACGGTGATCCCCAAATTCGTGTACTCGTGGCGCACCTATCCGGAGAACCTGCAGGAGGCCGGCGTCAGCTGGAAGGTGTACGCCAACAAGGACCTCGGCCCCGTGTCGAGTGTGGCGCTCGACGGGATGCTCGGCTGCTTCACGCAGTACAGCGACCCGAATTCGGAACTCGCTCGCCGCGGCCTCGATCCGACGTACCCGAACGACTTCCGGGCCGACGTCGCGAACGGCACCCTGCCCGCGGTGTCCTGGATCGTGCCCAACATCTTCACCTGCGAGCATCCGGCGCTTCCGCCGGCCGCGGGCGCGGTCGGGATCGTCGAGGTACTCGACATCCTCACGTCGAACCCGGCGATCTGGGAGAAGACGGCGCTGATCATCAGTTACGACGAGAACGGCGGCTTCTTCGACCACGTCACCCCGCCCACCCCGCCGCCGGGTACCCCGGGCGAATACCTCACGGTTCCGTTGAACACGGTGTCGGAGAGCGAGAACAACCCCGGTCCGATCGGCCTCGGTTTCCGGGTGCCGTCGCTGATCATCTCGCCGTACAGTCGCGGCGGCCTCGTCGCGTCCGACACGTTCGACCACACGTCGCAGCTCCGGCTGCTGGAGAAGCGGTTCGGCGTGCCCGTCCCCAACCTCACCGAGTGGCGCCGCGGCGCCGTCGGCGACATGACGTCCGCCTTCGACTTCTCGTCGGCACCGAACTCCGGTGTTCCCGTGATGACCGACCCCGGGCCACGCTTGCAGGCGGCGATCGCGCAGTGCGGGCCGAACGTGGCCGCTGGGACGCTCAACGCCGGTGCACCTTACCCCGTCCCGCCGAATTCGATGCCCGTGCAGGAACAGTCGCCGCTGCGGCGACGCCCCAGCGGGCTGATCATGTAGCGACCTCTCCTCAGGGACGCACCGCGCGGCCCTCCTCGATCGACTGCAGGACGGCCAGCGCGGCGGTCACCGAACGCAGTCCGTCGTGTCCGGTCGCCACGGGCCCACCGTCCCCGCGGACGGCGTCGACGAACGCCCGGATCCCCGGTGCGTACAGGTTGTCGACGGTTTCGAGCGGGACGGTCGTGTCCTGCCCGTCCGCGACGATCCGCAGCGTTCCGGTGGGATCGGGGCGCATGCAGTCGGTGGCGACGAGAGTGCCGGACGTTCCGTGGATCTCGAATCCGGTCACGGCGCCCGGGACCGTGTACGCGTCGTGGAGCGAGAACAGGGTGGAAGTGCCGAGCACGCCGCTCGTCATCACGGCGTCCGCCGGACCCTCGCTCAGTCCCTGGCACACGCCCACCGCCGTCACCGTGGTCGGTTCCATCCCGGTGACGAAGCGGAGCGTGTCGATGTCGTGCACCGCGAGGTCGAGGACGACTCCGCCGCCGACGCCGTCGAGGCGCCACCCACGCAGGGCCTGGCGCAGCAGGATGGCGTTGCTGACGCGCACTGACAGGATGTCGCCGATCGCACCCTCCGCCAGCATCTTTCGCGCTGCGCGGTGAACGGGATGGGTGCGGAGGTGATGGTTGGTCGCGAAGACGACCCCCGCGGCCGCGGCCGCGTCGACCATCTTCTGCGCCTGAGTGATGTCGAAGGAGAGCGGCTTCTCGCACAGCACGTGCAGGCCCGCGTCGATCGCGGCCATGGCGTGGTCGAAGTGCTTGTCGTTGGTCGACGAGATGTAGGCGGCCTGGACGTTCCCGCCCACCGCCTCGCGCAGGTCGCCGGTGGCGGACTCGATGTCGTGGGTCCGCCGGTAGTCCTCCGCGCGCGCCGCGTCACCGCTGAGCACGACTGCCGCGGTCTGCCCGCACTCGCGTAGCGCGGGGAGCACGCGTGTTGCAGCGATGTTGCTCGCGCCGAGAATCGCCCACCTCATGAGCTTCGGTCCTTCCTCGGGCCGGTGGGTCCGGCCTTCCCTCGGCGGGACTGTACGCCGAGTTCTGAGAGCGCACTACTGTTCGTTATGCGAACGGCGGTGGCCGGTCCGAGCTCAGGGGCGGAGGACGTCGACCGTTTCGCCGGAGGTCGAGGGATCCGGCGTCTCGTCGGTGGTACCGCGCGTGCGCTGACGATAGATCCCGATTCCGACCACAACGGCGGCGAGTCCCATCGAGACGTACATCTGGCTCCTGGTCTCCGGCAGCACGAGCATGCCGACGCAGAGCGCGATGATGGCGGCGATGGTGCACCACGTCAGGTACGGGAACAACCACATCTTCAGCGACAGGTCCTTGCCCTCCGCCTCGAGGCTGCGCCGCATGCGCAACTGCGACACCGAGATGGCCAGCCACACGAACAGGGCGATCGCGCCCGAGGAGTTGACGAGGAACAGGAACACGGTGTCCGGGTACAGGAAGTTGAGGCCCACGGTCAGGAATCCCACAACCGTCGAGACGAGCACGGCCTGGCGCGGAACGCCGGACGAGCCGATCTTCGACAGCGAGGCCGGGGCGTCGCCGCGGCGGGAGAGCGAGAAGATCATGCGGCTCGCCGTGTACAGGCCGGAGTTCAGGCAGGACAGCACCGAGGTGAGCACGACGACGTCCATGATGTTGCCGGCCGCAGGGATGCCGAACGAGTCCATGACGGCGACGTACGGGCTGAGCGCGACGGAGGCGTCGTCCCAGGGGAGCAGCGTCACGACGACGGTGATGGAGCCGATGTAGAAGATGAGGATGCGCCACACGACGGAACGCACCGCATTGCGCACTGCCGCCACGGGGTTCGCGGATTCACCTGCGGCGATGGTGGCGATCTCGGCACCGAAGAACGAGAACACGACCACGAGGACCGCCGCGAACACGGCACCTGCCCCGTTGGGGAAGAACCCGCCGTGGCCGGTGAGGTTGGTGAGTCCGGGCGCTTCGACGCCGGGCAGGGCTCCGCAGATCGCGAGGACACCGAGCACCAGGAAGATGACGATCGCTGCGACCTTGATCGACGCGAACCAGAACTCGAACTCGCCGAACGACTTCACGGACGCGATGTTCGTCAGCGTGAGCAACACCATCAGGATCAGTGCCCAACTCCACTGCGGGACGTCGGGAATCCAGCGGTTCATGATGACTGCGCCTGCCGTCGCCTCGATGCCGAGGACGATGATCCAGAACCACGCATAGAGCCAGCCGATGCTGAAGCCGGCCCAGCGGCCGATCGCGCGGTCGGCGTACGCCGAGAACGATCCTGTCTCGGGGTTGGCGGTCGACATTTCGCCGAGCATGCGCATCACCAGGATGACGACGATGCCCGCGAGTGCGTAGGCCACGAGAACGCCGGGGCCCGTCTCGCGGATCGCGACCCCGGAGCCCACGAAGAGGCCTGCGCCGATCACCCCCGCGATAGCGATCATCGAGAGGTGCCGCTTCTTCAGCGTGTGCTGAAGCTGCGGATCGGTGGTTCCTGACATGAAGAAATCCCTTCGGCGCTACTCCGGGTGTGATGTGCGTCGCTGATTCGGGAAAGTGTGTACGAGTCGCGGGGGCTCCGGAACCGCCGATTCGGTGAATTTCGTGCGGTCGAGATAGACGAAACGGCAGTACCACGCATCTGCCCAGTGGGTGCCGCGCATCTGCTTTGTCTTGACAACGCGGAAACGCTATGGCTACCGTCACATTATTCAATCAGCGGACATGCGTTCGATATGCGAACAGGGTTGTCCGGCACCAACCTAGACGGGACTTCGGAATGAGCGATCACGCCTTCACCCCGGCAGCCGAGAAGCAGGCGCGAAGAGCAGCGCTGAGCAGTTTCGTCGGCGCGGTCATCGACTGGTACGACTTCCTGCTCTACGGGTTGGTCGCCGCACTGGTCTTCAACTCGGAGTTCTTCCCGAACGTCAGCCCGGCGATCGGAACGCTCGCCGCGTTCGCGACGTTCGGCGTCGGGTTCCTGTTCCGACCGCTCGGAGGCGTGGTGTTCGGCCACTACGGCGACCGCATCGGACGCAAGCGGATGCTGATCCTCACCGTCCTGATCATGGGCACGAGCACCGGCCTGATCGGACTGCTGCCGTCGTTCGGGTCGATCGGCTGGTGGGCACCGGCCCTGCTCGTCACGCTGCGCGCCATCCAGGGCTTCGCCGTCGGCGGCGAATGGGGTGGGGCCGCGCTGATGGCCGTCGAGAGCGCGCCGCCGAAGAAGAAGGCGTTCTACAGCAGCGGAGTGCAGGTCGGCTACTCGGTCGGACTCATCCTCGCCACCGGATTCGTCATGCTCATGAGCAACCTGACCACCGAGGACGCGTTCAGTCAGTGGGGTTGGCGTGTCCCCTTCGTCGCCAGCGTCGTCCTGGTCGGTATCGGTCTGTGGATCCGCGCCGGAGTCCAGGAGAGCCCCGAGTTCGTCGAAAAGGTCGAGAAAGTCGAGGAGGAGCAGACCGCGCACGACAAGAAGCGGATTCCGCTCGTCGAGGCACTGCGCAACCACCCGAAGGCCTTCCTCCAGATCATCGGTCTGCGTTTCGCCGAACTGTTCTCCATGTACATCGTGACCACGTTCGCGCTGAGCTACTCCACTCAGGAACTGGGGATGGAGCGCAACTTCATGCTCAACGTCGGCCTGCTCGTCGGTGCCGTCGGTATCGGCACCATCCCGCTGTTCGCGTGGCTGTCCGACAAGCACGGCCGGCGGCGCGTCTACATCCTCGGCGCCCTGATCGGCGCGGTGTGCGCGTTCCCGTTCTTCCTCTTCCTCGAGAACGGGTCGATGGTCGGCACCGTCATCCTCGCCGTGCTTCTCGTCAACATCTCGCACGACATGGTCGTCAGCGTGCAGCAGCCCCTGTTCACCGAGATGTTCGGGGCCGAGTACCGGTACAGCGGCGCGGGCGTCGGATACCAGGTGGCCAGCGCGATCGGCGGCGGCTTCACCCCTTTCATCGCGGCAGCGCTGGTCACCGCCAGCGGCGGGTCCTGGCACCTCGTGGCCGTGTACCTGGCCGGCGGCTGCATCGTCAGCGCACTGATCGCGTGGCGACTCCAGCCCGATTCGAGTGCCGACGAGTCGGACGCCGCCACACAAGCCAAGCTCGAGAACGCGCATTGAACATGGCTGGACAGGCGAGGCGCGCCGCGTAGGTGGTCAGCCGAGGGACAGGTCGGAACCGATCCGCTCCGCGGTCGCGACGAGTTTCGGCACCACCGACGCCTCGACGTCGTTCCGCGTGTACTGGGTGCCCTGCAGCGAGGAGTTGAGGGCGGCGACCACGGCGCCCGTCCGATCCCGGATGGGAACGGCCGCGCCGCGGATACCGATCTCGAGTTCGTTCTCCGACATCGACCAGCCGTCCGCGGCGGCCTTCCGGACCTCGGCGCGCAATTGTTCGGCGTCGGAGATCGTGTGGGGTGTGAAGGACTGGAATTCGGTGGCTTTCAGGTAGCCGTCGAGCGCGTCGGCCGAAAGTCCCGCCAGCAGCACCCGTCCCGTCGACGTCGCGTACGCGGGGAACCGCATGCCCACCGTGATGGAGATACGGATGATCCTGGGCGAGCGGACCCGCGCCACGTACACCACGTCGGGACCGTCGAGGATGGTGACCGAGATGGTCTCGCCCAGCTCTTTCGCGAGAGCCTCGATGTGCGGATCGGCGACCTGCGGTAGTCGCAGCGCGGCGAGGTACGAGAAGCCGAACCGCAGCACGCGGGGCGTGAGCGAGAAGTTGCGTCCGTCGAGACGCAGGAAACCCTTGTCCACCAGGGTGAGCAGAATACGGCGCGCCGTGGACCGGGTGATCCCGACAGCCTGCGCCACCTCACTCAGTGTGCGTTCCCGGTGCTGGTCGTCGAAGCATTCGAGAACGCTCAGGCCACGGTCCAGGGACTCGAGGAAATACCGTTCCCCCGACGCCGGCTGCTCGGCCACCTCAGCAGCCACCTGTTTCGCGCACGCCGTCATGCTACCGGGCGACTACGTGTGCCGGAGCCGGCTGAACGCCGCATCCAGTGCGGGCAGTCCGCTCGTGTCGATGAGGAAATCGGTCTCGAGACTGTCCCGCAGTTCGTCGACGGTCGCCAGTTCGCGCCGCTCGGACGACCCGCCGAGGTGGTGCACCGTCAGTCGCGTTCCGGCCAGGGCGTAGCGGCGGTCTTCCGTGGCCCGCGCCGCCATGAGTCCGGTCACGAAATGCGATCCGGGCCAGGTCGACAGATACCAGTTGGGGGCCTCGTAGTCGACGGGGTACTGCCTGGTGAGGTCGAACCGGTAGAGGGTCCGCCACTCGTCACCGACGAGCGCCTGCATCGCGTAATCGCCCGCGACGTCGACCAGCCGGAACGGTTCCAGCGGGGTCTCCTGCACGGTGTCCAGTTCGAGGCGCAGCGTCGTGTTGAGGGTCATGCCGCCGAACCCGACGTCGATGAGCCGCCGCTCGCCGGCGACGTCGACGAGCAACAGCATGTGTGAGCGCGGAGTGACCGCATCGATCGGAGATCCCCACAGAACCCGCGCGGCCAGCGGCGTCACGTCGAATCCGAGCTCGAGCAGGACAGCCCGCAGCAGAAGATTCTGCTCGAAGCAGTAACCGCCTCTTCGTGATTCGACCAATTTCTGTTGAAGCGACGGCAAATCGAGCCGGTTCGGTGTGCCGAGGAACGGGTCGAGGTTCTCGAACGGGATCGACCGGGCGTGATGTGCGGCAACCTGGTTCAGCGTCGCCGTCGTCGCGGATCGGTCGCCGTCGTATCCGATCCGTTCGAAATACCGCTCCAGATTCAGATCGCCCGCAGTGGCCATGGAGCACAGTGTAAGCGCGGCGAATCACCGATCAGAGGTCGTCGGGAGCGGTTGCCGCGAGGTAGGCGGCGCCACGCGGCGAGATCCGGTACCCGACGTCGAGGCTGTGCGTCAGCCCCAGGTTCTTCAGCTTCCGGACGTCCCGCTTGAACGGCTGCGTCTCGCGGCCGAGGCTCTCCGCGAGATCGGGCGCGCGGCGGCCGGGGTTGTCGGCGACGAGCTGCAGGATCGTGCGCGTCCACGGGCCGTGACTGCTCCGCGCATCCAGGCGCTCCAGGTGCTGCGCGATATCCGCGATCGTGTCGTCCGAGAGGTCGTCGTCGCTGCTCAGTGCGATGCGGGGATCCTCGCCGACCCACTCGAGGCCGATCCGGTACACCGGCTGTCCGGGGGTGCCGCGCAGCGCGGCCAGCGCGTCGGCGACGGACGCGGCCCCGGCGCGGCGGGCGTCGGCCTCGGTGATTCCGTCCGGGTCGACGGTCGTGATCGAGCTGATCCGGACCATTCCGGAGACGGTGTGGAACTCCGAGCCCTCGAGCACCCGCGGTGCTGCCCAGCGGCGGAAGGCGACCGTGACGGCGCCGTCTGCCACCCCCTGCGCGATCTTCCGCGGAAGGATCACCCGCCGTCACCTCCTCATGTGAGTGGCGATGCGTGGTCGAGGATACTTTGCCACTCACCTGGGGGAGGATGAACAGGGTGCGGTCGCGTGACGGGAGGACACCCATGGGACGGCGACTTTTCGCGGCCACAGCGTTGCTGGTGGCCGTCACGTGCGCGGCATGCCAGTCGGAGGGGAGTTCCGCGGAGCCGTCGGCGACCACCGCAGTCGCCGCACCCGCAGGCAGCGAGCCCACGGTGATCGCCGCCGACCTCGACGTGCCATGGGGGATAGCGCTCCTGCCGGACGGAACGGCACTGATCGCGGAACGCGACAGCGGCGCGATCCGGCGCCTGCAGGCGAACGGCGACACGACCGTGATCGGCGAGGTGCCCGGCGTGGCGGCTCGGGGCGAATCGGGGCTGCTGGGCCTGGCCGTCTCGCCCTCCTACGCGTCGGATCAGACGATCTACGCGTATCTGACCACGGACGACGACAACCGGGTGGTCGCCCTGCGGTTCGACGGTCGCAGCCTCGGCGAGCCGGCCCCGATCCTGACGGGCATCCCCGCCGGATCCATCCACGACGGCGGGCGGATCGCATTCGGCCCGGACGGCAGGCTGTACGTCGCCACCGGTGAAGCCGGCGACCGGCCACGCGCCCAGGACCCGTCCTCCCTTGGCGGCAAGATCCTGCGGATCAACCCCGACGGGTCGATCCCGGCCGACAACCCCACCCCCGGTTCACCCGTCTGGTCGCTCGGGCACCGCAACGTGCAGGGCCTCGCGTGGGACGACGCCGGCCGGCTGTGGGCCACCGAGTTCGGGGCGAACACCTGGGACGAGGTGAACCTGATCCAACCGGGCGGCAACTACGGATGGCCGGAGGTCGAGGGGCGGTCGGACGAGGCAGGCTTCGTCGACCCGGTGGTCCAATGGTCCACCGGCGAGGCGTCCCCGTCCGGGCTCGCGTTCCAGGACGGCGCGCTGTGGGTCGCGGCGCTGCGCGGCGAACGACTGTGGCGGATCCCCGTGGGCGTTGACGGCTCGCTCGGCGAACCGCAGTCGCTGTTCGAAGGCGAGTACGGGCGACTACGTACCGTCGTCGCGACACCGGACGGTGCCGTCTGGTTCAGCACCAGCAACCGCGACGGGCGCGGCGATCCCGGGGACGGTGACGACCGCATTCTCATGCTGCGCCCGTGAGTACTTATTAACCACGGGCGGTTAATAAGTACTCACGGGCGCGGAGCGCACCGGACGGTACGTGACGGTCGGGTAGCCGGTGACGGGATCGACGGTGACCCCCGCCCGCACCCGGTACACCTGCTCGACGAGGGCCTCGGTGATCACCTCGGCGGGACAGCCGGCGGCGACGATGCGGCCGCCCTCCAACACCACTACGCGATCGCAGAACATCGCGGCGAGGTTGAGATCGTGCAGGGCGATGTAGCTGGTGAGAGGCAGTTCGGCGACCAGGGACAGGATGTCGAGCTGATGCTGGATGTCCAGGTGGTTGGTCGGCTCGTCCAGCAGCAGTTCGTCCGGCTCCTGCGCGAGGGCCCGCGCGATCTGGGCGCGTTGCCGTTCGCCGCCGGAGAGTGTGTGCCACAGCCGGTGCGACTTCGACGTCATGCCGGTGTGCTGGAGGGCGCGCTCGACGGCCGGGGCGTCAGCCGACTCGTCGCCGCCGAACATTCCGCGGTGCGGGATGCGGCCGAGCCGGACCACGTCGAGGACGGTGATGTCGACCTCCGTGTCGGAATGCTGATCGACCATCGCCACCCGGCGGGCGATCTGCCGTCGCCGGAGGGTCCTGATGTCGGTGTCGTCGAGGAGGACCCGGCCGGTGTCGGGCTCGGCGATCCCGCTGAGCAATCGCAGCAGTGAGGACTTGCCCGAACCGTTGGGGCCGAGAAGTCCGATGGTCTCGCCTGCTGCGGGGTCGACGGACACCCCGTCGAGCACGAGGTGTCCGCCGCGGCTCCAGCCGAGGTTCGCGGCGCGCAGGGTCATGGGCTCGTCCTCATGCGGAAGAGGATGACGGCGAAGGCCGGGACGCCGATCAGGGCGGTGACGACCCCGACGGGAACTTCCTGGGGTGCGAACACGGTGCGGGCGATCGCGTCCACCCACACCATGAAGATCGCGCCGACCACGGCGGTGGTGGGCAGCAGCCGGCTGTGCCGGGGGCCGACGAGGAACCGTGCGGCGTGCGGCAGGACCAGCCCCACGAACCCGATCGCGCCCGCCGCGCTGACGAGCGCCGCCGTGACCAGCGCGGTGACGGTGAGGAGCAGGAGGCGGATCCACCGCACGGACACTCCGAGGGATGCGGCCGCGGTGTTCCCGAATGTGAAGGCGTCCAGCGCGGAGGACGTGAGGAGGCAGACGCCGATGCCGATCGCGGTGACGGCCCCGCAGAGCGCCACGTCGGCCCAGTCGGCCCCGGACAGCGACCCGAGCAGCCAGAACAGCACCCCGCGGGTCTGCTCGGCGTCGGCGGACGAGATCACGATGAACGACGTCAACGCGGAGAAAAGTTGCGTACCGGCCACTCCCGCGAGCACCACCCGCGACGTGCCGCCGCCTGCACCGGTCGCCAGCAGCATCACCAGGGCGAACGAGATCACCGCACCCGCGAATGCGCCCGCCGACAACGACACCGCCCCGGCGCCGAGACCGAGGACGACGACGAGCACCGCCCCGGTGGACGCGCCCGACGAGATGCCGAGCACGAACGGGTCGGCGAGCGGATTGCGCAGCAGCGACTGCATGATCGCTCCGCACAACGCCAGACCCGCGCCGCACACCGCCGCGAGAAGGGTCCGCGGCAGGCGCAACTCCCACACGATGCCGTCCTTGATCCTGCTCACCCCCGAACTGCCCAGACCGAAGTGCTCGAGGACCACCGCGTACACGTCGCCCACCGACAGGCTCGCCGGACCGAGGGTGATGACGACCCCGATCGACGCCGCGAGCACCACCACACCGCCGAGGAGGAGCGCGGCGAGCAGCGGCCTGGAGTCGAACCGTGTTGCCGCCAAGGTCAGTTCGCCAGTCCCCACTGCTTCAGCGCGGCCGCCGTCTTCTCCACGCCGTCGACGGTGCGGATCGACGGGTTCATGTCGGCGCCGTTCACGACGATGTACCGCTTGTCCCGGACGGCGGTGAGCCGCTGCGTCACCGGGTTCGACTCGAGGAACGCGATCTTGCTGTCGAGCGCATCGCCGTCGATGCTCCGGCGGCTGAGGTCGGCGAGGACGAGGGCGGTGGGGTCGCGGTCGAGCACGCTCTCCCAGCTCACCTGCGGCCACTCGTTGGTGGTGTCGGAGAAGATGTTCTGCGCCCCGACCGAGTTGGTGATGATGCCCGAGGATCCGCAGCAACCCGCCATGTACGGGGTCTTGGTGTCGGCGAACCAGTACGCCAGCGACACCCCGGAGGCCTCGACCTCACGCGAGGCGGCGTCGAACCGCTGCTGCAATTCCGCGACGAACTGCTCACCGCGGTCGCGGACGTCGAAGATCGCGGCGAGTTCGCGGATCTCCTCGTAGACGGTGTCGATGCGCAGCGGCTCGGTGCGCGCCCCGTCGGCGTTGACGCTCTCGTCCGTCTTGCCTTCGCAATCGGTCGGCGACAGATAGCTGGGGACGCCCAGTTGGTCGAACTGGTCGCGATCGGCCACACCGCCCGGCCCGAGGGTGCCGCCGAACGACGCCGTCACGAAATCGGGTTCGGCGTCGAGTACTACCTCGAACGACGGCTTGTTGTCGGCGAGCCGCGGAACCCTCGCGTTGTCGGCGGTCAGATTGTCGCGGACGGGGTCGGTCCAGGTGGCGGTTCCCGCCAGGCGGTCCGCCAGACCGAGGGACAGCAGGATCTCGGTCGAACCCTGGTTCAGCGACACCGCCCGCTGAGGCGGCGCGTCCACGGTGACCGTGTGCCCGCAGTTCTCCAGGGTCATCGGGTAGCGGGAGGAATCCGCGGCGGCGGTCTCCTCGGTGGCGGGGGAGTCGCCGGCCGACGAACAACCGGAGACGAGCAGCGCGGATGCCGCGCAGAGAACGGCAGCAGCCTGCCGGAACGAGATGCGCATGGCGCGGGAACTCCTTCATCAGGGCCCAGTCGCGGAGCCGAGAATTCACCGAACGCGATCAGGAGTATTCGGGCTCCGGCCCTCGAAGGACCGTTACCGTTGCGCGTCAGCCCCGGATTCACACCGGGTTCCCTCGCCGATCGTGGCCGTACGGACGGCCTCGGACACCATATACCCGGCCTGCGGCTCCGCCGCCTGTGAGTACTTGTTAACCGCCCGCGGTTAACAAGTACTCACAGGTCAGTCGGTCCAGGGGACGATCGGCGGCTTCACCCACATGATCTTCTCGTCGCGGTGCGCCGGGGTGGCGGCGGGATGGTCGGGGTGGCGCTCCGCCCACGCCGACTTCTGGTCGAGCAACTCGACCACGGTCAGCCACGTCTCCATGGTGCTCGGCGGGTTCGACCCGGCCGCCCGGGCGAGTTTCCGCAGCGTGCTATCGGTGAGGTCGAGGAGTTCCTGACCGCTGATTCCGCGATCCCACACGTACCGCGCGAGTCCCATCGCCTTCTCGCGTCGTCGCTTCGCAGCGCCTTCGGTGTGCGCGAAGTCGACTTCCTGAGGTTCCATCGTCTTCCCTTCTCGTGCGCGTCACCACGGTAGGTCACCCGTGTCTCGTCCCGGTATCGTGGGAGGACGATTCTCGCAGCAGACGCGAGCGGGCGGCGCGAGCAGTAGGGAAGACGGGCGATGGGCAGGCAGCGCGGCGGTCGGGCTGCCCGGACAGCCGGCGGGGGTCCCGTCGCCGGCGTGTACCCGATCGACACGGGCACGTGCGAACTGGCGGAAGACCACCTCAACCCGCACGGCTGGGTGCTGAAGGTGAACGGGGTCGAGAGTTCCCACATCGACCTGTCGGATCCCGCACACCTCGATTTCGAGTACATGCGGTGGATCGCCGAATTGGTCGCTTCGCATTGGGGAACGGACCAGCGGGTGCGGGCCCTGCACCTCGGCGGCGGCGCCTGCTCGCTGGCCCGGCATCTCGCCGTCACGTATCCGGACGCCCGGCAGGTCGTGGTCGAACTCGACGGCAGGCTCGCCGAGTTGGTACGCGAATGGTTCGACCTGCCCCGGGCCCCACTGCTGCGACTGCGGGTGGGTGAGGCGCGCGCGGTCACCGAGACGCTGACGGAGTCCAGCCGCGACCTGATCGTGCGCGACGTGTTCGCCGGCAACACGACCCCGGCGCCGCTGACGACGGCGGAGTTCACCGGGCACGTGCGACGGGTGCTGGCGCCCGGCGGGATCTATGCGGTCAATTGCGGCGACACCCGCGACCTCGTCCTGGCGCGCCGGGAGGCGGCGACCATCGGCAGCGTGTTTCCGCACACCACGATCATCGCCGATCCGGCCATGCTCAAGGGCCGCCGCTACGGCAACATCGTGATCGCGGGCAGCGACGTGCCGATCGGCGACGACCCTGCACTCGTCCGCACACTGCTGGGCGGTGGTGTGCCTGCCCATGTCTGGGACGACCGGCAGGTGCGGACGTTCGCCGGTGCGGCGCGGGTGCTGCGCGACGCGGACTCCGGGAGCTAGACCAGCACCCAGATCAGCGAGGCCATCGCGAAGCCCACCACCGACAGGATGGTCTCGAGCACCGTCCACGTCTTCAGGGTGTCTTTCACCGACATGTTGAAATATCGTGACACGATCCAGAATCCGCCGTCGTTGACGTGGCTGGCGATGATGGATCCTGCCGACACGGCGATCACGATCAGGGCGATCTGCGCGGACGAGTAGTTTCCGGCCGCGACCGACGGTTCGATGACGCCTGCGGTGGTGACGATGGCGACGGTCGCCGAACCCTGGGCGATGCGGAGTGCGCAGCTGATCAGGTACGCGGACAGGATGACCGGGAGACCGAGTGCGTCCATCGAGTCGGCCAGGGCCTGACCGACTCCGGTGGCCCGCAGCACCGCGCCGAAGAACGCGCCGGCACCGACGACCAGCAGGATCATGCCGACCGGCCTCAACGCCGCCGCGGACATCGCACCGATCTCCTGCGCCGTGATTCCGCGCCGGGTACCGAGCAGGTACAGCGCCAGCAGGACGGCGATGGTCAGCGCGATCGTGGGCGTGCCGAGGAAGATGAGGACCGACAGCAGCGTCGAGCCTTCGTCGAGGACCACGTTGCCGACCGTCGCACCGAGGATCAGCACCATCGGCACGAGGATGATGAACGAGATCAGCCAGAGTGGCGGCGGGTTC
The DNA here is from genome assembly GCF_042671975.1 of Rhodococcus sp. NPDC127593. Lineage (NCBI taxonomy): Bacteria > Bacillati > Actinomycetota > Actinomycetes > Mycobacteriales > Nocardiaceae > Rhodococcus > Rhodococcus sp. NPDC127593. Next base: position 38,906 of record NZ_JBHXWI010000025.1, on the reverse strand, counting down.
TTGTCGGCGTCCTTCTCCTCCGGGATGAACTCGTCGGGGACCTCGATGATCACGCGCTTGCCGATCCAGCTACCCCAGACGACGCCACTGACGAACCAGGCGGGGATGCCGCAGGCGAGGCCCATGATGATGATCCAGCCCATGTCGACGTGCAGCAGACCGGCCGCGGCGACGGGGCCCGGGTGCGGCGGCAGGAACGCGTGGGTCATGGACAGGCCGGCGAGCATCGGCATCGCGTACAGCACCAGCGACTTGCCGCCGCGCTTCGCCGCCACGTACACGAGCGGGGCGAGGATGAAGATGCCGATGTCGAAGAAGACCGGGATGCCGAGAATAAGGCCGGTGACACCCATCGCGAGCGGAGCGCCCTTGGGCCCGAACAACTTCAGTAGTCGTTCGGTCAGGACGTCGGCACCGCCGGAGCGTTCCATCATCGCGCCGAGGACGGTGCCCAGGCCGATGATGGGGGTGATGTGCCCCAGGATGCCGCCGAACCCCTTCTCCAGAATCGAGTCGGCCGCCGACGTCGGTGTGCCGACCAGTTCGACCACCGACACTCCCGCGATGAGCGCGACGCCGACGCCGACGACGATCAGCGCGATGAACGGCTCGAGCTTCAGCTTGATGATGAGGACCAACAGCACGGCGATGGATACCGCTGCGAGAGTGAGTAGTCCGGCTGTGTCGTGCTGCAGCCAGTCGACGAACGACGTCATTGCGTCTCCAGGGGAGGTGGGTGGGGTCGGGCGAGAGTGGGTCTAGTTCGAGAGCGCGGCGACGAACGATCGTGCACGGTCGGTGATGTCGGTCCAGTTGCCTGCCGCGACGCTGGACGGTGGGACGACGCTGGTGCCCGCGCACACGGCAAGCGCGCCGGCGTCGAGGAACTGGCGGGCGTTGGAATCGTTGATCCCACCCGACGGCAGGAGTTCCACGCCGGGATACGGGCCGTGCAGGTCCGACAGGTAGTCGGGGCCGAGTCGCTTGGCGGGGAAGATCTTGACCGCGGCCGAGCCGAGATCGACGGCCATGGCCACCTCGGTGGGGGTGAACGCACCGAGGAAGACGGGAATCGAGCTTCCCGTCGCGACTTTCGCGACGTCGGGACGGATGCCGGGGGTGACGAGGAACCGGGCGCCGGCGTCGATCGCGGCGGCGGCCTGATCGCCGGTCATCACGGTTCCGACGCCGAGGATGCTGCCTGCCGCTGCGGCCGCGTCGGCGGCGCGGCCGAGATGATGGAGCACGTCGGGCGTGGTGAACGTCAGCTCGACCGTCCGGATTCCGCCCTCGGCGAGTGCGTGGCACAGGTCTGCGGCGTCGGGGATGGTCTCCGCTCGCACCACCGACAGTACCCGGTCGGCACGCAGAATGTCGATCTCGGTCATCGAACTGCTCCTCCTTCTTCGCGGCGTAACGATCTTCCGGCGGTCGCGCCGGTGAGGCGGCCGTCCTCGAGGGCGAGGCGGCCGCGGACGAATACGTGGGTGATACCGGCCGCCGCCTGGCGCGGCTGCGCGTAGGTCGCGGTGTCGCTGACCGTTTCCGGATCGAAGAGCACGAGGTCAGCGGCGTATCCGCGGCGGACGTACCCGCGATCGACAAGTCGCAGCCGGGTCGCGGCTCGGCCGCTGAGGTGACCGACGCACTCCTCGAGGGACATCAGGCCGAGGTCGCGGCTGTAGTGCCCGAGGTAGCGTGCGAACGTTCCCCACCCGCGCGGGTGCGGTTTCGCGCCGACCAGCAGTCCGTCGCTGCCGCCGGTGTGCCGGGGGTGCTGCATGATTGCGCGCACGTTCTCCTCGTGGCCGACGTGTTGCAGGATGCCGCTGCCGAGTTGGTCGCGGATCAGGATGTCGATGCAGACGTCGAAGGGGTCGCGATTCTCCGCGACGGCGATGTCCGCGACGGTCTTCCCGACGTAGTCGTCGAGTTCGGCGTTCTGCACGCCGCTGATCTCGAGTGTGTGCCACTCGGCGATCACCCCGTGGCAGCCGTCGGAGCCGGTGACCTCGAGATGCTCCCGGATGCGTTCGAGGGCAACCGGATCCCGGAGGCGATCGAGAGTCTGTTCCATGGTGCCCGCCGACGCCCAGCTGGGCAGGATCGCCGACAGCGTGGTGGCGCCGGGAAGGTACGGATAGGTGTCGAGGCTGATGTCCGCACCGGCGGATTCGGCCGTGTCGAGCAGGGCGAGCAGTTCCGGGGCGCGGCCCTTGTTGGGGCCGAAGTTCAGCGTGGCGTGGGCGAGATGCAGTGCGCACCCGGCCCGCGACGTCAGGTCGACCATCTCGGCGTAGGCCTCCATGGCACCGGCGCCGTAGGACCGGTGGTGCGGGGAGAAGTAGCCGCCGTACTCGGCGACGGTCCGGCACAGTGCCAGCAACTCCTCGTTGTCCGCATACATCCCCGGCGTGTAGGTCAGCCCCGCGGACAACCCGACGGCACCCTCCGCCATGGACTGCGCCACGATCCGCTGCATCTCCTCGATCTCCGAGGGCGTCGCCGCGCGGTCGTCCCAGCCGACCACCAGCGCCCGGACGACCCCGTGCGGGACGAGATATGCGACGTTGGTGGCGATACCGCGATCGAGTCGGTCGAGGTATTCGCCCACACTCCGCCAGGAGAAGTCGAAATCCTCGGGATCGGTGTTCCACCCCGCGATCTTGCGCCGGACCACCGCGAGCACGTCGTCGGTGACGGGTGCGTAGGACAGCCCGTCCTGACCGAGTACCTCGGTGGTGACGCCCTGGGTGATCCGCGACGGGTGCTCGGGGTTCAGCAGGATCTGCAGATCCGAGTGGGCGTGCATGTCGATGAAACCGGGCGCGAGCACCAGGCCGTCCGCGTCGATCACACGATCCGCGCGAGGGCGGGCGGTCTCGGAGTGGTCGGCCTCGGGCCAGATTTCGGCGATTCGGTCTCCGTCGACGAGCACGTCGGCGCGGTACCTCGGCGCCTCCGAACCGTCGACGACGGTGGCGGAACGGATCAGAGTGGTCATGATGTGAGTCCTCGGCCGGGGATCAGAAGAAAGTGCGGATCAGGTCGACGACGACCGGATCGTCGGAGTCGTCACCGACGACCGGAATCCAGCGCCACTTGTCGAACGCGGTGCACGGGTGGGAGAGACCGAGCCGGACGACGTCCCCGACGCGCAGATCGTGTTCGGGCCGTGCGGGATCGAGCCGGAGGAACGCGTGCTGGTCGTTGACGGCGGTCACTTCGGCGCCGACGAGGGGCCGCGGCGTCGCCCCGAGTTGGCCGGCGACGGCCTGCGCGGTGGGGAGTCCTTCGTCGAACGGGACGTCGCGCTTGCCGGCGTCGAGCAGGGCGAGGCCCGGCTCGGGGCGGGACACCACCCGGGCCCACGTGTGCATCGCCGACGTGAGACGACGCGCCTGGGTGTCTTCGCCGCGGCCGAACGGTGAGATCCCGGTGTAGAAGCCGTCGTCGTGGATGATGTATGCACCGGCGCGGACCACCACTTTGGTTCTGCCGCCGGCCAGTTCGGCGAGCACCTCGGCGACCACGTCGAAGTAGGCGCTGCCGCCCGCGGTCACGTACACGTCCTGACCCTCGGGGTAGCGGCCTTCGGCCTCGAGCCGGCGATGCAGTTCGGCCATCGACCGGAGGTACGTGCGGACCCGGGCGAGGGAATCCTCGGAGGCGTCGTGTGCGAGGGCGCCCTCGTAACCGGAGACGCCGGCCAACCGCAGTGCGGGGCTCTCCCCGATACGTGCGGCCACCGCCACAGCCTCGGCCACGGAGCGTGCGCCGGTGCGTCCTCCCTCTCCGCCGAGTTCGACGAGCACGGGCAGCGGACGGACCACCGTGACGTCCGTGAGCGCCGCTGTCATCGCGTCGACCGTCTGCGGGGAGTCGGCCCACATCAGTACTTCGAGTTCCGGGTTCGTGTCCATCTGCTCGGCCAGCCACCGCAGCGCGGTCGGGTCGACGAGCGAGTTCGCGATCTGCACCCGGCGCGCGCCGAATCGCACCGCCACCCGGAGCTGACCGAAGTTCGCCAGCGTGATGCCCCACGCGCCGCTTCGGATCTGCCGGTCCCACAGCACCGGAGACATCGTCGTCTTCCCGTGCGGAGCGAGATCGACCCCGTGCGCCTCACACCAGGCCGCCATGGTGTCGAGATTGCCGGCGATGGCCGTCTCGTCGAGGACCATCACGGGCGTGCTGAAGGCGGACAGCCTCGGCTGCGTTCCGAGGAACTCGGTCTTGGTCAGGCCGTTCGCCGCGGAGGGGAGGGCTTTGTCCACGTCGGACAAGCGCAGCTCGTCGAGCTCTGCCAAGGCGCCGGAATCGAGTGTGTCCGGTCCGCTGATCGTCATCGTCGATCCTGTCGTTCGGGTTCTGTGGGGCTGGTCTTCATCGGAGAAAGGCCGTGAAGTGCTACGTTGCACTCTATGCAACGGGGATTGCGTTTTTGAGTCACCTATGTCTAGCATTGGCCTGGGTCATCGTCAACGGTCCGGTGTGGCATGCATCGCCGGGGCGAGGGCTCTCGAAACGCAACTCCAGTGCCGGTCCGAGCAGTCGTAGAGGTAACAAGTGCAGGAATCGACCCCCACCCCCGAGTCCGGTGTCGCGTGCCTCGGTGAGGCGATGGTCCTGGTGGCCCCGGACTCGACACTCCACCTGGCCGGCGCCGAGGCGAACGTCGCCGCCGGGCTCGCCGCGCTGGGCGTTCCCGCCTCCTGGGTCGGCCGGCTCGGCGACGACGAGTTCGGCGCCCTCATCCGCGCCGAACTGCAGGCGCGGGGTGTCGACGTCCGCGCGATCGAGGTCGATCCCGACAGGCCCACCGGGCATTACTCGAAATCCACCGCCCTCGACGAGCACGGCGAGCCGCGAACCGACAGCCTGTATTCCCGGGCGGGTTCGGCGGCGTCGGCCATGGATCCCGCATTCCTCGACCGGCCGGCGGTCGCGGACCTGTTCGGCCGCGCCGCCGTGGTCCACTGCAGCGGAATCACACCGGCCCTGTCCGATTCGTGCCTCGCGCTGATGCGGAGACTTCTCCGCGACCGGCCGGGAATCTCCGGTGTGGTCAGCTTCGACGTCAATTGGCGTGAGCAGCTGTGGCCGGACGGCGACCCGCGGATGGTCGTGGAACTGGCGAATCTCGCCGATTTGGTTCTCCTCGGCGCGGACGAGGCCCTTCGTGTTCTCGGTACCGCGGATCCACACGAGTTGCGGCTCATCCTGCCCGCCCCGGCCACCGTCGTCGTCAAGGACGGAGCGCACCGGGCGCTGGCCGTCGACCGACGTGGCCGCAGTGTGGCGGTTCCCGCGCTCCGCGTCGACGTCGTCGAACCCGTCGGAGCAGGCGATGCTTTCGCCGCCGGATATCTCAGCGGTGTGGTGCGCGGCGAGGATCAGGCGCGGTGCCTGCGCCGCGGACACATCGGTGCCGCCGCCACCCTGACGGTGGCAGCGGACTCGGCGCCCCCGCCGCCCGCCGAACTGCTGGACGAGTTGCTCCGGTGCTCCGAATCGGATTGGGCGGCAACCAGCGTCACCGCCAACGGCTTCTCCCTCGAGAAAGTGGAGTGAACCGATGAGCCAGAGTGTCTCCCGCGCGCTGCACCTGCTGGTGCAACTCGGCAACGGTCCCGCCAATCTCGACCAGCTGGCCGAATCCACCGGGGTCCACAAGACCACCGTGCTCCGGCTGCTGCGCACGCTGTCCGACGAGCGGTTCACGTTCCGCGACAACAGCAACCAGTACCACCTCGGTTCCCGCATCTTCGAGCTCGCCGCGCAGGCCACCGATCAGCGGGAAGTCCGGCGCATCGCGTCACCGCACCTCGTCGCGTTCAACCGCGAATACGGGCGCACCACGCACCTCGCGGCGATGGAGGGAGGTGACGTGGTGTACATCGACAAGCTCGAATCGCACGATCAGATCAGGATGTACTCGCGAATCGGGCTGCGCGCCAACCTCAATTCCACCGCGGTCGCGAAAGTGATCCTCGCCGACCTGCCGGATTCGGAACTGCGGCCCATCGTCGACACGATGGACTTCTCCGCCCGCACCGCCAACACGATCACGACACCCGGACGCTACCTCGACGAGATCCGCATGGTCCGAGAGCAGGGCTGGGCGCACGATCAGGAGGAGAACGAGCCGTCCGTCAACTGCATCGGAGTGCCCATCCGCGGCGCGTCCGGCCGCGTCGTCGCCGCCGTCTCCGTCTCGGTGCCCGACGTCGTGCTCAGCTACGAACGCGTCCTCGACCTGCTCGAACCCCTTCAGGCCGTGGGGGCGCGGATCTCCCGCGACTGCGGATACCGCGCCCAGCCCTGACCGTCCCCCGTCCACCCGAAAAGTAACGACACACAGGAGAATCGACATGTCCGACACCACCGTCATCCGCACCGAAGGCGCCCCCGCCCCCGCGCACACGTTCAGCCAAGGCATTAAAAAGGGGAACATGCTCCAGGTGTCGGGGCAGGGCCCCATGGACCCCGTCACCAACAAGTACATCGCGGAGGGCGACGTGCGCGAGCAGACCCGTCGCACCCTCGAGAACGTCAAGGCGATCCTCGAAGCCGGCGGTGCGAGCGTCGAGGACGTGCTGATGTTCCGCGTCTACCTCACCACGCGCGACGACTTCGCCGCGATGAACGACGTGTACGGAGAGTTCATCGCGGCGAACGTGCCGAGCGGACAGCTGCCGTGCCGGACCACGGTCTTCGTCGACCTCCCGCATGAGGTCATGCTCGTCGAGATCGACGCGCTGGCAGTGACCGGCTAGGTCACTACGCGGTGACGAGGTGCCGGCAGCTCATCCGCGGCGACACGGGCAGCTCTGTGAACACGGGCTCGGACGATTCCGTCGTCGGCACCTCCAGGTAGAGGTGGCTGCCGTCTGCCACGACCCCCTGCGGTTGCAGGCCGATCAGCTTGGCCACCACGTAGGTGGCGCTCAGGCTGGTGACGTCGCGGATGATGCCGAGCCGCAGCAACGACCGCGTCTCCGCGATCGCCTCCTGCTCACCGGCCCGCAGGACCAGCCGCAGTCCGGGTGACAGGGCCTGCGCGGCCACGGACACCGCGATGTTGTCCAGGTCGTCGGAGCCGACGGCCGCCAGGGCCAGCGCGCGGCGCACACCCAGTCGCTCGAGGAGTTCACGGTCGCCGCCGTGCCCGACGACGGTCGGGATGTTCATCGACCGCACGAGCCTCAGGTTCTTGGCATGGGGGTCGCGCTCGACGCCCACCACCGCGACACCGAGAGCCTGCAGCTCCCGGCAGAGCCGGAGCCCGACCTGGCCGAGGCCCACGACGATGACGTGCCCGGAGCGGGGCAGGACGCGGCTGCCCACCAGGCCGACTAGCCGGGGGCCGAGCAGGCGCTCGATGATTCCGGCCGTGAACATGGCCGTGAAGACGACGGTGAACAGCATCGCCACCGACGCGAACACCGCGTAGGCGGGGCTGCCGTGGGTATCGGTTCCCGGGCCCACGGTGGTCACCACGCGCACTGCCTCGTTGAACGCGTCGAGCGGTGCCACGTGCTGGCCGAGCATCAGCCACAGCCAGTCGGCGAACAGGACGGCGAGAAGTCCGGCGAGCCCACCGAGCAGGATGCGCGTGCCGATGTCGTGCGACCGCAGCGGTCCGGTCGCGCCGGTCGCCGCGGTGCGCCACCAGTTCCGTCGGGGCAGGTCGACGTGTGCGCCTTCGGGGTGGCCGTCGATCATGCGGACCGTCAGCATGTGCTCGCCCGCGTGCCGGGCCGCGACGAGTTCGGGTTCCAGGCACGGACCGGCGAGTGTGGGCGAGGCGAGGTCGGCCGGTGACGTCACCTCGCACTGCGGAAGCAGCTGGGACAGCTGGTCCGCGACCGTGCGGTCGAAGATCGTCACCACCAACGGGATCGACGCCGAGATGTGTGCGGCGGCCAGCGCATACCGCAGCGCGACGACGTCGTCGCGCACCAGTACGGCCATACCGCGGGGTTCGTCCGCCATCGCCAGACGGAGTTCGTCGTCGTCGGGGGCGACGAGATGGCGTACGTGGAAGTCCCTTTCGCGGAGGGATGCACAGACCCGTCGGGCCACGGTGGTTTCGCCGATGACGAGATATGAGTCGTTCACGTGTGGTCCTTCCGGCTCGGGATCACGAGAGCGTACCCGAGAAAAACCACAGATCCCACACGAGAACGTCTACCGATGAGTAGCCGGAACACGTTATCGGCCAATGAGTTTGCGATGCATCCGCCCTACTCGTCGGTAGGAGCGCACCGGATCGCCAGGATGAGTCCGATCGCACCGATCCAGACCAGGCCGCCGAGGCCGCCGGGAACACCGCCTCGGTGACCGTGGTTGGGTGAGGTATGAGCCTCGATGCGAATGACGACCGGCGCCCCCTTCTCGACCTCGTCGCCGCACACAACCGTGCGGTCCTCGCGACGATCAAACGCGACGGGCGCCCACAATTGTCCAACGTGATCTATGCCTGGGACCCCGGCACGCAGACCGCGAGGGTGTCGGTGACGGCGGATCGGGCCAAGACCCGGAACGCCGCCCGCGACCCACGGGTGTCGCTGCACGTCAGCGCGACCGACTTCTGGAGCTACGCGGTCGTGGAGGGAGACGCGGAACTGAGCGCGGTCGCGGCGGATCCGCACGACTCGGCGGCGGACGAGCTCGTCGACGTGTTCCGGCTCGCGTCCGGAAAAGAGCACGACGACTGGGAAGAGTTCCGCCGCGCGATGGTGGCCGAGCACCGGCAGGTCCTCCGGGTCCGCGCGGCGAAGGTGTACGGCATGGCCCAGCTGCCCTGAGTGTGCGAAACGTAGCTGTGGCAGCCGGTCGGAGCCGGTGGGACGATTGAGTCATGCGCAGGAGACGGTGGCCGGCGGCACCGCCGCCTGCCACGGAGGGAATTGTGGTGCACGGGCCGGTGGAGCTCGTGACGAGCCGTGACCTGACCCTGCGCCTGGCCGAGGTCGTCGCGCACCCGACGGGCATGCTGCTGCGCGTCGAGTTGACGGCGAGAGGCAGATCCGCTGATCTCGCGCGGCACGAGACGCGTCCGCTGGACGATCCCGACGACCCCTCGTCGCGGTGGTCGTATCTCGCGGTGAACGTGCGGGTCGACGACATGGAGGGTGTCGCCGATCCACGCCACCCGCATTCGACGTCGAAGACGGACACCGTCGACGCGTCCGAATATCACTCCGCGCCGCACTACTGGATCAGCGACTACCCGGAGTCGGGAACGATCACGCTGACCGCGGGGTGGAAGGAAATAGGGCTACTGCCGAGAACCCGGACGATCACTCTCGGCCCGAATCCGAGTATGCGACCCGCCCGATAGTCATCGCGGGTAGATATACGAAGGTGCCCTTCGGCGCCGTGGGAGCGTCGAAGGGCACCTTCGCCCTGCGAGGGGAACGTAGATCAGGGCAGGGGAACCCAGGTGCCGAAGAACCAGAATCCGTGCGGGCTCGGCGCGGGGGCCTGCTGCTGCGGAGCGTGCTGCTGCTGCTGCTGCTGCTGCTGCGGTTGAGGCTGCGGTGCCTGCTGCTGCTGTGCGGGGGCGGGGTTGTGACCCACCGGGTCGGCGCTGGCAACGCCGGCTCCGATGCCGAGGGTTGCGAGGGCGATACCAGCGGTTGCGACGGCCTTGGTCACGATGGACTTCATGCGGTTCCTCCTGGAACGTATCGGATGCGGTGTCAGAACTTCCTGACACAATTCAGATTGCTCCCCGTCCCTGCCACAACTCTTCGCTCAGCCTGTCAATCTCCTGAGTGTCAGCGGGGCTGCTCCGCGAGCTTGGCGGCGATCACGCCGTTGAGCCGTTGCAGACCACTCGGGGTGATGCCGTGGATCTGACCCTCGATGCTGCGCACGACATGCGTGTCGCTGAGAACCTTCTCGCTCGACTGGATCAGAACCGTTCCGGCGCCGGTGAAGTCGAACTGCCGTTCCTCCCCGGAGTTGATTCCCATCATGTGGGCGCCCGCCGCGAGGAAGTTGCTGATCCACCCCTGATCGTAATGGTGGCTCGGGGACGGGCAGTCGGCCCACCCGACGAGTGCCTCGGGGTCGATCCGCAGCGGCGGCTCGGCGAACATCACCGGGCCGTTGGACGACGCCAGGAACTTGCCGGTCCCGATGAGCGTCAGGAAGCCGGGCACGATGGACTGGTTCAGGGCCAGACCCGGCTCGAACGCAAGGAGATTCGACGCCCGGATGGTGAGGTTGCCGTCGTCGAGATCGTACGAGTTGATGTCGTAACCGCGGTCGCCGATGATCAGCTTCCCGAATCCTTCGGCCACCGCATAGTCGCCCATGTACAGCGGCGCCGAGAACTGGTTGGCGACCATGTGCAGTGCGGCGCCGTGCAATCCGTGGGTCAGTGCCTGGAACTGCATCTGCCCGTAGTAGGCGATCATCGCACCCTTGCGGATGAACCAGGGCGCGGTGAGGTCGATGCAGAACGCGTAGCTGTTGTCGGGAATGTTGTCGCTGGCGCCGAGAGTCGACGGATTGTGGATGGCGGTCACAGTTTCTCCTCCGAAGCCTGAACGTAGACGATGCCCTGACCCGTGCACTGCAATTGCATCGCTTCCCCGACACCGCGGCCCATGGCCTCACGCCAGCCGACGGCGGATTTCAGTTCCACCTGGACGCTCCCGTACGTGCCGACGAATGCGTCAGGGTCGACGAAGACCGGATTCGGCCCGCCCACAGGCAATTCGATAAAGCCGCCGTGCGCGAGGAGTACCGCCGACCCGTACCCGGACAGCTGCGTCGTGAACATGCCGGTACCGGAGAGGGCGCCTGCCGCCGCGCCGCGCAGGGCACCGAGCATGCCGCGCCCGCCGCCACCGCCCTGACTCGTCACGGAGATCACCGAACTCTGCAGTCCCGCATTGTGAGCGAGCAACCGGGACGCCTCGACGCACAGCGCACCGCCCTGCGACATGTCGACGACATGCACCTCGAGCCCGGCGTGACCGTAGTGCACCTCGCCCTGCCCCTGCGCGAGCATCGTGCGTTCGTGCTCGCCCTGCATCATGCGTCCGGCCATCCGGGTGAATCCACCCATGCCCGCCATGGACTGGGAACCCGGAACCTGATGCGGCGTGAACTGGACCTGGCCCGTGTAGAACAGCATCGCGCCGGTGCGGGCCACCACACCGCCGGCGGCGCCGACGTCGACCTTGACGACCTTCGAGTTCACTTTCGAGAAGACCATGGGGCTCACCGCTCTGCCGGTTGAATGGAGACGACGCCGTGACCGTCCCACTTGAGGGAGAAGGCCTCACCGTTGCCCTGCCCGACGGCGTTGCGCCACGACACGTCGGTCACGAACGACTGCGTCACCTGTCCGCGCGCCGAGACGAACGCGTCGGGATCGACCACCAGCGGGTACTGCGGCGACACCTCGAGGTGGATGAGCGGCCCGCCGGCCGACAGCAGTGCCACCTGACCCTGCCCGGAGACGGTCGTGGTGAACAGGCCCTGACCGCCGACCCCGCCGCGCAGTCCGGTGAACGTGACGTTGGTGTTCAGGTTGCCGCTCAAGGCGAGCAGCTGCTGCGACTCCACCTGTAGGGTCTCGTTCGCCAGGTCGACGACGGAGACGTACTGACCGCCCACCGCGAGGTACACGACACCGTGGCCGGAGCATTCCATCAGCGACAGCGCCTCGCCCGTGGCACGCCTCTTCATTCCGGCGAGCACACCGTCACCGCCACCGAAACCTGCCGACTTGAAACTGACATTGCCCTCGTAGGCGATCATCGAACCCTGTATCGCCCGGATGGTGGTTCCGGCGAGCTGCGCCTCCACCACCTTCTTCGACTTGTCGAGCAGCCGCCCCATGGGTGCCCTTTCCAGTGTCGAGCGGCAGTGCCCGTGACCGAGTCACGAGCACTGCCGCTGGATGTGAGTACAGGCAGAACCTAGCCGACGGACACCGGTTTCTGCTCGTCCACGTCGTCTTCCGCTTCGCCGGCCGTCGCGACGGCCTTGCGATTGCGGACGATGCTGGAGATGAAGGCGGCACCGATGAGGGCGACGCCGACGAGTCCGGTGACGTTCTCGTTGACGTGGTAGCCGATGGACACCAGCAGGATCACGGCCAGTGCGCCGATGGCCCAGTGGGCGCCGTGCTCGAGGTACACGTAGTCCGACAGGGTGCCCTTGCGGACCAGGAACACCGTGATGGAACGGACGAACATCGCGCCGACGAACCCGAGGCCGAGGGCGATGATGATCGGGTCGGACGTGATCGCGAACGCGCCGATCACACCGTCGAAGGAGAACGACGCGTCGAGGACCTCGAGGTACATGAACAGGAAGAACCCGGCCTTACCGGTGGCCTTGGCCAGCTCGGTCGGTCCGCCCTTGGACCCTTCGACCGGTTCGCCGTCTTCGTCTTCCTCGGGAGTGTTGAACAGCTCACCGAGACCGTTGACGGCGATGTAGGTGACCATGCCGAGGACGCCGGCGATCATCACCGTGGAGACCGTGTCCTCGGGGGCGATGTACGCGGCGGTGATCAGCAGCAGGGCGCCGGCGATGATGACGGCCAGCTGGTCGAGCTTGCCCGCGCGGGCGAGGGGCTTCTCCAGCCAGGACAGCCAGGTGATCTCACGCTCTTCCAGGATGAAGCCGAGGAACAGCATCAGCAGGAACATGCCGCCGAACGCCGCGATCTGCGGGTGCGCGTCGGTGAGCAGGGTTTCGTAGCTGGCGCTGCCGTCGGGGAAGTACGCGGCGCCGTCGGCAGGCGGGTTGAGGGCCAGGTCGAGGGCGGCGACGGGGCCGAGGCCGGACGCGAGCCACACGATGACGAGGGGGAAGACCAGGCGCATGCCGAACACCGCGATGACGATGCCGACGGTGAGGAAGATCTTCTGCCAGAACTCGCTCATCCGGCGCAGCACGGTGGCGTTGATGACGGCGTTGTCGAAGGACAGCGAGATCTCGAGGATCGACAGGATCACCACGAGGAGGACGGCCTGGGGGCCTCCGTAGATCGCCGCGACGATGAGGGAAATCACCGTCACCGCGAAGGAGAGACCGAATATTCGCAGAACCACGAAGCGTGGCCTTTCTCTAGTGGGCATGCAGGGTGGCTACTGCAGGTGGACGAACACCGGGGGAGGGTTTCACGTCAGGGCCGTGAAAACCCTCCCCCGGCTGGAGAACGTGACGACTGTCAGACGTTGACGCCGTAGTCGCGGGCGATCCCGGCCAGCCCGGACGCATAGCCCTGGCCGATGGCGCGGAACTTCCACTCCGCGCCGTTGCGGTACAGCTCGCCGAAGACCATAGCGGTCTCCGTCGACGCGTCCTCGGACAGGTCGTAGCGGGCGAGCTCGTTGCCGTTGGCCTGGTCGACGACGCGGATGTAGGCGTTGCGCACCTGACCGAACGACTGCGAACGCGTCTCCGCATCGTAGATCGAGACGGGGAACAGGATGCTCTCGATGTTCGCGGGGACCGCCGCCAGGTTGACGTTGATCACCTCGTCGTCGCCCTCGCCCTCACCGGTGGTGTTGTCGCCGATGTGCTCGATCGAGCCGTCGGGGGAGCGCAGGTTGTTGAAGAACACGAAGTGCTGGTCCGACACGACCTTCTTGTCGGCACCTGCACCGATGGCGCTGGCGTCGAGGTCGAAATCGGTGCCGGTGGTCGAGCGGGCATCCCATCCGAGTCCGACAGCCACCGCGGTCAGGTTCGGGGCCTCCTTCGTGAGAGAAACATTGCCGCCCTTGGTCAAGCTGACGCCCATTCAGGGGTCCTTTCGAGAGGAGGTGGGTGGACCCTCGACAACTGTCGAAGTTCCGGGTTCGTCGTGCACCACCACGATAATGAATTTGTCCGACTTGTCCCATCCCGCGAACTGTCCACAGGTTTGTCCACAGGCAATTCCGGACCACTCGGGGTTGTCGGCCCGACCAGTACGATTCAGGACGTGACGAGCGGATGGGCGGGACGCTTCCGAGGAAGAGCCCGGGGCGACGACTCGGCTCGTCGCGCCCACGACACGATGGTCGCAGCGTTTCTCGATATGGACAACCGGCAGAGCATCGCCGCCGCGGCCGTGGACGCCTCCGGACAGCTGACTCCGGAACGCGGAATCCGGCGGGCCTGGGAACCGGTTCGTAACGGGTGCTACCAGGCCGCGACGGCATATCTGGCGGCGGAAGATCAGTTCGAGAACGTGCAGTCACCCGCAGCGGCCGCCGCGTACGAGCAGGTGACGCGGCAGTTGGTGGCTGCGACGCAGTCCCTCGACGAGTTCTATCGCACACATCGAGGCCATCTCGAGGAGTCGACCGCGATGCTGGCGGCCGTTCCCCAGGTCGCCCAGCAGGCGCTTCAGGTCGCCTCCGCGGCGCAGCAGCGGGTGCAGACCGAGGGCGCTGCGTACGCCGGCTACCCGTCGGTGCGCGACCGGGGAGCGGCACTCGACGCGGCCGTCGTGGCGCTGCAGGGCGCCCGTGGGGCCAACCCGATCCGCGAAGCGGCGGCGCGCGTGCGGGAGGAGTCGGCGACGCTCGAGAAGGCACTGGCCGCGGCCCCGTCCAAGGAGCTGGACGCCGCTCACGCCGTGTCGTCGGTGACGACGAGGATCGCCGCGGTGCAGACTCGGGCGGAACGGCTCGCGCCCGCCTACTCCGCTCTGCTGCGCGAGTTCAACGCGGCCAGTTCGGCGGATCTCGTCCACAACGACCGCGAGAGCCGCAGGCACATCGAGCAGGCGCAGACCGATCTGCAGCAGGCGCAGAAGGCTCTGACCGCGGGTAATCCGGAAGGGGCGCTGGATCTGACCGCCGCGGCGCGGACCCATCTGGTCGACGCCGAGGCGAACGTCGACGGCGTCACCGATCGTCTGCTGTTGCTGCGGCAGGTCCGCGAGAACCCGCGGGCGAAGGAAAACGAGATCAGATTTCGCCTGCGCGACGCCCAGATGTTGGCTGTCAATCGTGGGCTCGTGCGGGAATGGGGGTCGGTCCTCGACGCTCAGCTCGAGCGGATAGACCGAATTGCAGGGACACTGACCGGGAGGCATCCCGACTACTGGGCGTACGTCGCCCAGCTCGATGCCGTGTCGGCGTTCATTGCCGAGGTGGTTCAGAAGATGAGAGGACACATAGGGCAGCGATGACACGGGGGGACGATGAGCATTAGCGAAAATATGACGGCTGTGCGGCATGTACGGCACTTCCACCACCTCGATCCCGAGACGCACGGCCGGCTGTTCCTGCACGCTCCGCAGGCGCTCGGGCCGGACGAGGATCGAACGGTGCTTGCCGTCGCGCTGGGCGCGACGCTGTACGTGCCTGCGACGAGGTCCGATCTCGCGGACACCATCCTTCGCCGGTCCGGTGACGGTGTCTGCTCGATGGTCCTCGACCTCGAGGACGCGGTGGCCGACGACCAGGTGGAAGCGGCGCTACTCAACGCCGTCGACGCACTCGATCGGCTCGCGGTCCACGGTGGTGCGCGGATGCAGCTGTTCGTCCGGGTGCGGGCCGCCGAGGACCTTCGGCGGATCGCCGACCTGCTGACCACCGGCGTCGAGGTGCTGTCCGGGTTCGTGATTCCGAAGTTCGGAAGTGCGACGGGTGGTGCATTCCTCGACGAGCTGGCCGCAGCGTCGAAGCGGCTCGGCAAGCACCTGTACGCGATGCCGGTGCTCGAATCACCGGCGCTGGTGCACCGCGAGACCCGCGACGACGAACTCGCGAACATCGGTGAACTGCTCGTCGAACACCGCGAGCGGATCCTCGCCGTGCGCATCGGCGCCACCGACATGTGTGCCACGTTCGGTATCCGCCGCGACCGCGACCTGACGATCTACGACGTGCGGGTGGTCGCGGACGCGATTGCCGGCATCGTCAACTTCCTGGGCCGTGCCGACGACACCGGACACGTCATCACCGGTCCCGTGTGGGAGTACTTCGCCGACCACGAGCGAATGTTTCGGCCGACCCTGCGCGCCACGCCGTTCGAGGAGCACAACGAGGTGCGGTTCCGTCAGCAGCTGGTAAGCCGGGATCTGGACGGTCTGCTGCGGGAGATCGCCCTCGACCGCGCGAACGGCATCCAGGGCAAGACGGTCATCCACCCGACCCACGTCGCGGCCGTGCACGCCCTGTCCGCGGTGACGCACGAGGAGTACCACGATGCGCTCGACATTCTCGGCGCCGAGAGCGTCGGCGGCGTCCAGGCGTCGGGATATCGCAACAAGATGAACGAAATGCGCCCGCACCGCAGCTGGGCCGAGAAGACACTTGTCCGGGCGAAGGTGTTCGGCGTGACAAACGAGGGAATCACGTTCGTGGATCTACTGACCGCACTGGCCGTCCGATGAGCTCACCCACTGCCGTGCGCGCAGTGCCCTGGGCCACGGAACATCTGGGGCTGACGCTCGCCCACGTGGGTTCGGGCGCGGGGCTGACCATCCCCGAACTCGTCGAGCCCGGCCTGCGGCGCAACCCGCGACGTGCCCACCTGCTCGTCTCGACGGTCCTCGGCAAGCACGTGCCCACCGACCCGGGTGCCGTGATCGGCGCAGGCGACCGCCTCGGCGATCTGGTCGCCGACGTTCTCGGACCGGATGCAGATCCCGTCGTGCTCGGATTCGCGGAGACCGCAACAGGTCTGGGGCATTGTGTCGCGGCCCGGCTGCGCGCCCGCTGTTACCTGCACTCCACGCGCCGGGACGTCCCCGAGATCGGGACGTCCGCCGGGTTCGAGGAGGGGCACTCGCACGCGACCAGTCACCAGCTGCAGCCGACGTCCGTCGAGTTGTTCACGGGCGATCGCCCGCTCGTCCTCGTGGACGACGAGATTTCCACCGGCGCCACCGCCGTCGACGCAATCCGCGCGCTGCACCGGCAGAACCCCCGCAGCCGTTACGTCGTGGCGTCGCTCGTCGACATGCGCGAGCAGGGCCACCGGGACGCCGTCGACGCCGCAGCCGCCGAACTGGGGGTGCGGATCGACAGCGTGAGTCTGGCGGTGGGACGCACCGAGCTTCCCGACGGCCTGATCGACTCGGTCGGTGCCCTCCCGGATCCGGTGCTCAACCCCGTCGGTGAGCGAACCGGGACCGTCGAGCGCGCCGACATACCGTGGCCCGCAGCAGTTCCGGAAGGTGGTCGTCACGGGTTCCTGCGGGAGGACACCGAGGAGTTCGACGCCGCCGTCGCGTCGGGGGCCGCGGTGCTCCGGGACCGGCTCGACCCGCAGCGTCCGGTGATCGTCGTCGGACACGAAGAGCTGATGTACCTGCCGTTGCGACTCGCGGACGCGCTGTCCGCGTCCGGTTTCCGGGTACGATTCCAGACGACGACGCGGTCACCCGCCTACGTGCTCGACCGGCCGGGATACCCGCTGCGCCGCGGATTCCGCTTCGCGGCGCCCGAGATCGGGGAAGAGCAGCCGCGTTTCGTCTACAACGCGCAGTGGCCGGACGAGGACGCCGTCGTGGTCGCGGTGATCGACGCCGCGGCCGACACCGAGCGGCTCACGGTAGCCGGCGGACTCCTCGACGTCCTCACGGCGTCGGGGACGGATGTGCTCCTGGCCGTCGTGTCCGGCGCCGACCCGCTGTCGCTGCGGGCCGCACGTGCGGGAGCGTCGACATGACGGCGCCGCTGACCGGTCCGGCGTTCGGTTCGTACGCCGCCGATGAGGTGGGCTGGCTGCTCACAGACCTGTCGCACGTGGACCTCGAAGCCGAAGTCGCCGAGCGGGAGCGCCGCATCCAGTCGGGTGAAGCCCACTACGCGGAGACGCTGCCCATCGAGTACCAGCCCGACGCGGAGTACCGCGAGCTGTTCGAGAAGGTGCTGCAGGACAGCTCCATCCGGCTGGCGCGGGCGGTGGGGACGGTCACCGACCTCGTGCTGGCCGAGCGGGGCCGCGACGTCACGCTCGTGTCGCTGGCGCGTGCGGGAACCCCGGTGGGTGTGCTCATGCGCCGCTGGGCGCGGGACGTCCACGGGTTGACGCTGCCGCACTACGCCGTCTCCATCGTCCGGGACCGGGGGATCGACGCCGTCGCGCTCGACTACCTTGCGCGGCATCACGACTCGAAGAACGTGGTGTTCGTCGACGGCTGGACGGGCAAGGGCGCCATCGCCCGCGAGTTGTCGCAGGCGCTTGCCGAGTACCGCGAAGCCGGTGGCGCCGAATTCGACGACGACCTCGCCGTCCTCGCCGATCCCGGGCACTGCGTCCGCACGTTCGGCACCCGCGACGACTTCCTGATCGCCTCCGCGTGCCTGAACTCCACCGTGTCGGGTCTGGTGTCGCGGACCGTCCTCAACGACACGCTGATCGGCCCCGGCGACTTCCACGGCGCCAAGTTCTACGCGCACCTCGCGGGCGAGGACGTGTCCAATCACCTCCTCGATTCCGTCAGCGCGTCCTTCGGGGACGTACGCGAGCACGTTCCCGGCGACGTCGAAGGCTTGCTGCGGTCGGACCGGACCCCCACCTGGGACGGCTGGAAGTCCGTCGAAGCGGTCCGGGAGCAGTACGGGATCTCGAGTGTGAACTTCGTGAAGCCCGGCGTCGGCGAGACCACCCGGGTGCTGCTGCGCCGCGTGCCGTGGCGGGTGCTCGTCCGCGACCTCGACGCCCCGGAGCACGCGCACATCCGGCTACTCGCCGCCGCGCGTTCGGTCCCCGTCGAAGAGGTTCCCGGCCTGGCGTATTCGTGTATGGGCCTGATCAAGGATGTGACATGACCGCGCTGATCGCGACCGACCTCGACCGCACCATGATCTACTCGCGCGGGGCCATGGAACTCGCCGTCACCGAGAGCGACGTGGCCGAGCGGCCCGGCGACCAGGACCTGCTGTGCGTCGAGGTGTACGACGGCAAACCGCTGTCCTACGTCACGTCGGCCGCCGAGGCCATGCTGCGGAAGCTCACCGCGTCCGCCGTCGTCGTGCCCACCACCACGCGCACCGTCGCACAGTTCCAGCGCATCGATCTGCCGGGGGCGCCGTGGCGGTACGCGATCACGACCAACGGCGGCAACATCCTCGTCGACGGGGTGCCCGATGCGCGGTGGCGGTCGGGTGTCGACGTCGCGATGGCCGACGGTGGAGCCTCGCTGGTGGAGGTCGGCGCCGAGCTGAGCCGCCGGATCGACGACCGCTGGGTGCGTTCGTCCCGGGTGGCCGACGAGTTGTTCTCCTACCTGGTCGTGGACCTCGACGCGATGCCGGCCGGCTTCGTGGAGGAGTGGAACGCCTGGTGCGTAGATCGGGGATGGGGAGCGTCCCGGCAGGGCCGCAAGATCTACACAATGCCCGATGCGGTGTGCAAGAGCCGTGCGGTCGCGGAGGTCCGTTCGAGGCTCGTCGACGACGGTGTGCTCGAGCCGGAAGCGCCCGTGCTGGCGGCCGGGGACGGGGCACTCGACGCCAATATGCTCCGTGCCGCCGACGCCGCCATCCGCCCCCGGCACGGCGAACTCGAAACCATCGACTGGCAGCATCCGACCCTGTCGGTCACCGGAAGCAGCGGTATCGCCGCTGGTGAGGAGATCCTGCGCTGGTTCGCGGACCGTCTCGGGCGGGGTGCGGGGACGACGGCCGTCGGCTCTCTTTTGTAGGTTGTAGGCAAACAGGCCAAACGGGACAAACCCGACGCTCCCACAGTGAAGGAACCACCGCAGTGTCCACTCCGCTAGCCAAGGGTCAGAACGGCCCGCTGAGCGTCGACGACGTCATCGTCTCCCTCGAACTGACGGCCGCCGCCGACCTGTCCGCGCTGCTCGTCGCGGACTCGGGGAAGGTCCGCTCGGACGCCGACTTCGTCTTCTTCAACCAGCCGACCGGTCCCGGCGTGCAGCTCGTCCCCGGAGCCACCGGACAGGCAGCGTCGCTGAAGGTGTCTCTCGGCGCGGTGCCGGCCGACATCGCCCAGGTGCGGGCGGTCATCACCCTCGACGACGCCACCAGTAACTTCGGGCGCTCCGCGCCGCCGACCGCCCGGGTGTCCGACGGCGCCGGAAACTCGCTGTACGAATACAAGATCGAGGGACTGAACTCCGAATCGATCGTCATCGCGCTCGAGCTGTACCGACGCCAGGGCGCCTGGAAGGTGCGGGCCGTCGGGCAGGGCTACGCCGGCGGGTTCGCCGCGCTCGTCACCGATCACGGCGTGTCCGTCGACGACGCTCCCGCACCCGCCGCCGCTCCCGTTCAGCAGCCGCCCGCGCCCACACCGGCACCGCAGGCCGCCTACCCGCCGCCGGCCGCGCCCGTCGCGCCCGCTGCACCGCCGGCTCCCGCTGCACCTGCCGCGCCCGCCGCTCCGGCCGAGGTCAGTCTCACCAAGTCGCGACCGGTCAGCCTGTCCAAGGGCCAGAAGGTCACGCTCCGCAAGGACGGTGGCGTCGCGCTGACGTACATCCAGATGGGACTCGGCTGGGACCCGATCGAGAAGCGCGGCATGTTCGGGAACCGTTCCGCCAACGTCGACCTCGACGCGTCGGCGGTTCTGTTCGCGGACAACAACATGGTCGACGTCGCCTACTACGGCCAGCTGACGTCGAAGGACGGGTCGATCCGGCATCAGGGCGACAACCTCACCGGCGAGGGCGCCGGCGACGACGAGGTGATCCTCGTGGATCTCACCCGCATTCCGCCGCACGTCTCGACCATCGTGTTCATCGTCACGTCGTACCGCGGGCACACGTTCGAGCAGGTGAAGAACGCCTTCTGCCGCTTGGTGGACACCACGTCGTCGGCCGAACTCGCCCGGTTCACGCTGCAGGGCGGGATGCCGTTCACCGGAATGGTGATGGCCAAGGTGTACCGGGTGGGCGGCGAATGGAAGCTGCAGGCCATCGGTGAAGGCATTCAGGCCAAGCACGCCGGTGAGGCCGCGCCTCAACTCGCCCGCTTCCTCGGCGTCTAGGGGCGGCGGTGACGGTCCACCTCGTTCCGGGCCAGAACGCCCCGCTGCCGTCGCGCGCACTGCGTTTCCGCGCGGTCGATGCGACGCCGATCGACGTCTCGGCGTTGATCGTGGACGGCGATCTCCGCACGCTGTCGTCGGACCATTTCGTGTTCTACAACCAGCGGCGGGCCGCCGGGGTAGAACTCGACGCGGACGGAACGGTCCGGCTGCAGTTGGACGAGGTGGACGCCGCTGCGGCCGGCGTGCTCTGCGTGGTCAGTGTCGATCCGGCATCCCCGAACGGTCCGTCGACGCTGGCCAGGGAGGGGCTGTCGGCCACCCTCACCGACGAAAATGAACGTCCCCTGGTCGTTTTCGACGTCCCGCTGGTCGGTTCCGAAGCAGCCGCGATCTGCCTCGAGATCTATCGGCGCGGTACCGACTGGAAGGTACGGGCCGTCGGGCAGGGATGCGACGGCGGCCTCGCCGAACTCGTCACCCGGCACGGCGTCGAGGTGGACGAACCCGCACACCCTGTCGCCGAGGAGATTCCGGCGATGCCCGGTCCGGCGGGCATACCGCTCGACCCGGCCCACTCGTTCGAGAGGGCGTGGATGATCTTCGAGGACGCTGCCCGGTCGGCGGCCTCGTTCCGATCCTCTCGCGACTACGCGCAGGCGCGGCTGGACGACGAACTGTCCGAGTCGGTGGCCGACCCGTCCACGCGCAACAGTCCCGTGGTCGTGCAATCACAGGCCAGGGCGCAGGAGCGGTGCGATGCCCTCGTCGCCGAGGCGCAGCGCAAATTCGACGGCGAGACTTCGCAACTGGCCGACGAACTCCGCGTCATCGACCCGCTGCTGCCCCGGTCGCTGGCCACCTTCGAATCCGCCGCCTGGACGAACCCGGTCACGAGCAGGGCAGTGACGGACGGACTGCGGCTCGGCGAGTTGTCCGCACCCGACCTCGGTGAGCTGCGGGTGCCGTTCTGCGTCCATCACCCGTTGGGGCGTCCGCTCTGGATCGTCGGCGAACCGGCCGAGGCCGCACCGGTGGTCGCGGCGCTGGCGGCGCGCATGCTGGTGGCGTCACCTGCGGCGGCACAGCGGTTGGAGGTGGTCGACCTCAGCGGAACCTTGCGCACGTTCACCGAACCCCTCGGTGCTCTGCTGGCCTCGCCCGTCGTGTCCTCGGCGTCGGACATCACCGCCCGACTCACCGCGCTGTCCGAGAGCGTCGACCTCGCAGAAATGGCGGCCCGCAGCGGAATCCGCGACACGGTGCCGGAGCCGCGGCTGGTGATCCTGGGCGACTTCCCGCACGGGTACGGCGCCGAGGACGCCGCCCGCATCGTGCACCTCGCCGATCACGGTCCCGCGGTCGGGACGTCGCTGATCATCGTCGGCGACAGTGCCTCCGCGGATTCGGATCCGGGCGTCGCGGTGCTCGAACGTATCGCGCAACAGGTTCCGACGTCGGGGGTCCTCACCGTCTCCGACCCGTGGACGGGCAACGACTGGATCCTCACACCCGACCGGCTCCCGGACCACCCCCTCCATCGAGCCTCGGTGCTGGACTCCTTGACCGGGCAATAAATCCCCCGCCGTCACTCGTCCGGCAGTTCGACCCCGAGTTCGAGGGCCTTCGCGGCGACGGCGTCCGGGAAGACGTTGCGGAACAGGAACAGGTCCTGCCCGATCACCCAGCCGGGTGCGAGTTCCGTGGCGTACCGCTCGAAGTAGCCGAGTTGCTTCCCGAACAGGACGAGTTCCTCGGGGCTGGCGACGCCCCATTTCTTGCCGATGCCGATGAGCGCCATGATGAGTTCGCTGAGTCGCAGCTCGCCGAGGTCCCGGCCCAGCAGCGGTGCCAGGGCGGCGGCCACCTGGAGTCCGATCTCGTCGTCGGTGGCGTCGTTGTCCGTCGCGTAGCCGAGGCTCCGGATTCCGCGGGCCATGCGGGAGAAGTCGCCGTCGATCAGGGTCGCGTAGAACATGTCGCGCAGGATCTGCCGCCACGACTCGGGAAGCTCACCGACGATGCCGAAGTCGAGCATCGCGATGCGTCCGTCGTCGAGGACCCATAGGTTGCCGGCGTGCACGTCGCCGTGAAACGGGCCGTGGAGGACGACGGACTCGATCCACACCTTGACGCCGCGGCGGATCAGCATGCGGGTGTCCATGTGGACGAGGTCGGGGAACCGGTCGAGCGGCAGTCCGTACATGCGTTCCATGCAGATGACGTGCGGACCGCAGTAGTCCCAGTACACCTCGGGGGTGGTGACGCCCTTGTTGTCGCCGAACGCCCCGATGTTCGTCCTGAACCGGGCCTGCCGGTCGGCCTCCACCGCACTGTTGAGTTCGGTCATCGTGGCCGCGTGGAGGTCGCGGATGATGGCGGTGGCGTTGGCGATGCGGAAGAACTCGAACAGCTTCTCGAGCATCCGCGCACCCCAGTACGCGGTGCGCAGGTCCACCACCATGCGGCGGAAGATGTCGGGGCGTTGCACCTTGATGACGGCTTCCCTGCCGTCGGGGAGTACGCAGCCGTGCACCTGCGCGACCGAGGCGGCGGCGAGGGGGACGTCGCCGAAAGACGCGAACAGCGCGTCGACGGGATGCCCCAGGTCGGCTTCGATGACCCGGCGGGCCTCCTCGGCGGGCACCGGCGGCACGTCGTCGAGACATCGCAGACAGGCGTTGGCCAGCGGGGCGGGGAACACACCGGAGGACGACGCCATCAGCTGCCCGACCTTGACGAACGTCGGGCCCAGCACCTCGAAACCGTTGACCAGGCCCTCCGACGCCGCGTCCGCGAGGGTGCGGCCGCGACGTCGGACAGGCCAGGTGACCAGCGCGAACAGTGTGTAGGCGACGACGACCACGCCGATGACCAGCGCCCGCCACAACTCCGCGGCGCGGAAACGATCGAGGCTCGCGGAGTGCACGGTCAGGGCTGCCGGTGGCGGCCCCGCAGCGTACGGGCCGACCGGACGTGCCGTTGGCTCTTGCACAGTTCCTACCTTGCGTTCAGTCCTGCCTGCCGTTCAGAAGGGGACCATACCCCGACCGTTTCGGCGAACCCCTTCCAGTATGAGGTACCCACCATCACACCATTTCGTTAGCAGAACTCAGAGTCCCAGCGCGCCTGCGAGTTCCCGCAGGGCGGGCACCGGATCGTCGCCTGCGGGCAGTACCTGGATGGCGACGTGATCGGCGCCCGCGTCCAGGTGTTCCCGGAGGCGGCCGGCGACGTACTGCGTGTCGCCGTGGGCGGCGAGCGCGTCGATCAGGTCGTCGCTGCCGCC
Organism: Rhodococcus sp. NPDC127593; assembly: GCF_042671975.1. Taxonomy (NCBI): domain Bacteria; kingdom Bacillati; phylum Actinomycetota; class Actinomycetes; order Mycobacteriales; family Nocardiaceae; genus Rhodococcus; species Rhodococcus sp. NPDC127593. Next base: position 14,671 of record NZ_JBHXWI010000025.1, on the reverse strand, counting down.
GTTCTCGATCTGCTCGTCGGTGTACCCGAGCCGTTTCAGGTTGTTCACGTAATTGCGCAGGTGCAGGTACGGATTCTCGACGGCCGAACGTCCGATGGGGCGAGCGCGTTCCGGATCGGTGTCCAGCACGACCTTCTGCTCCGGCGCGATCACCGGGCCCGGGCCCAGCAGCTCACGCGCTTCGCGGGTGTGCTGCGGAGTGGTCAGGTACGGATGGGCGCCGGCGGCGCGGGCTGCGGAGAGTTCGAGAACCTTCGGACCGAGCGCGGCGAGGACGCGTCGTCCCGCCGGGACACCGGCAGCATCGAGGGCATCGAGATACTCCACGAGCGCGGCGTACGGCTTGCTGTAGTTCAGGCCGGGCTGTTCGGGGTGGCCGACGCCGATGCCGAGGAGGAAGCGTCCCGGATGGCGGGCCTCGATCCGGTGGAACGAGGTCGCGATCTCGTCGGCGGGGGCGGTCCAGATGTTCACGATTCCGGTCGCGACAGTGATGGTGGATGTCGCGTCGAGCAGGCGTTCGGCGACTTCGAGGTCGGCCGGCGGAGAGCCGCCGATCCAGATCGCGCCGTAGCCTGCCGATTCGATTGCCGCACCCACCTCGGGGGCCAATCCGCCGGCGTGACGCCAGACGCCGAACTGTCCGAGCTGCGGGGTTTCTGCTGTGGTCTCCGTCATGTGGCGTGCAACCTTCCCTCGTGGTCATTCATTCCGGTGTTTCGGATTCGCGGCTCTCAGGCCTGATGCAGCCAGGCGCGGAACAGGAGCGCGCTCGGGTCGGTGGCAGCGAGTTGCCACCGCGCGGCCCAGCGGTACCGTCCGGTTGCCGCGGCGCCGAGCGAGACGAGGCCGGCGGGAAACGCCCTCGACGCGAACAGGGCACGGCGAGCGGACTCGGTAGTGAACGTGTTCACCGACGTCGAGTTTGCCTGGTCAGTCGACATGGCTCGACGCTATCGACCGATTCCGCCGCCGCACATCATCCTGCAGAACGATATTCGCTACCGCAGGGCCGGGAGGCCGGTCAGCTGCCGGGCGCCCGGTACTCGGCGTCCCGGCGCACAGCGTCGTCCACCTGCTCCGGCGTCAGCAGCACCACCGATTCGGACCTCGCCGCACCGGAGGCGGTGGTGCGGATGCCGAGCGCGGCGGCCGCGACTTCGTCCGGCACGTCACCGATCACGAACAGATCCCGGCCACCCAGTGCGAAGTAGCAGGATTCGACTGTGCCCCCGACGCTTTCGACCATCTGTGTGATCGCGTCGCGTCGTGTGGTGCCGCCTTCGGCGAGTAGTCCCTTCGCGCCTTCGGGTGAGTACGTGACCTGCCAGAGATATCTCGGCATCAGTGCCTCCTCGATTGTGGGGTCCTCTCATGGTTCTCCCGGGACGGGCCACATGCAATAGGTTCCGGCGCTAGGGTCGTGAGATGGCTGAGGCCCGCGTCGGTATCTCCGGCTGGACGTATCCCGGTTGGCGCGGTGACTTCTACCCGGACGGTCTGGCGCATCGCAAGGAGTTGGCCTATGCCGCGGGGCGATTGACGTCCATCGAGATCAACGGGTCCTTCTATTCGCTGCAGCGACCGACGAGTTACGCGAAGTGGCGCGACGAGACACCGGAGAGTTTCGTGTACGCCGTCAAGGGCGGTCGCTACATCACGCACATGAAGAGGCTGGTCGGTGCCGAGACGGCGCTGGCGAACTTCTTCGCATCCGGGGTGCTCGCGTTGGGCCCCAAGCTCGGACCGCTGCTGTGGCAACTGCCCCCGACGCTCACGTTCGATTCGACGAGTCTCGCAGCGTTCTTCGACCAACTGCCGCGGACGACCACCGACGCCGCGACGCTCGCGTCACGACACGACGACAAGCTCACCGACGACAGGGCGTGGACAGAAACGGACGCCGAGCGCCCCGTCCGCCACGCGCTCGAGGTTCGGCACCCCAGTTTCGACACGGAGGAGGCGAGGGAGTTGCTCCGCGCGCACGACGTCGCGTTCGTCGTCGCCGACACGGCCGGCCGGTACCCGTACGTAGAGACGGTGACGAGCGATTTCGTCTACGCCCGCTTGCACGGGGACAAGGAGCTGTATGCCAGCGGCTACACCGACGAGGCGCTGGACGAATGGGCGCGCAAGTTCGAGAGGTGGCTCGGGCAGGGCCTCGACTGTTTTGCCTACTTCGACAACGACATGAAGGGGTACGCGCCGTTCGACGCGCTGCGGCTGATCGAGCGGCTGTGCTGACTGTCGGTGCCCCGTGGCGCCGTGCGCCGACTGTCGGTGCCCCATGGCACAGTGAGCTTCGGTTCGACGAAGACGAGAAGAGGATCTACCGGATGTGGCCCACTCATTGGCCTGCTGTCGCGCGTGACATCGCCGAAGCGCTCGATGCCGCCATCGTCGCGGCGCGTGCGTCGGACGCGGCGGCTCTGACCGAGGCGACGGAGGATCTCGCGGCCCTGCCCGTGGAGCAGGTCGGTGCGGTGCTGGCGGGGGTGGTCCGGGAACTACTCGAGACGCTGCACCCGGACGGTCTGACGGGGGAGGACGTCCAGGACGTTCTCACCCGCTGCGCGCGGGCGGCGGCACTCTGGTTTCCGGCCGTCGACGTCGACTCGCTGGTCACCGTGCTGACCGGTGCACTCGGTGTGGCCGACGTCGAGGAGAACCCGCGCAGACCGGAGCGTGCCGTGGAGGCCGCGATCCTGGTGATCGCCGATCTGCTGCGTGCGGCGGAGGTACCCGCCGACGGTTACGTCCGCCGGGCGCTCGACGAGATCGCGCGCGCCGAAACCGTGGAGATGCCCTGATTCGTTCAGAGTTCGGTGCGGATGTGATCGGCCAGCCTGGCGATCCGGTCTTCGTTGCGGCGGTAGTGGGTCCACTGGCCGATCCGATGGCTGGTGACCAGGCCCGCGCTCTGTAGGGCGGCCATGTACTGCGAGGCCGTCGACTGGGAGACCTCGGCCCTCGCCTGAATGTGCTTCAGGCACACGCCCACCTCTTCGGCGGGTTCGAGCTGCGGGGGAAAGCTGTCCGGCTCCTTCAGCCACTGCAGGATGCGCACGCGGGTCGGGTTCGACAGCGCTTTGAAGACCAGGGCCAGGTCGGTCGGGTCCGGAAGTTCACTCACACGATCCATCGTACCGCTATATCGCGATTTTCCGATATATGTGCTTCACTCGGTATATCGCAACTTCGCGATATACCGATAGGAGTGAGTGATGGCGAAGCGCAGAGTGGCAGTGGTCGTCGGTGCGCGCGGCGTGATCGGCGGCAATCTGATCGACCACCTCGAGGCGACCGGAGAGTGGGAGATTGTCGGACTGTCGCGCCGAGGCGGACCCGACACCGACCGGGTGCGGCACATCGCGGTCGATCTGCTCGACGAGCGCGACGCCGCCGAGAAGCTGGCCGAACTGCGCGACGCGACCCACATCTTCTACGCCGCCTACCAGGACCGGCCGTCGTGGGCGGAGCTCGTCGCGCCCAACGTCGCGATGCTCGTCAACACGGTGAACGCGATAGAACCCGTGGCTGCGAGGCTCGAGCACATCAGCCTGATGCAGGGCTACAAGGTCTACGGCGCCCACCTCGGACCGTTCAAGACGCCGGCGCGCGAGAGCGATCCGCCGCACATGCCGCCCGAGTTCAACGTGGACCAGCAGCAGTTCCTCGAAGACCGTCAGCGCGGCAAGAGCTGGACGTGGTCCGCGATCCGCCCCTCGGTCGTGTGCGGATTCGCTCTCGGCAATCCGATGAATCTCGCGCTGGTGATTGCCGTCTACGCCACGATGTCGAAGGAACTCGGAGTGCCGCTGCGGTTTCCGGGGAAGCCCGGCGCGTACACGAGCCTGATCGAGATGACCGACGCCGGATTGCTGGCGGAGGCGACCGTCTGGGCCGCGACCACGCCCGAGTGTGCCAACCAGGCGTTCAACATCAATAACGGGGATCTGTTCCGCTGGGACGAGATGCTGCCGAAGATCGCGGATTTCTTCGAACTGGACGTCGCGCCGCCGCTGCCGATGTCGATGGACGTCGTGATGGCCGACAAGGAGCCGGTGTGGAACCGCCTCGTCGCGAAGCACGGACTGGAGCCCACGCCGTACTCGGACGTCTCGTCGTGGGCGTTCGGCGACTTCGTCTTCGGCTGGGACTACGACGTCATCGCCGACGGTTCCAAGGCGCGCCGGCTGGGTTTCCACCGTCACGTCGAGACCGAGCAGATGTTCCTCGACATCTTCCGCGACCTTCGGGCCCGGAAGATCATTCCGTGAGGGGCGGGGAACTACCGGCGAATCCCGGATTCGACGTTGGCGGCGATCCGCCGGAGCAGCCCGGCCAGGACGGCGCATTCGTCCTCGTCGAGTCCGGTGAGGAATTGCCGGTCGCGTTCGACGCGCTGCGGGAACTCGGTGTCGACGAGTTCCCGCCCGGACTCGGTCAGGTGGAGCAGCACGACGCGCCCGTCGCGTTCGAAGGGCAGTCGTTCCACGAGGCCCAGCCGGGCCAGGCGGTCGACGTGCTTGGTCGTGGATGCGCCGCTGAGCATCGTCACGGCGGTGACCTCGCTGGCCCGCAGTGGCCGATCGCTGCGGGCGAGTACACACAGGACGTCGAACTCGGCGCGCGAGACGCCGCTCGCGTCCAGGGCGCGGTCGAGTTGCTGCAGGGCCTGGGATCCGATCCGGGTGATGCGGCCCATCACTTCGATCGGTGACGTGTCCACTTCGGGATGGGTCTCGGCCCATTCGCGTCGAACGCGATCGGTGAAGTCCTCATCCGGACGTGGGGCAGTGCTCATGAAAACCATCGTAGCGACCAACTTCACACTAATTCATAACTATTTTACTAGTGAAGTATACGGTACGCTGTAGCCATGCAGGCTTCCCCTCGATACGCACCCGACCTCAGCCGGCTCCATCACTCCCGTGGGGCGCTGGCCTACTCGGTGGCGCCGTCGACGTGGCGTCGCGCGTTCGAGGTCCGGAACGCCGATGCCACCATCGCCCCCGCGCTGCGGGTGGGCGCGGCGACGGCTCTGGTGCTGGTGATCGGCGGTCTTCTCGGGCACGGCAACCTCGCGGGCTTCGCGGCACTCGGTGCGCTGACCGCCGCGTTCGGTCGATACGAGCCGTACCCGCGGCTCGCCCGCAAGACGGGGCTCGTCGGTGTCGCGCTCATCGTATTCGTCGCCGGGGGAGCGCTCCTCGGTGCGGCGGGGCTGCCGCTCTGGCTGCAGATCGCGGTCATGTCCGTGGCGTCGGGAGTCGCCGCCTGGCTGCTGGCGGCGTTCCGTATCGCCGGTCCCGGGCCCGTCATCCTGATCTTCGCGGCCACCGCCGCGGTCGGGCACGCGACCCAGCTCTCCGGTCTCGGACCGGCCGTCGTGGCCGTGACGATCGGTGTCGTCGTGGGCTGGCTCGCCGCCATGACGCCCTGCCTGTTCGTTCCCCTCGGTCCCGCCCGGCTCGCGGTGGCGCGCGCACTCGCCGCGGCCGCGGAACTGGAGCGTGCACACGACGCCTCCGCGATCACGTCCGCACGCAAGGCCATCGACAACGCGCGTGACGTGATCGCACACAGTGGGCGGGGCCGGGACGGGCACTCCCACCAATTGTTCGCACTTCTCGCCGAAGCGGACACGGTGGTCGATCGGTGGGCGCACGAGCGCGACCACGACACCCTGCGTGCGCTCGTCGATCACGAGTCCGAGCTTCGTAAGGTGAAGCGCCGCAGCGACCTTTCGGCGTTCGCCGCGGAGACCGCGGTGCTGCCGCAGCCCGCAGGCTTCTTCGCGGACGGTCTCCGGGCGCTGCGGTCGCGAGAGGGGATCGTCAACGCGGCCCGCATCGCCGCTGCCGCCGCGCTGGCCGGGTGGGTCTGTGTGGCACTGGGATTGGAGCATCCGCTGTGGGCGTCGATGGGTGCGATGGCCGCGATGCAGGGGTTCAACTTCAGTCAGACCGTGCAGCGGGGAATTCAACGGCTCGTCGGCAATGTGGCGGGCGCCGTTCTCGCCGCCGGGCTGATCGCCGCGGCGATGGGGTACTGGCAGGCCGTCGTGGTCATCGTGGTGCTGCAGACCGTGACCGAACTGGTCGTCATCAAGAACTACGCGTTCGCGTCCGTCGCCATCACACCGATGGCGCTGCTGCTCACGGGCCTCGGCTCGGCGGTCGCACCGGACATCGCGGTGAGCCGCGTCGTGGACACGCTCGTCGGTGTGGTGGTCGGGGTGATCGTCTCGGCTGTCGCGATCAGCCGGACCGACCACCATCACGCGGACTGAGGCGGCTCAGATCCCCGTCGCGGAGACGTAACCGGCGAATCCGATCGCGCACGCGCCCGCGCAGAGGATCAGGGTTCCGCACGCCACCGGCCACGCGATCGTGCGCCGCGCGATGCGCGCGATCGTGACCACGCCGCCGATCACGGTCACGAGTGCGGCGACCGCGAGCGCCACGCACACCGCGATCCACGCGTTCTCGGCGCTGCACGTCTCGGGCGGGCAGTAGTCCAGGAACAGCAGCCAGAACAGCCCCGCGACCGCGGAGATGCTGGCGACGGCGACCGCGACGACGAGCGCGGCCGCCGACACCGCCACGTCCCAGCCGTTCAGCGGCGGCTGATCGTCACCCGCACGCGGGTGATTCCATGGATGTGGCAGAGGCCCCCCTGGCTGCATGTTCGTCACAGTACAACGGACTCCGGGGGGATCGGCGGCGGTAACGGAGCGCCGTCCGGGCGCAATCCGGCGAGGAACACCGTGATCAGCCGCGGAACGAGATTCGCCGTCGTGTCCTCGAACATCAGCACGTGAGGCCGGGTGAGCATGGCGATCCCCATGATGATCTCGAGCGGCACGACGTCCTCGCGCACCAGTCCGACGTCCTGCAGCCTGCGGATGAGGTCGGTGACCGTCGCCTTCGTCAGCTCCCTCGATTCGCGGACGTCGGGTGGCAGCTCGTCGAGGCTGTTGACCAGTGCGGGAACCAACGCTCCCATGCGCAGTTCGACCACAGCGTCGACGAATCGCCGCCACGCTCCCTCCGGGTCGTCCCGGCATTCGTCCAGTCCCCGGACGGCGAGTTCGCGGACCTCGGCGAGCGTCGTGCGGGCAACGGCGTGGGCGAGTTCGTCCCGGCTCGGAAAGTTCCGGTAGAGGGTGGCGATCCCGACGCCCGCTTCTGCGGCGATGGCGTCGAGCGGCGCATCGTGCCCGCGGTCGGCGAACACCGCGCGGGCGGCCTTGATCAGGATGTTGCGTCGTTCCAGCGCATCTGCCCGCACGATTCCACCTCTTCCGTTGACAACCCAGCATAACCGGAGGAATATTCTCCACAAGTACCGGAGGAAATTCCTCCACTTAGTGAAAGGGAGTCCGATGAGCACTTCGGATACCGGGACACTCGAGCCGCGCACGGAGCCCGCCGGGCCGTCTGCGCACCGCCCGGCGGATCCCGTGAAACTGACCGCTGTCGTGCTGGGACTCACCGCGGTGATCGCGCTGATGCTGCTGGCGTTCGCGCTGCCCGCCGTCAACAGCGGCCCGCACGACCTCCGACTGGGCGTCGCCGGACCCGACGCGGCCGTCACCCGGATCGACAGCGCGCTCGCCGCGGGACACCCGGGCGCGTTCGTCACCGAGCGCTTCCCCGACTCCGATGCGGTCCGGACGGCGATCGAACACCGGGAGGTGGTCGGCGGAATCGTCGCGACACCGGACGGTATGACGGTCCTGTCTGCCGGCGCCGGTGGGGCGCCCGTCGCGCAGACGATGAACGGTCTCGCGGCGGGAATGAGCAAGACTGCGGGACGACCCGTTCCGGTCGAGGACGTCGTTCCGTTGACGGCCGATGATCCCGCCGGTGTCGGTCTGGGTGCTTTGGCGCTTCCCCTCGTCTTCGGCGGAATGGTCCCCGCGCTTGCGCTCGTGCGGCTGTTTCCGCGCAGTGTCGGTCGGCGGGTGGTCGGGGCGGTGCTGTTCGCTGTGAGTGCCGGGGTGGTGCTGACGGCAATTCTGCAGTTCGGTCTCGGAAGCGTCGACGGCAACTACTGGACGACCACCGGCGCCGTCGTGCTCGGCATCGCCGCCATCTCGCTGACCGTTCTCGGGCTCGAATCCGTGCTGGGCACAGCGGGGTTCGCGCTCGGCGCGGTGACCATGATCTTCCTCGCCAACCCGTTGTCCGGCCTGGCGACCTCCGCGGCGTGGCTGCCGTCGGGGTGGGGCGCATTCGGTCAGCTGCTGCCGCCCGGAGCGGCGGGAACCATGGTGCGGTCGACGGCGTTCTTCGACGGACACGGAGCCGGTGCGGCAGTGCTCGTGCTGACCTGCTGGGTCCTGTTCGGGCTCGGCCTGTGCCTGGTATCCGGACTGCGTGAGCGGCGCGCCGGGGAAGAACCGGTCGTCGCCTGAGCCTGTGGTTTGATGACGGCATGGGGGAACGACGGATCGTCCGCCGACTGGTCGGCATCGGAGCGGGCCTCGGCGCGCTCGCGGTCCTCGTCGTCGCGGCCTCGACGGTGTGGATATCACGCGAGTCCTCCGGCCACGTCTACGACGTCGACGACGCACCCGAAGCGCCGGTGGTCATCGTCCTCGGTGCGCAGGTGCGCGACGGCAAACCCCGGGAGTACCTGGCCGGGCGCCTCGACGTCGCCGTCCGCCTCGTAGAGGACGGCCGGGCCCGGGCGGTGCTCGTCTCGGGCGACGGCGCAGGCAGATCCGGCGACGAGATCGCGGCAATGACGGAATACCTGGTCGAGAAGGGCATCGACCGCAACAAGATCGTCGGCGACCGATACGGGCTCGACACCTACGACACGTGTGCGCGGGCCGTCCACACGTATGGAGTGACCAAGGCGCTGATCGTCACGCAGGGTTTCCACGTCCCCCGCGCGGTCGCGCTGTGTCGCGGTGCCGGGATCGACGTCGCCGGAGTCAACGCCGGCTGCGAATGCCGCATGATCACGATGGTCAGGAACACCGTGCGCGAATCGCTGGCCCGGCCGAAGGCCGTCCTCGACATCCTGTCCGGACGCGATCCCGTGGTGGTCTCCGAACCCGAGGACTCACTCGGGAAGGCTCTCGCCGCCGAGGACTGACCTCGAACCGCCGCGCTGGGGAGAGACTCGTCGGTAGGCTTCTCCCCGACGATCGGGAGGTTGACGGTGGTTGGTGCAAGACCGGATCCCGGTCCGCGTGAAGTCCGGAAGTGGCGCCGCTACCTCGCCGACGAACGTGCCGAGGCGGCCGTCTACCGCGACCTCGCGAAACGCCGGACCGGTGAGGAACGCGAGATTCTGCTGGCGCTCGCCGACGCCGAGGGACGGCACGAGGCGCACTGGCGCGAGTTGCTCGGCGAACACGTCGGCAAGCCCGTGCGCGGTGACGTCCGCACACGCATCCTCGGTGTGCTGGCCCGGCGGTTCGGATCGGTGTTCGTGCTCGCACTCGCGCAGCGTGCGGAGACCCGGTCGCCGTATCCGACGGACGTCGACGCCACCGACGCCATGGGCGCGGACGAGCGCATCCACGAAGAGGTGGTGCGGGCGCTGGCGGCGCGCGGGCGAAATCGTCTGTCCGGCACGTTCCGTGCCGCCGTGTTCGGTGCCAACGACGGCCTGGTCAGCAACCTCGCCCTTGTGCTCGGCATCAGCGGTAGCGGCGTCGACAATCACATCGTCCTGCTGACCGGGCTCGCCGGTCTGCTCGCGGGGGCGTTGTCGATGGGCGCGGGCGAGTACGTGTCCGTGCGGTCACAGCGTGAACTGCTCGAGGCTTCGGCACCGGGGCAGGGCGCCCGTGAGGCGGTGCCGCTCCTCGACGTCGACGCGAACGAACTCGCACTCGTGTACCGGGCGCGGGGCATGCCCGCGGAGGACGCCGAGAAACGCGCGGCCGACGTGCTGCGGAGAGCCGTTCAGCCCGAGCCCGTTTCGGGTACGGAGGCCGTCGACGAGCACGAGGCCATCGGCACCGGGCTCGGTGCGGCCGCCGCGAGTTTCTGCTTCTTCGCGTCCGGTGCGGTGATCCCCGTGCTTCCGTACCTCCTCGGCATGGAAGGCACCGCCGCACTCATCGTCGCGGCGGCGCTGGTCGGCGTCGCGCTGCTCGGGACCGGTCTGGTGGTGGGATTGCTGTCGGGTGGACCCCCGGTCAAACGGGCGCTACGCCAGCTGGCAATCGGGTACGGCGCAGCCGCCGCCACCTACCTGCTGGGCATGCTGTTCGGGACAGGCGCGTAGCACCCGTGCGCCTTTCTGGTTGCCGGAACTACCAGAAAGGCGCACGAGCGGCGGAGCCCGCGCGATGTCGGATCTCCGCAGCTGGGCCATCCGGGAAATGCCGCGGTCGACCTGCAGTCGCAGGGGATCGGCGAGAGCGGCCAGGACGGAGACAAATTCGAAGCGCCTACCGCCGGATCGGGACGAAAATGTTACCGCCAGGTATGGCGTGTGGGAACCGGCGAGCGTACAAGGGCGATGTTATGTTCCCCCCGCCGGGAGTGGCCGGAGTTGACGGAGGGGTCGGGGATGTCGAAGAGGTGGGTCGCGTCGGTCGCGGCAGTGGCGATCGGCTCGGGCATGATCGCCTATTCGAACCAGAGCGCTGCCGTCGCGGAACCCGAGCCGGTGTCCAACGGCATTCCCGGCAGCGGTTCCTGCGCGAGCGAGGTGTCGAACGAGACGCACTCGCTGATTCCGGAGAAGCTCGAGATTCCGATCCCGTACCCGAAGATCACGACGGTGCCGTATCCCGCTCCCGTCACGGATCCTGTCCGCGTCTCGCAGGCGTTGCCCGCCGACACGTGCACCGATCCGTGCCCCGACCTCACGGACGAGACCGACAAGGCCCCGGGCAACCTGTCGAGCGTGCTGAACATTCCGGACGTCAGCGTGAAGTTCACGCCCTTCCACTTCGGCATTCCCGTCCCGGGCGCCGACATCCAGTTGCCCCCGCGGCCGCCCCTCGTGCACCCGGCGACCGAGGAGGCGCCGCGCAGCGCGGCCCCGGCAACCCCGAAGATCGGCGACGTGACCCGCGTGGCCAAGGTGACCGGGTCCGGTTCCGTCAGTCGCACCGACAAGCGTTACCAGGTCAACGGCACCGACCTCGGCATCATGTGGGAGAGCGCCCCCGACCAGATCGCCGTCGCGTTCGGCGACACCGTCGGCAAGGGATTTCAGCCGCCCGGTGGTCAGGGCGACGACTGGCGCAGCAACGTCCTCGGTTTCAGCTCCGACCGCAACCTGTCCGACGGCATGAGCCTCGACAGCATGGTGCAGGACAGCCGGTGCCACGCGGCGGAACTGCTCGACAGCCGCAAGCTCGACAACGTGGAGATCACCACCATCCCGACCTCCGGTTTCGCCGTCGGGAACCGGCAGTACATGAGCTACATGTCGATCCGCACCTGGAACAGCATCCCCGCGACGTGGTGGACGAACTACGGCGGCATCGCCTACTCGGACGACGGTGGCTCGACGTGGACCAAGGATCCGTATGCGAAGTGGGACAACATCTTCGGGGTCACCAAGTTCCAGGTCGCGTCGATGGTCCCGGCGGGCGACTTCGTGTATATGTTCGGCACCCCCAACACGAGGCTCGGAGCCATCGGCCTGGCCCGTGTCCCGGCCGCCGACGTGCTGAACACGTCCGCGTATCAGTACTGGCAGAACGGCAACTGGACGCCGGTCGGTGGCTACACGGAGGCGACGCCGATCGTGGACGCGCCCGCCGCCGAATTGTCCGTGCGCTACGAGGAGGCCACCGGCAAGTGGCAGATGGCGTACCTCGACACGTCCCAGGCGGCGATCGTTCTCCGTGAGTCCGACTCGCCGCAGGGCGTCTGGTCCGGCGGGGCACCGATGGTCAGCGCTGTCGAGTACCCGGAACTGTACGGCGGTTTCATCCACCCGTGGTCGAGCGGCGACGATCTGTACTTCACCATGTCGACGTGGTCCGACTACAACGTCTTCCTCATGAAGGCGGATCTAGGCGCGTAGCGCCCCGTGCGCCTTTTTGGTAGCTCCGGCAACCAGAAAGGCGCACAGGCCCGGAGGGCCCTACAGCAGGCCGTGGCGGGGCGGGACGGTGCCCGACAGTGTCCACCTGCCGATGTGCTGGATCTTCCACCGCGTGGGGTCGTGCAAGGTGTGGGTGCGGGCGTCGCGCCAGTACCGCGACAGGTTGGACGTTTCCGACGCACTGCGGGTGCCGCCCAGTTCGAACAGCACGCTCGACGCCTCGAGGGACGCACGGGCGGCGGCAACCTTGGCTGCGGCGGCATCGATCGAGGCGACCGCGGCGCTCTGCTGGGTGAGGTCGCGCCGCGCTGCGTCGATGCTGCGCGCACCCTCCCGGAGGAGTGCCGTTGCGGACCGGACGGTGACCGCCGCCTCTCCGGCCAGCTGGATCAGCAGGGGATCGTCGACGGCGTCGGTGACGCCCGCCTCGAAATAGGGCCTTGCCTGACGCGCGGATCGCACGCCTTCGTTCAGCGCTGCTGTGGCGATCCCGGCGTCGATGGCGGCGTGCAGGATCTGGGCTTGCGACCCGTACGTGGTGGGTGTGTCGAAGATGGGGGAGAACGGCACGACGTGGAATGCGGGCACCCGGGCGGCGTCCAGGGTGACGGTTCCGCTCGCCGTGGTCTTCTGCCCCATGCCGTCCCAGTCGTCGACGATCGACAGCCCGGCGGCGGTGCTCGGCAGGTAGGCGACGGCCTTGGCGGGCTTCCCAGTCGGCGTCGTCGTCCCCGGAAGGGTGGCCCGTACCGCGATCCAGTCGGCGAACAGTGCGCCCGTGCTGTAGTACTTGCGACCGTCGACGACGAAGTCGCCACCCTGCTCGGTGAGCGTCGTGGCGTCGATGTCGATCGTCTTCGTTCCGCGCTCGCTCTGGGCGTTGGCGAACCGGCGCCCCGCGAGTACCTCGGAATAGAAGAATTCCTGCTGCGCCGGCGTGCCCTGGTGACGTAGCACCTCGAGGAACGTGTAGTGGCTGTGCGGGATCTGCGCGATGCTCGGATCGCCCTCGGCCAGAAGGCGGAACACTTCGGCGAGGGTTTCGGTCCGCGCGTCGATGCCACCGTGCTCTCGGGGAACACCGAGTGCGAGCAGCCCGGACGCGGCGAGAGCGCCTACCTGTTCGTAAGGGAGTTGCCGTCCGGCATCGCGAGCCGCCGCCTCCTCTGCGAATTCTGTGGCGAGATCGGCAGCGACGGCGAGGGCTTCCGCCTCGTCACTGATGCGGTGGGCGCTCTGAACGGCGGTCATGCCTGATCTCCCTGTACTGCGGTCATGCCGTCGAACCTCACACGGACCCGCGAGCCGGGTGAAGGGTTGTACGCGCGCTGATCGGAAGGGTGGGCGTGCGCTGCATGGGCGGGTTGCATGCTGGGTATGTCAACCGAACACATCGCTGAGCAGATCAAGTTCGCCTACTGGGTGCCCAACGTCAGTGGCGGGCTCGTCACGTCCGACATCGAACAGCGGACCAGCTGGGATTACGAGTACAACAAGAAGCTCGCCCAGACCGCCGAGAACAACGGTTTCGAGTACGCGCTCAGCCAGGTCCGGTACGAGGCCAGCTATGGGGCCGAGTACCAGCACGAGTCGACCAGCTTCAGCCTCGCACTGCTGCTGGCCACCGAACGGTTGAAGGTGATCGCTGCCGTCCACCCAGGTCTGTGGCAGCCCGCGGTGCTGGCGAAGCTGGGCGCCACGGCCGACCACCTGTCGAACGGCCGGTTCGCCGTCAACGTCGTGAGCGGCTGGTTCAAGGATGAATTCACCCACCTCGGGGAGCCGTGGCTCGAGCACGACGAGCGGTACCGGCGCAGCGCCGAGTTCCTGCAGGTGCTCCGCAAGATCTGGACGGAGGACGACGTCGACTTCCGTGGCGACTTCTACCGCATCCACGACTTCACCCTCAAGCCGAAGCCGCTGAACACGCCCGACCGTCCGAACCCCGAACTGTTCCAGGGCGGCAACTCCGCCGCCGCGAGGCAGAACGCGGGCCGGTACTCCGACTGGTACTTCAGCAACGGCAAGGACTACGACGGCGTCACCGAACAGATCGTCGACGTGCGACGGGTGGCGCGCGAGCACAACCGGGAAGTGAAGTTCGGGCTCAACGGGTTCATCATCGCCCGCGACACCGAGAAGGAAGCGCGCGACACCCTCCGCGAAATCATCGAGAAGGCGAACAAGCCCGCGGTCGAGGGATTCAGGTCCGCCGTCCAGCAGGCCGGCGCGTCCACCGCCGACAAGTCGGGGATGTGGGCCGACTCCACGTTCGAGGATCTCGTCCAGTACAACGACGGATTCCGCTCCCAGCTGATCGGTACGCCGGAGCAGATCGCCGAGCGCATCGTCGAATACCGTCGTCGCGGAGTCGACCTCATCCTGGGCGGTTTCCTGCACTTCCAGGAGGAGATCGAGTACTTCGGCGCCAACGTTCTGCCGCTGGTCCGCGAACTCGAGGCGTCCGAGAGGCTTGCACCCGTGAGCGGTTAGCGAGTCCAGGGACTCGTCAACCGCGCACGGGTGGCGGAGCCGCCTAGTACTACAGCCGTAAGTTGATCATGGCGTGTGGCCCCGTCTCTTGTGGTGGCAAATTCGGGCGCGGGCCTGGTGCTGTCGTCTCCACTGCGAG